>JAADHK010000119.1 GCA_013151835.1 Deltaproteobacteria bacterium
ATTCTTCTTGGCAAGCTCTTCGGCAAGAAGCGTTTCTCCCACGGCCCGTACATCGTTTCCATCGGAAGTTTCATTGTCGGCCATGACACCGATGGATATACCCGCACGCAAAAGAAGGGCTGCCACCGATGCCGCGATCTCCCGGCCGCGCGGATCGTAGGCCCCCGTGTCTCCCGCAAAAAAAAGATATTCCTGTCCGTCATATTCCGGTATATTGGCCGTTTTTGCCCAATCGGCCCGTTTTGAAGCGGGCTTGCCGTATGGATTTTTGTGAAGCTGCACCCGGGTGAGATAATCGCTCACCGCCGCCGGCACCCGGCCGGAATCGAGCATTTTTTCCTTTGCGGCATTAAAGGCAAACAGAATATCGTCTTTAAATCCGGGCATGGCGCAATGTTCCACGCAGTTTGCGCAGGTCGCGCAGGAAAAAAATATTTCAGCAAGGCGGGGGCTTGTTTCAATCTTTTTGTCAAGCCATGCCCGGATCAGCCACATGCGGCCGCCGGGGGAATAGGTCTCAAAACCGTATGCCAGATAGGAAGGGCAGTTTATGTCCACGTAATTTGAAGGGAGTTTGCAATATCCGCACCGGAAACACCTGTGTAATATGTCTTCGAATTTCATATTATGTCTCCAGATTTCCGGGATTCATAATCCCTGCAGGGTCTATCATTCCCCGGACCCTGTCCATGAGGTCGCGGGTGGAGGGGTCCATTTTCGCCATGATCTGTTTCTGGGCCGGGGCCTCGGCCTTCCAGGGGATCCCGCCGATTAAAAGCGCGGCCGCGTTTGTTTCCTCAAGAGCGGCCTGGGCACGGGCCACATCCTGCTTATCCGCCCGGTTGAAGGCATAGGCGTAAAAAAACATCATGCAATGCCCGGCTCCTATGATGCGGGCGCCCATGGACCATGTTACGCCGTGTTTTTCCGCGATTTCAAGCCCGGCCCTGTAGGCCTCGGGAAAGCGCTCGATCCCCATGATTGCCCCGACATACTCGAACCCGCCTCCTTTTTTAACATCCGCGAACCGGGCGAGATCAGGCGACGGCAATTTCATGAATCGCTTTTTCTGCGGCGGGGGCATGGGAAGAAATCCGGCGATTTTTTTGTCCATGTATTCTTTTACAGACGCGCGCAGAAGATTTCTCCTGAAGGTCAGTTCCTCTTTTGTATGCCCGCCATATGCGATGTTGATATGGAGAAAACCCTTCGCCCAGAAAGGCTTTGGCGTCATCCACGGAGTCATGTCCTCGGCTGCCTGGGCAGATGTGAGCCTTGATATGATTTCCGGCATGAGGTCTGCGTCCTCGCATACGAAAACGAGCAGATCATTGTGTTTATATTTCGGAAAGAGCTTGATGGAAAGTTTGGTGATCACCCCGGTGGTCCCGGACCATCCCAGAAAGATCCCGGACAGGTCCGGCAGGGGCGCACGGGCGAACCAGTCGGGAGAAACGGAACATGAGCCGGTGCGCACGATCTCGCCGGTTGGAAGTACCACTTCCATGCCGTTTAACATGTCTGTGTGAAATCCGGCCAGGACCGAAAGGTGGCCGGAACCGTGAATGGCGATGTTGCCGCCGATGGTGGCGACGGGTGGAGCGTCGGGCATGGAATGTTTAAGGCCGGGATGATGCTTTTTCAGATATGTCTGGAGCATGCCCTGGGAAGTTCCCCCCTCGACAATCGCGTACCGGCTGGCCGGGTTTACCGAGATAACCCGGTTCATCCGTTTCATGTCCATGATTATGCCGCCCTTAAGAGCCCGAGTAAGCCCTGAGAGCACAAGCCCGGCCCCCATGGGAACCACGGGCACGCCCTTTTCGGTTGCAAGGGCCATAATTCGGCTCACCTCTTTTGTGTTTTTCGGCATGACCACGGCGTCGGGCGGCGCCGCCGGCATGGTGCCGGGATCCATCGAGTAAAAATAGCGTTCCTCGGCTGCGGCCGATACATGGGCGGGTCCGACGATTTCTTCTAAGCGCTTGATGAGATTATCCATTGTGGATCTCCAAAATTGATATTAAGTCATCCGCCCAGAGCCGTCTGCACCAGATCACTTACGAGTATGGGGAAAAGCCCTTTTTCCGCGACGGCCTCGGCGAGCGTCGCCATGCAGAACGGGCAGTTGAACACGCAATAGGTTGCTCCGGACGCGACCATGTCGTTGAGGTTCTTCTCGAGCAGCTCGTCTGCAAAATCATCCCGCTGGTGCGCCCTTGGAACGCCGCCGCAGCATAATGCGTTTTGCCTGTCATATTTGCGGGCGGCCCGTGTTACCCCGATTTTTTCAAAAATACGATCCAGGGTCTTGTCGGTCTCGGGTATCAAGCGGTTGGAACACGGCCGCTGGTAGGCTATCACCGCATTTAAGGGTTTTATTTTGCCGGAAAGTTCATCGAGCTTTTTATCGATATAGTCAAACAGATGGATCGGTTTAAAGGGGACGGGAATGGAATAAGCATTTGCCACCGTGGTATAAGTCCCGTAGCATTCATCATGAAAGCAGATAAGCTCGGCCATGCTATGTTCATCTGGTCCCGAATCCTTTAAATAACAGGTCATGATATTTTCTATCATTTTGGGAACACGTTCAAAAATAGTGGAATTTTTTGCAAAATGGAGCCACATGATATTGCAGAAAAAATCGGTTCCTGAAAATACGGAGGCATTTTCAAACAGCGGCGGCCGGATACATCCGGTGAGCATGGGAAATGCGCACATGTCCACCACCGGGGCATGGGCCTTTTGGGGTTCAAGCCTTCCGCGCGGCGCCATCATGGCGAGCTGTTCTTTTACAATGGGGATTGGCGCGGGCAGGATTCCCAGTTTTTCCTGCTGTTCCACAAGAAAGAAAAACGGGTTGTTGCCGTTTGGACAGTATTCCTGGCAGGAATAGCAGGTAAGGCATTCATGAAGGACCCGGCTGTCAAGGCCGGAATTGATCTTTTTCCTTTCGGCGCGTGCCTCGTCGATTCCGGAAAATTCGATGTACTGGCATCTCATGAGGCAGGAAATTGATTTGCATGAGGCGCAGAGATCGGGATGAAATATCACGCTTTGCATTGTTTCCCCCTTGTCGGCGGATTTATTTACTGCTTTACGAGTCCGGGTGTAGCCGCCGGCCCGTCTTTTAAAAGATCGGGATGGGTTCTTGTTAAAAACTTTTCAAGGGCTTCGGCGGTTTCTGGCTGAAAAATCGATCGATTGAAACATTCCGCCTCTATTTTCAGGCCCTCATCCAGGGGAAGGCCGAATCCCCGCACCGCAGCCTCCTTGTCGGTGCGTATGGCGGGCTGGGGCAGGGATGCGATGTGTCCGGCAAGCGCCATGGCCCGTTTCAGGGAATCTCCTTTTGGAACGACCTCGTTTACGAGCCCGATCCTGAGCGCTTCTTTCGCATCAATGACCCTGCCGGTGATGATAAGCTCCATGGCCCTGCCCATGCCGATTATCCTCGGGAGCCGCTGTGTGCCGCCGTCGGCAAGGCCGATGTTCCAGCGCCGGCAGGTAACGCCGAAGGTGGCGTGTTCTTCGGCGATGCGGATATCCGCGAAGCATGCCCATTCCAGCCCCCCGGCGTATGCCAGGCCGTTTACCGCCGCGATGATCGGCTTGTAAATGTCGGTCCACCGGCTGGGTCCAATGTATCCGGGCTTTTTGCCGGTCACGTGGGCGAGGATTTCATCTTTGTCCGCTGATACGATGCCTTCCCCGGCCTTCAAATCCCCTCCGGCGCAGAACGCCTTTTCACCCGCGCCCGTGAGAATGGCGACTTTAAGCTCCCTGCTGGTTTTAAAATCTTGCCACGCCTCGATAAGTTCCCCGTGGGTCACCGGGCCGACGCAGTTTAAGGATTCCGGCCGGTTGAACCGTATGACGGCGATATCGCCGTGCTTTTCATATTGAATCTCAGTAAAGAGCATCATTTCCTCCCAAAAACCACACCAGAGGGCTCGTAAAAAGCCCGTATGCAAGGCGCGCGCGTCGAGAAAGCGCGAAGGCGTACTTTTCCGTACGTTGAGCACTTTCCCGGCGAGCGCAACGCCGCAGACGGGTTTTTTACGAGTCCGTCACCTTCTTGACGCCAGGACCGCAGCCCCAATGGCCCCATTAACCTGTGCGTAAGTTGATACCGTGATCTCGCATTCAAGCTTGTTTTCAAGGGCATGCACGGCCCCTATATTCTTCGCCACCCCTCCCGTCATCATGACCGGTATCTCCACCCCCACGCGCCGGGCCATGGCGGAAATCCTGGAAGCCACTGAATCATGAATGCCGGCAATGATGTTTTCCCGTTTTTCACCCGTGGAAATCAGGGATATGATTTCCGATTCCGCGAATACCGTGCAGATGCTGCTGATGTTCGCAGGGGTGTTTGCATGGGCGCAGAGCGCTCCGAATTCGTCCAGATCCACTTCGAGCGCACGGGCCATGACCTCCAGGAACCGGCCCGTGCCGGCGGCGCACTTGTCGTTCATGGCAAAATCGATCACTTTCCCGCTGCCGTCGATCTTTATGACCTTGCTGTCCTGGCCGCCCACATCTATGATAAAGCGCGTCTCGGGCGCGATAAAATGAGCCCCCACCGCATGACAGGTGATCTCGGTGAGCGATTTGTCGGCAAAATCAACGGAGTTTCTGCCGTACCCGGTGGCAACCAGGGCCTTTATATCCGGGGCGTTAAGGCCGAGCTTTTCCAGAAGGGCGTTAAATACCCGCCTGCCCGCATCTTTCGCGTTGTACCCGGTGAAATCCACCAGAGTACCCTTTATTTTACCGTCCTCTATGATTGCCGCCTTTGCGGTAATTGAGCCTATGTCTATTCCTGCTGTTATCATTCATACTCCTTTTCTGACGACTTCGTAAAAAGCCCGTCTGCGGCGTTGCGCTTCTCCGGGAAAGTACTCAACGTACAAAAAGTACGCCTTCGACTTTCCCGGCTCGCGCGCCTTGCATACGAAACTTTTTACAAAGCCTTTACTGGTGTTTTTGGGACAGGAATCATTTATCTCTCAAGCTTTCAATGTCTCCATGAACGCGTCGATCCGGGTTTCAATCTGGCTTTCGGAAAAGCTCCGTTCATCCACCATGTCCGCCTCTATGATTAAAGTCGGTATGCCGATCTGTTTTGCCACCATCCGGCTTAAGTCATACTGGCCCAGGGAATAGGGCTTGCAGCTCCGGTTCGAATGCATCACAAGGCCGTCGGCGTCGTATTTTTTAATCATTTTCTTTAAGGTGTCGATCATCATGTCGAGCGAAATATTGATGTAAACGCTCGAATATGCCACGGCCATGCTTTCCAGAAAATTGTCTTCATCGATCAGGTGCAGAACCCCGCTCCAGGCCGAGGTATAGGTATCGGCCACAAGGCAGGCGTCATGGGATGCAAATTTTTCGGAGAGCCAGCGGGTGCGGTACCAGACCGGGAGGTTGTCCCAGAGCAGCCTGTATTTTTCGTTTTTGACCATGGCGATGTTGTTTGCGATCCTTTCTTCCATTTCCGTTGAAAGCCCTTTGTAGTAGTCGACGGTCTCCTGCGTTCCGCGCAGGGTCACGATCAGGGCCAAATGGAAAAACGCATCAAACGCTGAAATGGGGGCCGGCTTGTGCGCGGCCGCATCGAGCACTTTCTGCCAGAGGCGCTGGGCCTCGACCGACAGGCGGCCCACCTCGTCCATCCGGTCGGGATCGGCCTTTTTTCCGCAGACATTTTCCAGAAATTCGATGTATTCGTTGATCTGTTGGATCACGTATTTTTTCGCCGCATCGGTGAATTTCCCGTGCACGAACGGGGTGTCCAGGATAAACAGCGGCACGTTGTAATACCTGGCGACAACCTCGTACCATTTAAGGACAGTTCCGCAGATATTGTTGCAGCATACCAGAAAATCGGGCTCGGGCAGTCCGCCTATGGGGCCGCCGTTTATGGTGGCGCATGCGATGTCGGCCCGGGCGTAGGAGCAAAGGTCTCGTGAATAGCCCATCTCTTCGGCCTTTTCACAGAGATCGACCCCCATCTTGGTCGCCCCTATCATGGCTCCGTGGTTTTCCGGGTATACCGGGATCACATCCATGGCGATCAGCGGCTCAACCGGCCCGCCGCTTGTGATCCACGCGACCTTTTTACCGTTTTCACGCGCGGTCTTTGCGCCGATGTAGTAATTGGTCATGATCTCCTTCATGCGGCGCACGGATTTAATCTTACGGGGATCAGATGCTTTTTTTTCGTCCGTCATCGGTATTGTCCTTATTTTTGAAGAAGTCGCTTACAACATATCCGTGAATGTTTCAAACCTCGTGCGCAACTGCCCTTCCGGCGGCATCCGGTCTTCTACTTCAAACAGCAGGCTCGGTATTTTCGCATCATCCAGGGCCTGCTTCAGGTATGGGTAGTCAAAGGCATGGGGATCGCAGAACTTGAGCAAAAGGAATATCACGCCGTCGATGTGATGCTTTTTGGCGGCATCAACAAGACCCTCGGCCCTGGCCGTATTGGAAAGATGCTTGGCCGGACAGACGGCCCGGGCCATGTACCGGTCGGCAATGGCTTCAATGGGATCTGCATCTGTTGAAATATTCCCGTCCGCATACCTGAAACCCGTGCACAGATCGTCGAATACGACATCGCCCCCGGATTCCGCCAGAAGGCCGTAGATGTCGGGATGGCTGCAAATACCCCCCGATATCATGATCCGCTTGCCCGGTTTCCCGGCGTTGTCAACCGCTGTTGCCGAAGCCTTTTCAACCAGTGCCTCGACTCTGTCCGCAAATTCCCCACGGTCCATGACCATGCCCGATACCATGATGTCGTGGATTGCCGACGGCGGAAAAATCCCGGGCGTTGTGCTCCTGATTTCATAAAGCGTGCGCAGGGCAGTCCTGATCCGGTTGAAATCCTTTATGGAATTTACTATCTCTTTTTTCCCGATTGTTACACCAAGTCCTGATTCCAGGCGGATTTTAACGTCCGAAAGCACGTCGATCATATAATCGCGGGCGCTTTTTGTATTAAGCTTTACCGGCATGACGGCATCTATGTGAAATTTAAAATCGGTATTTAACCGCCAGATATCGGAAAGCCTCTGGATAGAATCGCAGGTGTGGGGAAACAGGGTTCCTTCCATGAAATCGAGCCTCCCTGCCAGCGCTTCCTCGAGCCCGCCCCTCACAAGGGCGCAGCAATATGACTGGAGATGAGAATCGGCCAGCCGGATATCGTCCTTTGTGCCGAAAATCCGGTAAGGGATGGCGCCGGCCGCGTGTATGAGTTCATCCGGAGCATATGAGCAGAAATAGCCCACAACTTTTTTGCCGGTCTTTTTTTTTGCCTCCCGGATATGGGCATTCGGGTTGGCGGCAATGGATTGAAATAGAGAAAGGATCGATTTCATAGGTTAAATTCCCAAATGCTGTGTAAAGAATTCATGGGGGTGGCGGAAAAAATCCAAGGGCATCAAGCCACGGCTATCAGGAACATTACTTTAACCGTCCGGCCAAATACTGTCAAGGCAAAAAAGAACGAACGCTCGTTTTTGTGGCATCTTATAAATTTATTGACACCCGGAGCCGGAACACATTATTTATAAAAGAAATGCCGATTCTTAAAATGCGCCATGACCTTTCAATCCAGAAAAGGGGAAAACAATGAAAAAGCCGAAGACAAACAGCGAGCGGATAATCGAGGCCCTGCGTTCGGGAAAAGAACTTGCATCGGCCGGGATCGTTGAAACGGTCAGCGCGCTTGCAGGCCAGAAAGCCCGGATCCAGGACATTGCAAGCCTGCTGTCCCGGCTGACCAATCCCGAGAATACCGATTTCGCCTTTTTTATTAAAAAGGAAAAAAGAGGCCGTAGATTCGTGTACCGCCTGGTGACGGAAGCTCTGGTTCTGACGCCTGTACAATTGTATGGGCTGTATAGAAAGACCGGGAAAAAACGCTATTCCCTGGCCCAGGCCATAAAGGATCATCCGGAATTGAAAAAATATGTGCCGGCGGAAAGACTGGAGCAGATAGAATCGGGAGTGTCCGCGAAGAATGTGAAAAAAAAGGGAAAGAGTCCTAAAAAATCAGCTGCCCCAAAGACGACCGGGACACTGGATAACATCGTGTCACAAATCGTCAACGAAATTATCAACCGGGGCGGCCTCAAGGTCGACATCAACGTCAATTTCAATATCAAGTAGCTGCTCCCATACGAATCAACCGGATAAATCAGCCGGACGAATCAGGATGAACCCAAAACCGATCGAACTTCTTGCGCCCGCCGGGAATTTTGAAAAACTTGAATGCGCAATCCACTTCGGTGCCGACGCGGTCTACATCGGCGCCCAGAACTTCAGCCTCAGGAGCAATGCCGGCAATTTCGACATTCCCCAAATCTCTTTTGCCATAAAATACGCCCATGCCCGCAACGTCAAGGTCTATGTCGCTGTAAATATCTATCCCAGGATTCATGATGAAAAGCCGCTTTCCGACTTTCTTTCTCAAATGGGAAAGATCGGGCCGGACGCCCTTATCATAGCAGATCCGGGTATATTTTTAATGGCTGAAAATTACGCCCCGCAAATCCCCGTCCATGTGAGCACCCAGGCGAACACGACCAGCGCCCGGGCCGCCCTTTTCTGGAAAAAACTCGGGGCAGTCCGGATAAACACGGCCCGAGAGCTTAGTATTGCCGAGATAAAGGCAATATCTTCAGGGTGTGATATCGAGGTGGAGGCATTTGTCCACGGGGCCATGTGCATATCCCATTCGGGAAGATGTCTGCTCAGTTCATTTCTTGCGGGACGAGATGCCAACCAGGGCGATTGCGCGCAACCCTGCAGGTGGCAATACCATGTGGTCGAAGAGATGCGGCCCGGCCTTTACATGCCTGTGACCGAAGATTCGCGTGGAACCTATATTTTCCATTCAAAAGACCTGTGCATGATCGACCATGTCCCTAAAATGGCGGATGCCGGAATCGTATCGTTTAAGATAGAAGGAAGGATGAAGGGCTTAAACTACCTTGCGGCAACAGTGAAGACCTACAGGGAGGCCATTGATACCTACCTGGCCGATCGAAAAAATTATCGCGTGCTTCCCCGGTGGCGCAAGGAACTTGAAAATGTGAATCCCAGGGGGTATTGCACCGGCCTTTATCTTGGCGCACTCGATGCGGCCGTATCGGAAACAGGCCCATTGCTTCGGGCCGATCAATCGTTTATCGGAAAAATAAAAGAAAAGCAGGATATGCGGCGGTTACAAATTCTGGTTAAAAACCGGCTTGAAACCGGCGCCGAGGTTGAGATTATAAGCCCGGCGGGCCCTGCCCGGTCAAGCCGGGTTGCGGCCGTGTTTGACGAAAACGGCCTTTTGGTTAAATTCGCCCAGCCCAACATGTGCGCGCAAATCGTCCTTGAAGAGGATGATCCCTGTCTGCCGGGTGATATTATACGAAAGATTGACGGCTCCGTAAAAAGCCCGTCTGCTGCGTTGCGCTCGCCGTGAAAGGCCTCAACGTACAGAAAGTACGCCTTCGCCCTTTCCCGACTCGCGCGCCTTGCATACGGGGCTTTTTACGAAGCCGTCAGGATACTTTTTAGGCAGGCAGTGTACTGTTAGTGATTATAATATTTAGACTTTTTACGAGTCTGTCAAGATCGGGCCAACAACAAGGTGCAAAATAAATTCCTGTCGGACGATATTATCATAACCCCTGAAAAACAGGGGGCGGATCAATACCTGAAACTCTCGTGCCCGCTTTGTTACGGCAGGTTCGGCGAGATCACAACCGCAAACCATGTATTTACCTTTACCTTAAACGGAGAGATAAGGACCATTTCCGGGCGCAGGGGCTCATGGCTCGAATCGGCCGAGTGGCTCAAGCGCAGCCCCGGCAATGACTGGGCCTATTTTTCCGCGGGCGGATACAACGGGGCTTTTAATTACACGGGCGAATACTACGTCCCCTGCCTCTATTACGAGACCAACTCCATATTCGGAAACCAGCGGTTTAAAAAAGAGGCCGGGGCCGACGCCCTTGGCGCATGGGAAAATCTCGACAGGCAAATTGCGCAGATTGATATCTCGCGGCTGGGTAAAGATACGGCGCACATGGTGGAGAGCATCCGTGAAATGCCGGCGGACGTTCTGGGTAAACGCGCGGATAAGTTCCATGAAATCATAGGGGGAAAAATTTCCGTGCTCCCGCCTGACACCCGTCACGTGGAATACGATGTTATACCCATTATTATTTCAGATGGATGCCTCTATAACTGCGCGTTTTGCCGGGTCAAGTCGGGCCGCGCGTTTTCGTGCAGGTCAAAAGAGGATATCAAAAAGGAAATTTTACGGCTCAAGGATTTTTACGGCCCGGATTTAATAAATTATTCCGCCCTGTTTCTGGGAGACCACGATGCCTTGCTTGCAGGCGGCGATCTCATCATGTTTGCGGCAAAAACCGCCTGGGATATATTTGAAATGGCCGATGCCGTGACCGGACCGCCCCGGCTTTTCCTGTTTGGAAGCGTTGCGTCCCTTGCAGCAATCGGAGAGGACCTGCTTTGCGCCATCAACCGGCTCCCTTTTTACACCTATATAAATGTGGGCCTTGAATCCGGGGATTCAAAAACCCTTCGCATGCTCGGAAAGCCCATTGACGCAAAAATGGTCGCATCCGCCTTTGACCGTATGGTTAAAATAAACCGAAGGTTTGAAAATATAGAGGTCACGGCAAATTTTGTCATGGGAAAAGGGCTTCCCAAAACCCACCTCCCCTCCATTATCGACCTTACCCGCAATCACATGGACCGACCCTATGCAAAGGGCGCGGTATATTTTTCGCCGCTTGCCGATATCGGGCCAAAGGAAAAATTCCTGGCCCAATTCAATAATTTCAAGGGACTCTGCCGACTGCCAGCCTTTCTCTATCTCATCCAGAGGCTGTAGGCTTCCAGATAATCAATTTGGCTGCGTTATCGGTCGGAGATATACCGGCAGTATTATCTGCCTTCCTCTGGCCTTGCCAAATTGATTATCTGAAAGCCTATAATGACATATCACAGGACTTCTTTCAGCCTGGCTGCTGCTTTTTCAAATAATTCATTTAACGAGTCGGAGGCGTCTGCCGCTTTTAAAATAAGCTCCGCGATTTCAGGCATTCCCTCGTTTTTTGCCCGCCCGGCCCAGTCCCGGTAAGTCCCCACATGGTCTGAATTGTGCCTGATCCAGTGCGCAAGCATTTTTTCAAGTTTTTCAACAAAAGGGATTCCGCCGGTATCATTGTGTTTGTGGTCGTGATGGCCGTGGTCATCATTGTCATGGTGGTGGTCGTGAGCGTGGTCATGGTCGTGGTGGCTCATTTTATCTCCTTTTCAGGGCGTCACAAAATTGTAACCCCGCTGCCTCTGTTTTTTAATTTTCCGGTCATTAAACACGCATATTAAACGAATATCAAAGGTATCAACAATTGGCAAGAAAAGGGTTCTATACGATACATTTACAAAAACAACCAATCAGGAGGTCACATGATTTCAAGAACAAGGTATTTATTTTTATTACTCGCGGCGGTATTGTTATTTTCATTTACATCAACGGCCGCATCGGCGAAAGACATTACCATAACCATTCCAAAGGCGCTTGAAGGATTGAGCATATCCGGCCTCGGGTATCTCGATTATTCGTCCGGCAAATTACCGGAAGCCGGAAATTCCGAGAAAAGCTATAATGAATTTTCCCTTAAACGTGGATATATCACGGTGAAAAAAAAGATAAATCCCTGGCTCGGCACCCGCGCAACCCTTGATATACACAAGGGCGCTGACGGAAGCTATTATGAACGGATGAAGTATCTCTATGCGGAAATTAAGCCCGGGAGCCTCGGTTTTCTGACCGATACGAAAATGGAAATCGGCCTGGGCCATATCCCGTGGCTTGATTTCGAGGAACACGTGAATCCCTACAGATCCCAGGGAACAATGGCCATCGAGCGGGCCGGAGTCCTAAATTCCGCTGATAGCGGGATAAGCATACGGGGAAATTTCGGCGGAAAACTGGCCGACGCAAAGGAGAAAACCGGCAATCATCATTATGACGGCCTTTACGGAACATGGCACATTGGGATTTATAACGGTCCGGGATATCACGGCACTGAAAAGAATAATAACAAGGTCGTGGAAGGCCGCTTTACCCTGCGTCCCCTGCCCGATGCAGTCCCGGGACTTCAGTTCTCCTATTTCGGGCTTTTTGGCGACGGGAATGAAATAAAGGCCGCCGGAGCAAAGGATTACCCGGATTACCGTGTCAATCTCGGGATGATCAGCTACGAGCACCCGAACGCCATATTTACGGCCCAGTATATTACCACCGACGGCCAGAAGGACGGCAAGTGGTATGATGCTTCGGGAGACGCCTTAAAAACTGCCGGGTATTCATTGTTCGGAACCGTAAAGATTGCCATGGTAGATCCAAAACTTGCCGTGTTCGGCCGTTACGATCATTTTGACCAGGACAAAGACAGCAAGATTGCAAGCAATGCCGATTATGACATGGTCATCGCGGGCCTCTCCTATGATTTTTATAAAGGGAATATGCTGGTGTTAGATTACGAAACAACCGATTATGGAAAAGATTCGGCTGGAAAGGGCAAGTTGCCCGTGGCCGGAACAAATCTCGGGGACGACCATAAGTTCCAGGCCGTATGGCAGGTAAAATTCTAAAAAAAGGATCGGCTTATGATAAGTCATAATGAGGAAAAATGGTTTAAAAAATTCCAGGAAGGCACATTTATGGCCCGGGGATGGAAAGATCGCACCAAAGAACTCCTTTGCGCGACTTCCCCCGGGGAAGAAGAGAACATGCGGACCCGACTCTCTGTCCTGGGAGAAAAAATCGGGCGGGAATGGGCCAGAGATAACGATATACGCAAAATCGACACCGCCATGCTTCAGGAATGGGGGGCCAGGCTCATGGCCGCAAAAAAAGACGGTCCCCATGAACTATCTGAAATGGTAGGTGAGATTGAGGCTGAAGTGGAAAATGTTCTAAGCCCTGCATAGCCGTCGTCATATTGATTGATCTCCAGTTAAATTAGCCAATCTTAATTCCACAGGGATGCGCAAAGACCAGCCTCCGTATTCACTGGGCACGATTTTGTACTGCTTTTACCCGGAACCCGCCCGCATATTATCTATCCATGATTTCTATTATAATCTTCCATTATCTCCTTGCAAAAACAACAAAATTTGAATATTTTAATTGCCATTACCATCTTTTGATCTGACCGGCTCAATTCAAACCAGGGGAATTTTATCATGGCAGATGGCACACGAGAGAATCGTCCGTTTGACAAAAAAATCCTGCAGGAAATAGAAGATAATCTCGATCCGGCCGACCCCTCAAAATGTCCCATGGGGATTGAAATCCTGGGGTATGGCGAGATTTCCACGGTTTTTGGTCTCCCCTCCGTAGCCGGCCGCTCATGGGCCTGCAAGCGGCTTCCGATATTTACCTCCGAAAAAGAGGCGCAGGATTATATTGAATTGTATAAAAAGTATAATCTGAAATTAAGCGAATGCGGCATCAACGTTCCTCAATTCGATGGCGTCAGCGTAATCGGGCATGGCGGTATATATGTGGATTATCTCCTCCAGGAGAGACTGGATGAAGCATCGGTTTGCCATAATGTAATTCATGGGGTTTCCGAAGACCATGCCGTTTTTATGCTGGAGCGGATCGTATGCGAGGCGGCCGGGGTCTGGCGGTTTAACAAAAAGAAAACAGGTATGGCGCTGGGGCTTGACGGCCAGCTTTCCAACTGGGCGGTAAAGGATTTCAATCATGAGAATTTTAAAATAGACCCGGACACGAAATTCTATTTTATCGATACATCCACCCCCTTTATCCGAAAAAACGGTATGGAGCAGATAAACGGAAGGCTATTGTTGAAATCGGCCCCTAAAATTCTCCAATCCCTTCTGGCCTGGATTTTCCTTAAAGACATAATCGGGAGATATTACAATTTCCGCGACGTGATCATCGACCTGTTTGCAAATCTGCACAAGGAGCAGCTTCCGGATCTCATTGATCCGGGAATTGACAGGATAAACCATCTGCTTGAAAACGGATTGTCCGAATTTAAAATCAAACCGGTTTTGCGGTCTGAAATAGATAAATATTACAATGAGGACAAGTTTATCTGGGCGCTTTACCTCGGGGTGAGAAGGTTTGACCGGTATGTAAAGACAAGGATTTTACGCAGGCGCTATGAGTTTATTCTGCCGGGCAAGATCAAACGATGATGGCGTCGTAGAAAGTCCCATCTACTGCGTTGCAGCGGGTCGCGAAATGCTCGGAATACTCTATGTATGCCTCCGCTTTCGCGACGCCGCTACGCCTTGTATATGGAACTTTCTACTTAGCCATCGTAACCGAGTTGACGTATTTTTTACGAGTGCATCAAGACCTTAAACGGAGCATGGAAAATGGATAAAAATAGCCCGAATCTCGTGCGCAATGTCATTGAAAAGCTTTGCTCCCTTGCCCACAGGGGCGCCACTACCGAAAATGAACGGATCGCCGCCAAATACCTTGGGGAGTTCGTTGAAGGAATTGGCGGCAAAACAGAAGAACAGAAATTTACAACATCGGTGACCTATATCTATGAAATCTGGTGGATGATCGGGCTTTTGATTTTTGGCCTGTGTTTAATCCCCTACGCAAAGCTTGCGGCATTTTTTATTGTCACGGTTGCGGTCGTCAGCACGTTTTTATACCTTGACTGGCGAAGCGCCTGGGTCATGCGTTTTCCTCCCTCAAAACAGAGCCAAAATGTCATCGGTAAAAAAGCCGGGCAACAGGTTCTTCCTGATCCGGAAAACAAAATCATACTCATGGCGCATTATGACTCGGCGCCTGTTTCGCTCCTCTACCTGCCGTCAATGGTTGAGGGGTTTGCCCGTTCCCTTAAGTTCAACATGGTAAACCTTTTGATCGTTGAAATCATCGCCATGCTAAATTGCCTGGGAATCGCGCGCACTTTTTGCGCCTGGGCCGCATATATCTACATTCTTTATTTTGCTGTCCAGGCGGTCGTCACCGGGTTTGATTTTTTTAAAAAAGGGTATACCAACGGGGCTGCCGATAACGCGACCGGGGTTGCCGTTGCCATCAAAACCGCACGCAGGCTATGGGAAAAAGATATCCCCGCATGGGATTTCGAACTTGTTTTAACCGGCGCCGAAGAAGTGGGGATGCGAGGTGCAAAGCATTATTTCAAGCAAAACAAAGATGCATTAAAGAAAGTCAACACGCATGTGCTCAATTTTGACAATATCGGCGCGGGAAAGATAAAAATCATTACAAGGACGGGAAGCTTAACACCGGTGATTTACGATGGACCCCTGGCGAAAACAGCCCTGGAAACTGCAAAAGCCCATAAAAAATATGCCGATATCACGACCGGCAGATGGCATACGGGAGATTTTGACTCCCTCTATTTTCAAAGGGCGGGCATAAGCTCTCTTACGCTTTCGGCCCAGGATGAAAACGGCCTTATTCCGAACCTTCACAGGGAAACGGATATTATCGAAAATCTTGATTTTAAAACCGTGGAGCTTGCGGCAGATTTTGCCTCGGATATTGTAATGAAACTGGTCGGCACAAAATAGCCGGCGATTTTGACACAAGCAAGAACCACCTGGAATCAATTAATAAAAAATACAGCCAATAAACGGCAGCCAAGTGGTCCGGTGGGTAATATCACAAATCAAGACCCGGTACCAATAATATTATCGTGCCTTGCCTGGTTGATCTCACCAAAACGCGGGGTGTCACCGGTAAAACCGTTATTCCGGCGGAGTATGAATCGGTTTCTAAGGCCTGCCCCGGAATCCATCAATACATTTTATGCCGAAACAGCCACCCGGCCATGGCCAGGCTGACGATACCGATTACAGCCATGGGCCAGAACTGGGGGATGAGCAGGGAAACCGAGGCTCCCTGGAGAAAGACTCCGCGCAGGACGATCAAAAAATAGCGGAGAGGGTTTATCAGGGTAAGGCGCTGGAGAAGAACCGGCATGTTGGCGATGGGGGTTGCAAAACCCGACAGGATGATGCTCGGTACGAGAAACATGAAGGCGCCGAACAACCCCTGCTGCTGTGTTACGCACATGGATGAAATCATGAGTCCTACCCCTATGGCGGAAAGCAGGAACAACACGATGCCGAGATAAAGTGGCAAAAGACCGCCGATCAGGGGCACCTTAAACCAGACTGCCGCCATAAAAATAATAAAACTCGCCTCGGCCGTTCCTATGATAAAACCGGGCAGGGCCTTTCCAACCAGTATTTCAAACGGAGTAAGGGGGGTTACAAGGAGCTGATCAAAGGTTCCGGCCTCTCTTTCCCTTGCAACCGAAAGCGAGGTTACAAGGAGTGTCACCACAAGGGTTAACAGCCCCACTATTCCAGGGATGATAAACCACCGGCTTGAAAGGGTCGGGTTGAACCATGCCCGCATGACAATCTCGGCCGGGGGCTTTTTTCCCCCGTGATCTCCGGCCCATTTCATGCTGAAGCGGTTTATGATGGACCGGGCGTATCCGAGCAAAATCAGGGCCGTGTTGGAATCCCGGCCGTCCACTATAAGCTGGATATCCGCAGGCCGGTTAAGGAGCAGGTTCTTTGTGAAATCCCGCTCTAAATGTAGGACCATAAGCGCCTTTTTCGTGTTGATCAAAGGCGCGATTTCCTCCTGGCTGCGCAGCGTATCGACGAGATTAAACGTTTTTGATCCCGCAAAGCGCGAAATGAGTTCCCTGGAGGCCGCTCCCGGATCTTCGTTATAAACAGCGTACTTTACCTGGTTTAAGTCATAGGATGCCGCATACCCGAATATTATCAGCTGGATTACAGGCGGCCCTATGATAACCATCCGGCTGCTCTTGTTCTTCAGGAGCGCGAGAAATTCTTTTTTCATAAGCGCGAATATTCTTCGCCACATAATTTGCCGCCTTTATCTGTTTTGATGGGACTTTTTACGACGCCATCAGTCTTTTTTTTGT
>JAADHK010000051.1 GCA_013151835.1 Deltaproteobacteria bacterium
GTACCGGGCCCTACGCCGCCGGTAAAGAAAAATACGGATTTGAAGGCCTGGTAACCCCGGTGATAAACGGAAAGCCGTTTTACCAGGCATACCTGATCGTCCGAAAGGACAGCCCTTTCCGGACCCTCATGGACCTTAAAGGACATACTTTCGCCTTTACCGACCCGGACTCGAATACAGGCGCGCTTGTACCTAGATACTGGCTTTCGCAGCTGGGCCAAACCCCTGATACCTTTTTCAACGCCGTAATTTTTACCCACAGCCATGATAATTCCATCATGGCCGTTGCGAAATCCATGGTGGACGGGGCCTGTGTCGGCAGCCCCTTCTGGGATTATTTTCAAGCCCGCAATCCCGTCTATACCTCACGTACGAGAATTATCAAAAAATCAGAATGGTTCGGCGGCCCGCCCCTGGTCGCGGCAAAACACTTATCTGTGGGCCTGAAATCAAAAATCCGGCATCTTCTTGTAGAAATGAACGATGACCCTGACGGGAAAAATATTTTAGACAAGTTACGGATTGATTCTTTTCGCCCCACCGAGGAACCCTGGTATGCAACGGTTAACCAGATGAAAAGAGATATTAAAAACGCCGGACTTGAAGGGCAACATGTGGAAAAGCATTAAATATCAGCTTACCGCCGCTTTTATCTTTCTCGTCGTTACAAGCGGGCTTATTATCTCCCAGACGGTAACCTACTACTACGAAAAAGCCCTAAGGAACAACGCCATACAGCAGGCCAAGCATATTGCCCTGCAATTGTCCCTTAATTTAGGGGATAAAATTCTAACCAATAATCTTGTGGCCATTCAAAAACAGCTTGAGGATCAAAAATTAAGCACGCCCTCTGTTGCCTATCTTTTTGTTGTTAAAAATAAGCGTATTCTTGCACACACCTTCTCAGGGGGATTTCCCGCCGGACTGCTCGCCGCTAATTCACCAACTGACAATAACCATGCCCGCCTAAAAAAAATCATTTCAAAACAGGAGGACCGGTATCTTGATATTGCCCAGCCGATTGTCGACGGCAAGGCGGGAATACTCAGGCTCGGGTATTCGGAAACAGCCTATAAAAACGCGGTATCCCGGCTCCATGTAAAAATTGCACTGTTAATACTGACCATTTTATTTTTTGCGCTTATGCTCAGCCATCTGTTTATCAGGCTGATTTCAAAGCCCTTGTCTGATCTTACGAAGGCGGTGGAACAGATTGATGCCGACTGTCTGACAGGCCCGATACATGCAAAGGGAAGCTATGAAATAAAAAAGCTGGGCCGTGCATTTAACCGGATGCTGGAGCGGATAAATGAATATACCCAAAGCCTGAAAAATAGCACGGAAATCATTGAAATAAAAAACATCGAACTGGACCGTATCCATCGGCAGTCAAAGGTGTCACTTGAAATATCTCAAAAAATCAATGCCCTATCGGATTTGCAATCCGTCGGCAAATTTCTGATCGATACCATGCATGGCATTGTCAAATGCCAACAAATTACGCTGCTGGTTTTTTCCCGTGGGAGGAGTACGATTTTTCTCTACTCAAAAGAGGATACACAGACAGTCGAGGGTTCGGACGTCGAGAAAATTGCTGACCTTTTGAATCCGCTTACGCAAATGAAATTTATCAAGAGAACAAAAATACCGCTGTCAATCAGCGAATTTAAAAACTCGGTCAGGATCGCCGTTTTTCCGATCCGTTACGAGGAAAATCTTATCGGGGCCATGGCAATCGGGTGCCCCGGTGATTGTCAATGCGTGACCAATGAACTAGATGTGATTCATTTGATTTTAAATGTGAATGCCGGTGTTATCCTTCGCGAGGTCAACCGCGAGGATGAAATCCTTGCCATGAGGAAGCGAATTGATCAGACTTCGAGCTATTGCGGAATTATTGGTAAAGATTCGAAGATGCAAGTCATTTACAGGCTGATTGATGATGTCGCTCCATCGGATTCAACCATTCTGATCCAGGGCGAAAGCGGTACCGGCAAGGAACTGGTGGCCGAGGCGATTCATGAAAAAAGCCCGCGTAGCAAACAGCCGTTTGTCGTTATCAATTGTGCGGCATATCCTGAGGCCCTTATTGAAAGCGAATTGTTCGGATATGAAAAAGGGGCATTCACCGGTGCCTCACAGCGGAA
Organism: Deltaproteobacteria bacterium; assembly: GCA_013151835.1. Classification (GTDB taxonomy): domain Bacteria; phylum Desulfobacterota; class Desulfobacteria; order Desulfobacterales; family Desulfosalsimonadaceae; genus JAADHK01. The sequence continues at coordinate 2,148 of JAADHK010000051.1, forward strand.
AACAGGCCGTTTTGAACAGGCTGATGGCGGGACGGTTTTTCTCGACGAAATAGGAGAAATATCCGGCTCCATTCAGGTAAAACTGCTCCGTGTGCTGCAGAGCAAAAAATTCGAGCGTATCGGCGGGCAAAAGACATTATCCGTTGATGTCCGGGTAATTGCCGCCACCAACCGGGATATTATGTTAGAAGTGCAAAATGGACGATTTCGGGAAGACCTGTTCTATCGTTTAAATGTCATACCGGTTTATCTGCCACCGTTGCGAAACAGACGAAACGACATCCCTTTGCTTGCCAGAAATTTTTTAAGGCGCTTTGCTTTTAATCAGGGAAAAACTGCAATAAGGGATTTCACCGCAGGCGCCATGCGTATAATGCTGGATTATCACTGGCCCGGAAACGTCCGGGAGCTGGAAAACAGCGTTGAACATGCCGTGGTTCTGACCAAGGACAAGCTTATTCACAAAACCGATCTTCCTAATACATGTCGAACGGACATACAGGGTCAACAGGATTCAATGAACAGGGAAACACTTGAACAGACCGAAAAGCAACATTTATTGAAAACACTGGAAATCTGCAACTGGAAAAAGGCTGAAACTGCCAGGCGGTTAGGAATAGGCCGCAGCACGCTTTACCTTAAACTTAAGAAATATAATATTAAACCTCCTGCTTAAAGTAGACGAAGGCGTATTTTAGATATTGAATCGGACCGGACCGACCAACATATCGAAAACTATGTCCATATTATGGACACATATTACAGTCTGTTTTTATAATATATATTCATTTTGTCCGTTTTTTATGTCTGATTATCCCACGTGTATATAACTTCGTCGCAAACTTTTTCGGCTCGTAAAAAACCCACCAACTCAGTGACGATAGCTAACTAGAAAGCGGCATATACAAGAAATGATGCTCTCGTAAAAAGTCTCTCAACATGGAAAAGATGGCTAAGTTAAAAGTTCCATATACAAGGCGTAGTGGTTTTTCAGGAACAAAGGCATACATATATAGTATTCCGAGTGGCTGAAAAAACACTACAACGCAGTAGATGGGATTTTTTACGACGCCATCAAGAAATAGTGGTACCGAAAAAGAGAAGGCTTACATATAGTATCCCATCCATTTCATGATCCGCTACAAGTCAGTAAATGAAGTTTTCTGCTCCGCTATGTCATTTCCGGTATAATTATTGCATCGTAGCAATTATATTAGCAGTTTTCGGATAGTTTTCCCGGGCTTTTTTCACAATCGCAAAACGGCGCAAATAAAATATGGAAAATGGGATTGCCATTGTCAGTTCGGATCAGACGGATTGTGACAACCTGGCCGATATGCTGAAAAGTGAACCTCTGAAAACAGTTCAGGCAAATTCCATAAAGAGACTGGAAGAGTTCCTTGACTCCGATTTGTTTATCGCCGCGTTAATAGATATTGACCTGATATCGGTCACCAACCCGATGGTCCGGGAATTGACCCTGAAATATCCGGGAGTGGCTTTTTTATGCATGTCCTCCCGCGCCTTTCACCCGGAACTGAAAGACGCCATTTGCTATCACATTTATGCGTGCTTTCAAAAACCCGTGGACAAGGATGAATTTCTTTACCTTGTCCGAAGCATTTGCAGGGACTCGGTGAATACCGATGAGTAGCCGGTTTTATATTGAATTTTTTAGTTATACTCAGCCGTTGATTCCGGCAACAACAAACAGGGGATAAATTTTGTTTTCAAATTCAATAAAATCCAAAGGAGGTGATATCGGCAAAGGGTAAAGATTTCGCGTGGTATCCGGTTTTTCGGATTTTTTATTAATTTTATTACAGTTCATTCAGGAGGTTTTATGAAGACATGGAAAATGGCCGCCGCCGCGCTCTTTTTTGCGGTGTTACTCGTTGCGGGATGCAACGGGGGATCAAGCAGCGGCGTCAACATCACAGGAACGGTAAGCGTTGGAGGAAACGCGCTGGCCGGCGTAACCCTGACGTTTTCCCATAACAACGCCACCGTAACAACCGACGCGGCGGGGAATTTCAGCTATACAGTAACCAGTGGCACAAGCACGACCGTGACACCGACCCTGGCAGGGTACAGCTTTGCCCCGGGAAGCCAGGCGTTTGTGAACCTGACAACCGCTCAGGTCCAGAATTTCATTGCAACGCTGATTCCGACGACCGTGACGATTTCCGGAATGATTACCGACGGGACAAATGCGCTCGCCGGAGTTACCGTGACATTCTCGCATAACGGCGCGACCGCAACAACCGACGGCGCGGGCAATTATACCTATACGGTAGACTCCGGCACGACCACGACCGTGACGGCGACAATGACGGGGTATACCTTTGCACCCGCAAGCCTGACACTTACCAATGTTACCGCAAACCAGGCGGATCAGGATTTTACAGGGACTGCCACAACTCCGCCCACCATATTGTCGGGAACAGTGTCCAACAATTACAATGACTTATCCGTAGACAACAGGGGTGTTGCCGGCGCAACGGTTATTCTCGTAAAAGATGAGGATGTTGAAGGGGTGGAATCCATTTCACCGGTCGAAGATCTGGTGAATGCCGCCAACACATATCCCAGCGTCACAACCGATGCGGACGGCATGTATGAATTTAAATCAACAGATTTTTCAGCCACATATCCCGAAAATGGAAATTATTTCGTATATGTGGAGCCTCCGGCGGCATCTGATGCCTTCTGGCCGGGCGGAAGCGCTTCCAGGGAAAGAGTCTCCCTTGACGGGACAACTCCTGTTGAACAGGATGTTATGCTTACCGACAAGAACGGATCCGATGCCACGTATATCGGCTCATCGACCTGCCTGTTCTGTCACCCGAAAAACGGCCTGAAACAAACGCTTCACTTTGTTGGTATTCGAAAAATAGGGGCAAACGGCACCGTTACAAACGGCCGGATGAACATGGATGACACCTCTGTTTACGACCTGGCTGCAAACAACACTGAAGCGATCGACAAGTTTACCGATCCAGCCACCAAATACACATTTGCCAATAATACAAGCGAATCCTTCTGGCTGGGAAAAGACGCAACCGGGCTCTATTTTCAGTTGACGTCAAACACGAACCCGAAGTTTTATGTGAAATATAGTTATGGCGGGGAAACCGGCATCTGGAAAATGCGTTTCATGACCACGGTCTATGACGCCAGTGGAACTGCCGCATCCGGAACCTATGCCCCCGAACACGGTGCAAGCGGCACGGATGATTATGCCTACTATGTCATGTCCCCAATCCAGTACCAGGAGGACGAGGGCAGTGTTAATGGCGGAAAATTCGTCACCTATCATGATGACCGGTGGGACTTTGCCGGAACAGGAAATAACGGGTTCACCGCTGATCCGGAGCTTAAATCCTTTGACCTTGGCTGCGCGGCATGTCATGGCGCGACCCAGATTAAAACACAAGCTGACGGAAGAATGGTCGCGGTTTATCCTGCGAATAATTTCGACCCCGATGCGTATGTTATAGACGGTGTAAAGGCTGAGATTAACATCGGCTGCGAAAAATGCCACGGTCCCGGATCAAACCATCTGATTGCAGGTGGACAGGGCCACGCCATCACCGTCCCGGATCAGCTTCCTGCTGGCCGCCTGACGATGATCTGTGGGAACTGCCACATCAGGGGGGAGAACCATACGAATATTGGCGGCGAGGCCGCACTGATTGCGGACGGCACCGGAAACTATGACATATTCAAGCCCGGCATGAGTCCTTCGGACTTCTTCGGTACGCCCGATATGACAAGCGCCGGGATTGTACCGTTTGGCACGGCGGAAATCGACGCCCTGACGACCGGCGCATATCTCGAACCGATAAATTACGAGACACTAGGGAGCAAGTCCTGGATAGATATAGCATATGAATCCGACAACCCGTTCGTAAACATCTTTACCAACCCGGATGGCAGCCCTGTTACCCGTACCCAGGTGACAGATTCCTTTAATCATTCCAAGGGCCATCACCAGCAGTTTATGGATGTGGTAAGGACCAAGATGTATAAGAACGACCGGGAAATCGTGACCTGCATCGGCTGCCATAATGCCCACGGCTCATCCTATGAGCATCAGGCCGAGTCTAACGTGGACGACAATTCGGTCTGCCTCGCCTGCCATAACGGCACAGAGATGAGACAGCCTGCCAGCGGTGATGTTGACAATCCTGATCCAAAGGAAGGAAAGCATACCGCAAACTTCCAGTACATCACGCAGGCAATGGTGGCTGATCTTGCCGAAAACGGCATTTCCGATCCCGCCATCGGCAAGGAAGTGATGCGGCATATTGGTACATGGGCGAACGGCCAGATGGGCGCCTCGGAATATGATCCCACAGGTGCCAACAAGATGGGCAGATGCACGAATTGTCATATGCCCAAGACCGCCAAGTCGGCCGATTTGACCTTAGCCCTGCTTACCAACCAGGGCCTGAACCAATACACGGAAGGCGACATTCACAGCCATACATTTGATGTGATGTCAACCGAGGCAATCAATGCAATGGAAACGGATAAGGGACCGGCGGGGACAACGCCTTCGGGAATGTCCGATTCATGCGCCTATTGCCATCCGTTTGCAGGCCTTAACTAGACACTATGAAGGCACCGTCATAGGCGACGTTATAAATGATGCACTTATTATTGACATGTGACGGCTTTCATAATCACGAAACCTGAACCCGAAAGGGGCGGGCAGCCATGCTGCCCGCCCCTTTTTTTTTGGTCAACCTTATCCGGACAAAGCGTAAAAACAGAAAGGAAGTGTTAAGCATGATGCCCTCGTAAAAAGCTTTTTACGAAGCCGTCAGGAATTGTATCTTGAATTTTAACCAATAGGGAGGACAAATGATGAGGAGGAAATTTTTATTGTTTTTCGCATTGTTTGCAATGGCGTTCTTTACCATTGCCGGCTGTAACAACGACGGCTCAACCGGGGCCACCGGCGCCACCGGAGCAACAGGCGCCACCGGAGCAACGGGGGACACAGGCCCGGCCGGACCGGCGGGCACCGCTTCTGCGGAGATCACCCCGGAATCCTGCGCCGTCTGTCACGCCGCACAGGGTGACCTGCACCAGGCGGATTTTGATGAATTATTCCAAAACACCTATGACATTGAGGTCGGGGTCGTATCGTTTGCCGATCCGAAAACTACCATAAACTTCACCATCACAGACAAGAAAACCGGCGCCGGTGTTGACTATAATGGGCTGGACAATAAAAGAATCGGATATGCCACATATGATGGCGACGGCAATTTCTACAGCGACAGTTTTTCCGCTGATGTAACATGTACAGATGATGGCGACTGCATAGCCGAATCCACTTCCCTGGATTTCGACCTGAATACCAGAGATGCCTTTGTCTATATCTATGCCGCAAATGATTTGGTATTGAAAAAGGGGTTTGTTTCGCTATACAAAAACGTGTCTAACGCAGGCAAGGTATTCGGCACTATTGATTACAAGTCGCCCGCGAATGTAGACGGATGTTTACGATGCCACCCAACGGGCCTCATAGCTGATCCCAATGACCCGAACGCCACGATGACCAATTTCCTGAAACATGGATACAGGGGCGCACGGGCTGTCGGAATCGAAAATCAGGATGGATATATCGACTTTGCCTCATGTAAGATCTGCCACTATGATGACAGATCGGGGCACGGCTTTGCCGACCAATTCGGCGGCGAGAATGGGGTGTATGAGTACACCGCAAATGTACGGACCGTTACGCATACCTATCACATGGTTGAATTCCCATACCCTCAATCCATGTCAAACTGCGTGACCTGCCACGCCGGCAAATTGGACCAGATCTTCGACGACAAGAATTTCCGGCAGGACGTTTGCGCAAGCTGCCATATATATGTGAAGGATCTGGCGCCGGGTGAACAACAGCCGTTTGCGCTCTCACTTGTAAATATCGCACCGGCCTTCCATGATTTCAGCCAGGATATAGATTGCACCCTGTGCCACGGTGCCGCAGGTTACGCGCCGGGAATGGCCGAAATTCATAACAACGGTTACGATAAAACCAAATATGATTCCGCCGGCGATATGCGATACAGCTATTTCATAAACGGCATAACACGCAGTGCGGATGACCTGACCATAACCTGGGGCGCAAATGACGACGCCGGCAATCCGGTAAATGTACTTAATCTGGATCCGGATGCGGGGCCGGTGTTTCTTGGCCTTCCTTCTGACAGGGATAATGAATCGGAAGGAATCCGGCTGCTTGTAGGCTATTACGGCCATGGCACAAAGGATATTGCCGCGTATGCGAATTTCCGCAAGGATGACCTTGTGACGGGCGGCGGGACGACCACTTACGCCAATGGTCAAGCAACAACCATATTCCCGCTGGATACCGGCAACATTGACACATACGCCTGCACAAAGCTTCTGGTGGGGATTATCGGCGTGCCCGAGGTGGATGGCAAAATGGTTGCGGTTAAATCCATTACAAGAGAATTTGATCTTGAAACCAACCTGTTTGTCGACAGTGAGCGCGAGCCAAAAGCCGAGAACGCGAATTGCAATACCTGTCATGACAATATATTGATGCATACAAACAGTAAATACGGCCATACAGTGGTCGGGAATGTCAATACCTGCGTGTTCTGCCATAACCCGTCTGCATCTGCCGGGCATTTTGAGCAGCAATCAAGGTCAATTGATTCTTATCTGCATGCGCTGCATACGACAATTGAAGGCGATGAATTTCCAATGTTCACGCTTAAAAATTGTGAAGCATGCCACGATGCAGGCACCTATAACCCTCCGGATCAGACGAAATCATCGGGCGGGCTCATAGGCGGACCCGAAGGAAAGGTAGTTGTCGGGCCTGGCGCAAGGGCATGTGGTTCATGCCACAGGGCCACTTTGATTGAAGAGGGAGACGAAGGAACCCTGGCAAGCTTAAATGCGCATACCGAGGTAATGGGATACAGGGTGCCGGTGGTTGCGGATGCGGATCCCTCGACATTTGCCACGGTGCTGGATGACGTTTTTGGCCAGCTGGGTGAATAAATAATAATTTAACCCCTGCAGACATGATCATTTTATTTTGAATAAAAGATTGTGCTGCGGGGCCAGGCCCCTGCATGGAGCGGGTTGGGATTCCCGGCCCGCTCCATGTTGTTTTCTAACCGGGTTGTTTTCCTGCCGGTGCACTTCCGAAAAAACCGCAAGCCTTCCCGCCTTTTACCTGCCGTGAAATCCTTTACAATACACGAAAAACGCGACCGGCCGCCTCGCAAAATCAAGCCTGCAGCTCCAACCCGAGATCATCAATCAACTTGAGATCATCGTCCGGACTCCGGCCTTTTATGGTGAGCAGGTCACCGACAATCATTCCGTTTGCCCCTGCCAGAAACACAAGATGCTGGGCATCTTTGAAAATCTCAAGTCTTCCGGCCCCCAGCTTGATGTCCTTTTCCGGCATGATAAAGCGGGCCAGGGCGATTATTTTCACCGCCTCCCAAAGACTGATCCGGGGGCTTTTTTCAAGTGGGGTCCCGGAAATGGGGACCAGAAAATTTATGGGCACGGAATCAGGGGAAAGGCCCCGTATTTCATAAAGAAAATCCAGGCGGTCCTCCTTCGATTCGCCCATGCCGAGTATCCCGCCCACGCAGGTCTCCAGCCCCGCCTTTTGAGCCGCCCGTATGGTTTCAACCCGGTCATCATAGGAGTGGGTCGTACATATTTGCGGGTAGAAGTTTTTTGATGTTTCAATATTATGGTGATACCGGGTGAGCCCCCTCTTGCCGAGGGAGGCAAAATCATTTTCGGTGAGTATACCAAGGGACGCGCACGGTTTTTGTACGAGTTTTTTTTCATAAAAGCCTCCCACCACGTGCTTCACAGTTTCCAGCTCATCGCTATTTAAACCCTTTCCGGCAGTCACAATACCAAACCGGCGGCTGTGCGCCTCCTCTTTTTCAGCCCGCTCGAGCATTTCTTTATCCGACATGAGGGGATAGACGCCAAGCCCTGTTTTGTTATGCGCGGACTGGGCGCAAAAGGCGCAGTCCTCGGAGCACAGCCCGTTTTTTGCGTTGACGATGGCGCAGGTGGTCACAGAGTTGCCCTTGAAATGCCGCCGGATCTCCGATGCGGCAAAAAGAAGATGGGCAAATCGCTCTTTTTCAAGATTCAGGATTTTACGGGCATCTTCCCGCCCGAGGGTTTTATCGCGTTTAATATTGTCTATGAGTTTAACCATTTTATTCATTCAATAATACCTCCTCCAAGCACCACATCATTATCATAAAAAACCACCGACTGGCCCGGGGTTACGGCAAGCTGGGGTGAATCAAAAATCACTTTTGCCCTGTCATTTCCTAGCGGTTCGAAAAGCGCCGGGGCGCCCTGATGCTTCTGCCTGATTTTAGCGGTAATCGGCATGGGTGAATCGATCCGGTCAAGGGCAATCAGGTTGATATGCCCGACAATAAGTGATCCGGCGTAAAGATAAGACTTGGGCGCGACGACAATGGTGTTTTCGGCCGCATCTATACGCAGCACATAAAGCGGGACCGAATGTGGTATTCCAAGTCCTTTGCGCTGCCCCACGGTGTAATTGATGATGCCCGTGTGAGTTCCCATTTTATTACCGTTTACATCGATAATATCACCCGGCCTTACATCTTTGTTGTTAAAAAGCCCTCCATAATCGCCCCCCTCGATAAAATCCTGGCTTTCGGGCCGGTCGGCCACCGGAAGTCTCAACTCTGCGGCCCGTGCCCTGACCGCCTGTTTTGTGAGCGCACCGAGCGGAAAAAGGAGGGTGGGGATGATCTCCTTTGGCAGCCCGTAAAGAAAATAGGACTGGTCTTTTTCAACATCAACCGCTTTTTTTAAAACATGCTTGCCGTAAATATCCATCCAACATTGCCGCACATAATGTCCGGTGGCAAAAAGGTCAAAACAAATACCGGCAGACCTTGCCCGGTCAAGCAGAAAACCGAATTTCATTTTCGGATTGCAGCGGGTGCATGGATTGGGGGTTTTTCCGGCAAGGTACTCCGACGTAAAATAAGAAAGCACATGCTCCCCGTACTCGGCCTTGAGATCAATGACATGATGGGGGATGCCGAGAAAATCGGCGACCTCGCCGGCGCGGAGAATGTCGTCCGATTCACCGGGGCCGTAGCAGGCATGTCCCTTGCAATCTGCGCCAATATCCTCTCCTCCAAATATTTTCATGGTGATGCCCACGACATCATACCCATCCATTTTAAGAATGGCTGCGGCAAGGGACGAATCCACCCCGCCGCTCATGCCGACGGCTATTTTATCATGTTTTTTATTCATTCACAGTATCCAAAAAAACTCCGCTTATCCCGAAAGGATGAAATGTCGCTCGTGGTTTTGAGGTCAAGCGAGGGCCGGTTTGTTGAAAGATTTATTTTATAAGGTATCTTAACGAAAAAAGCCACCCATAAACAGGGCATTTATTCATAGGGTATGTCACACAAATTAATTGTTGATGATTTTTTGGCATTAGCATATTGTTCTTCAATGAAAACCATGAAAATTGAAGACCACATACAATACTGGCTTGACTCTGCCGACAATGACTTGGATGCGGCAAAGAGTCTTTTCCTATCCAAAAAATATGACTGGTGCTTATTCATAGGCCACTTGGTATTGGAAAAAATTCTGAAGGCATTTTATGTTCTCAATAATGAAAATAAAATCCCTCCGAAAACGCATAATCTCTTAAAAATAGTCAGGGCTGCGGATGTATCTCTTTCAAAAGAACAAATTATTTTTTTAGACGAGGTCAATGATTTTAATCTTGAAGTAAGGTATCCTGAATATAAACGTGAATTTTATAAGATATGTACAAGGGAATTCGCGGAAAAATATTTTCAAAAAATAGAGGAATTTGCATCATGGCTGAAATCCCGGATAAAATAATCAATAACGTGAAAAAATATATTGATGTCCTTAATAGAAACGGTTTTGGGATTAAGCAGGCCGTGTTATTTGGAAGTTATGCAAATGGGAATTATAATAAGTGGAGCGATATTGATATTGCGCTTGTCTCGGATAAATTTGAGGGCATCCGTTTTAATGACAGAAAAAAAATCAGGCAATATAAATTTGAAATAAATGAAGATATTGAACCCTTGCCTTATACACCCGATGATTTTGCAACAAATGACCCTTTTATAAAAAAAATATTGCAAACAGGCATAAGAATTGTCTGATCACGGCATAGACTGCCTGCCATTCCTATAACCTCCCATTTAACAAGACCGCACAACATCCACCTAATCCGGCTCCGGGACTTCAAGCGCTTCGTGAAATTGGCGGATAACCGCTTCCGGGACAGGGTTGTCCCTGTTTTTATTCCGCCATATGCATTCTTCGACGGGAACATCGAAAAAAACGATCCGCACATGATAGCCGGCGGCTTTCGCCATTTCTATTATCGGTAGCCTGTGCGCCTTTAAAATATTGGTATTATGTACGACAATACGCTTGTTTTCCCGCATGGCGGCCCGGATCTCTTGAGCCTGAAATTCAAGCAGGACCGGGAGTCCGCCCGGTCCGTCCTGAACGCCGGGATCACCCCACAGCTTTTTGCGGCAATCATCCAGGCAGATTTCACAATCAAACCCGGCTGCAAGCGCCCAGGTCGTCTTGCCGCTTGCGGGAATCCCGACCGTGAGGGTAAGCGTCCTGTTTGCCGCAATGATATCGGGCGCGGTCATTCCGGCTCTTTTTGCATCATTTTACGCCACGCGTCGAGCCTTTTGGCTATGGTTTCTTCATATCCCCGGTTCGTGGGCCTGTAGAAGATTCGACCCTTTAATTCTTCCGGGAGGTGGTCCTGGGCCACGACCGCGTCCTTGTAGTCATGGGCATATTTATAGCCTATGCCGTACCCCATGTCCTTCATGAGCCGGGTCGGGGCATTTCTTATATGCATGGGAACGGCAAGCCCCCCGGTTTCTTCGATGGTATCATTCACCTTTTTAAACGCAATGTAAATGCTGTTGCTTTTAGGGGCCGATGCAAGATATGCGGCGGCCTGGGCCAGACAGAGGTCCCCTTCCGGAGAGCCCAGAAATCGATACGCCTCCATGGCGTCCATTGCAACAGACAGGGCACGGGGGTCTGCGTTTCCCACATCCTCGGATGCAAACCTGACCATGCGCCGGGCAATGTAAAGGGGATTCTCGCCGCCCGCAAGCATGCGGCAAAGCCAGTATAGGGCCGCGTCCGGATCGCTCCCCCTCAGGCTTTTGTGGAATGCCGAAATCAGGTTGAAATGCTTGTCACCGTTTTTGTCATGAGAAATAGCCCTGCGCTGAAGGGCCTTTTCCACATGCGTAATACTTATCACCCCCGGGTCATCCGATTTTTCACTTGCCGCCTGCATGGCGGAGATTTCAAGGGCAAAAAGCGCTGCCCGGGCATCCCCGTCGGACATGGAGACAATATGTGATATTGCCGCAGTCTCTATCCCGAGATCCATCTCCCCGAGCCCGTTTTCACGGTCAGACAGGGCGCGGGCCAGAAGTGTTTCAAGCGACGCTTCACCCAGAGGGGAAAGCGTTACCACGCGGCACCTGGACAAAAGGGCCGGGATAACCTCAAAGGACGGATTTTCGGTTGTTGCGCCGATCAGTGTGATGAGCCCGTCTTCAACATGGTGAAGAAAGGCGTCCTGCTGGGATTTGTTAAAACGGTGAATCTCGTCGACAAACAGGATGGTCTTTCGGGCATGGAATTTTTTTTCCGTCCGGGCCGTCTCTATAACCTGCCTGATGTCCTTTACGCCCGAGAGAACTGCGGATATCTGCAAAAAGCGACATCTGGTCTTTTTTGCAATGATCCTTGCCAGGGTGGTCTTCCCGCATCCGGGAGGTCCCCAGAGGATCATGGAAAAAATCCTGTCCGCCGCAAGCGCGGCCCGGATCGGGGTTTTATCGCCGACAACATGGTCCTGGCCCACGAGCTGCCCGAGGTCCGCCGGCCGCATACGTTCCGCAAGGGGCCGCAGGGGCGCGGTTTCCTTTTCAGACTGGTACTCGAAAATATCCATGGTTGTCAGCGCTTCTTCCGTCTGCCGCGCAGGGTCTTTTTCTTTTTAGTCCGGCTGCCTTTGGGTTTTCCCTTTTTTACATGCGAATTTTCTTCTTCACCCCGCTTGCGCAAAAAAAGCCTGAGCGGAACACTGTCGAGGCCGCTTCCCTCACGGATCTGGTTTATGAGGTATCTATGGTAGGAGAAATGGACCTTGTCCGGATAATTTGTAAAAGCTATAAATGACGGCGGCTTGGTTCCCGCCTGGGTTGTGTAGTAAAATTTGATTCTCCGGCCGTGGGCCAGGGACGGCTCAGTCCTTGTGGTCGCTCTTTCCATAATCCGGTTCAACGGCCCGGTGGAAATCCGTGTGCAATATTGCGCATGGACGTTATCCACGACTTCGAGAACCTTTGCAACCCGCTTTCCGGTCAGCGCGGAAACGGTCAGGACCGGGGCAAACGCAAGATATTTTGCCTTGTACCTGAGATCCTCCTTTATTTCCGTAAAGGTCTTGTCATCCTTTTCCACAATATCCCATTTGTTTAACAAAAAAACGCATCCGCATCCCCGTTCAAAGGCATAACCCGCTATCCTGACATCCTGTTCCGTTATCCCCTCGGACGCGTCCAATACGATTAATGCGATGTCACATCGTTTCAGGCCGGCAAGGGCCTTTATTACGGAAAATTTTTCAAGTCGTTGATAGACCTTAGATTTTCTCCTGATCCCGGCCGTATCGATAAGGATATAGGACCGATCATCAACGCGAAAGGGGGTGTCAATGGCATCGCGTGTGGTTCCGGGGATTTCGCTTACAATCACCCGTTCTTCCCCCAGGATACTGTTGAGCAATGAGGATTTACCGACATTGGGCCGCCCGATGATGGCGACCTTTACAGCGTCGGGTTCGGATTCGGAAAGGGTTTTGTCAAAGGACGCGGTCACATGGTCCATGAGGTCCGAAACGCCGTAATTATGTTCAGCGGACATGGAGAATATCGGATCAAGACCGAGCCGGAAAAAATCGACGGCCTTTTTTTCGTGTTCGGGCCCGTCTATTTTGTTTACGGCGGTAAAAACAGGGACGCTTACGCCCCTTACCATGTCGGCCATCTCACTGTCATATGGGGAGACCCCGTTTCTGCCGTCAAACAGGAGAATCACGCAATCCGCCTCGGACAGGGCCGCTTTAATCTGGCCCCGGGTTTCGCCTGAAAACATGTCGTCGGAACCCGACAGAAAACCGCCGGTGTCAATCACCGAAAATTCAATGTCATTCCATATTCCCGAGCCGTAAAGCCTGTCACGGGTAACGCCTGGAAAGTTATCCACAATGGCGTTTCTCGATTTGGTGAGGCGGTTGAACAGGGTGGATTTGCCGGCGTTGGGCCGACCCAGAATGGCTATGACGGGTTTCATGTCATATCTTATAGATGGTCCGCTTGTCGGTAATGATAATATCCACGTATTGATCATGGGACTGCATGGGGACCAGGGTCACAATCTGCTCCTCGAACGCGAGAGCCACCTTGCGGGTGGTGTTGGCAAGTTTCGGAATCAGTCGGTCATATCGGCCGGTACCCATGCCGATCCGCCCCCCTTTTTCATCAAAGGCGATCCCCGGAATAATGGCAATATCGATTTCAGCTATGCCGACTTCTTTGCATCGCTCCGTGTCGGGGGCGGGCTCGGGATTTTTAATAATATCCGATACCGGATCGATGATTTTATACATCACGGGATATTTTTCCGGGTCGACAAAAAGGGGAAGCACAATATCTTTTGCACTCTGCGCAAGCCTTGCCATGATGTCCGATGTTCCGAGCCCGCACCCATATCCGAGATACATGAGAGCGACTGCGGCTTCCCGAAAATTTGCGAAATCAAAAAGCCGCTCTTCTATTTTTGCGCATTTTATACTCAGTTCATCCCTTGAAATAGATGCCAGCCGTTCGGCCGTCTCTTTTCGTATCTCTTCCTTCATCGCCTTTGCGTCATCCATGATGTGTTTCTCCACCTTGTATCTTAAAAATTGACGGACTCGTAAAACTCCACATAACATAAAAAGTTAATATTTTCAAGCTTTGTGGATTTCAGTGCTTTTGTGGCACGGCCGCGCGCCGGTTCCTCTTTCGATAATCGTTGACCATGGCTGCCTGCCGTGATATTAAATTATGATTTTAAGATTTTAATGCAATATCCATCGCAAACGATAAATATAGGTACGATATGCTGGAAATCAAGTATGTGCGCCAGAATTTGTTCGAAGTTAGACAAATGCTCGAAAACAGAAACGATTCAGCCGATCTAAACGCCTTTGAACAAGCCGATGAAAAACGGCGGGAAATCCTCGCCGGCCTGGAGGCCCTGCGGCATGAGCGGAACGTGGTTTCCGATGAAATCGCGGGGATGAAAAAAAACGGGGATGACGCGACAAACAGGATAATACAGATGCGGGAAGTTTCCGCACAAATCAAGTCCCTGGAAGCTGAAATTGCCGAATTCGACGAAAAAACGAAAGATGTCCTGATCCGGATTCCCAACATGCCCCACAAAAGTGTGCCTGTGGGCAAAGATGAAAACGATAACCCTGTATTATATGAAGTGGGGACGCCTGCGGAATTTGATTTTACACCGCAGGCCCACTGGACAATCGGTGAAAAACTGGGAATTCTCGATTTTGAGAGGGCCGCGAAAATCGCGGGGGCAAGATTCCCCCTTTACCTCGGCGCGGGCGCTCTTCTGGAGCGGGCGCTGATCAATTTCATGCTCCAGGCGCACACCACCGAACACGGGTATACGGAAGTGCTTCCCCCCTTTATGGTGAACAGGAACAGCATGACCAACACGGGCCAGCTGCCCAAGTTCGAGGAAGACCTTTTCAAGCTCGAAAACAGGGATTATTTTCTCATTCCCACAGCCGAGGTGCCGGTCACCAATATCCATCAGCAGGAAATTCTCGATGAAGCCCGGCTTCCGGTAAAATACGTGGCCTACACACCGTGTTTCCGGTCCGAGGCAGGCTCCTACGGCAAGGACACCCGGGGGCTTATCCGCCAGCACCAGTTCAACAAGGTGGAGCTTGTGAAATTTTCACACCCGGATACGTCCTATGACGAGCTTGAGGCCCTCCTGGCCGATGCCGAATCCATATTGAAGAAACTCGAACTGCCATACCGGGTGATCCTGCTCTGCACGGGCGACCTTGGATTTTCGGCTGCAAAGACCTATGACATAGAGGTCTGGATGCCGGCACAGAACAAATACCGTGAAATCTCGTCGTGCAGTAATTTCGAAACGTTTCAGGCCCGGCGCGCGGGCATACGTTTCAAGGGCAAGGGTATGAAAAAAACGGATTTTGTTCATACCTTAAACGGTTCCGGGCTTGCTGTGGGCAGGACTGTCGCGGCCCTGCTTGAAAATTGTCAACAGCCCGACGGGTCGGTGGTTATTCCAAAAGCGCTCCGGCCGTTCATGGGCGGAAAAGAAAGAATAACAAATTGAAATACGAGGATTTTCCGGAAAATATAAAACCATACCTCATCCCGAAACCCTCCGGCAGGCTCATTTACCAGTGTCTCGGGTGCTTAAGCGAATTCTCCATTGAAAAGCTCTTGTACACCTGCCCGAAATGCGGCGAGGTGCTCCTGCTCCATGATCCTGATTTTGATCGTTTAAAAGAGATCCCGGCGGCAACATGGCGGGCTGTTTTTGATTATCGCAGGATGTTAAATATTCCGGCCTTAAACGGAATTTACAGGTATCACGAACTCATAGGCTCCGTTCTTTCCCTTGATTCCATATTATGGCTCGGCGAGGGGCATACCCCGGTGGTGGAGGCCGCAGCTTCACTCCAGGAAAGGGTCGACGCACGTTTTTATTTCAAGAACGACGGCCAGAACCCGAGCGCATCGTTCAAGGACCGGGGCATGGCCAGCGCCTTGAGCTATATCCGGTATCTTATTGCCGAGGGGCAAGTATCGGATGTCCTGGCGGTTTGCGCATCCACGGGCGACACCTCGGCTGCCGCAGCCCTTTATGCGTCGTTTTTAAGCCCGAATGTCAAGTCGGCGGTACTTTTGCCGCATAAAAAAGTAACCCCCCAGCAGCTTTCACAGCCCCTTGGCGCGGGCGCCGCCGTCTTTGAAATCCCGGGCGTGTTTGATGACTGCATGAAAATCGTGGAGTACCTTTCCGAGCATTTCAATGTAGCGCTTTTAAACTCCAAAAACGCATGGCGGATTCTCGGCCAGGAGTCATACTCATACGAGGTTGCCCAATGGTTCGATTACGACATGAACGACAAGGCGGTTGTGCTTCCCATCGGCAATGCGGGAAACATTACGGCGGTGATCAGTGGATTCTTAAAATTTTTTGAGCTGGGCATCATCGAAACCCTGCCGGTCATCATAGGGGTTCAGTCTTCCCATGCCAATCCGGTTTATCGCTACTACCTGGAACCTGTGGCAGAAAAACGGAATTTCGTGCCTGTAAACGTGAGGCCCAGCGTGGCCCAGGCCGCCATGATCGGAAACCCGGTCTCCATGCCCAGGGTAATAAGCCTTGTTAAAAAGTATAACCGCATGGCCGGGGAACAGAAAGTTTTCGTGGTCGAGGTGACCGAGCAGGCAATCATGGACTGGCAGCTTATTGCCAACAGGAACGGGCACGTGGCCTGCACACACGGCGGTGAATGCCTTGCCGGGCTTGTTGCGGCCAGGGCCAACGGAATCATGGGAAAAAACATAAGCGCGGTGCTTGACTCAACGGCCCATGCACTGAAGTTTTCCGGATTTCAGGATATGTATTTCCAAGACACGTTTCCCGCAGAATACGAAATCACGCCAAAATCCGAACTTGCAAACAGGCCGGAACTGATCAATCCCCATGACCTTGGCACCGTGCCGCAGCCGGGAAAACCCCTTTCGGGCGAGGCGCTTAAACGCTTTGTCACCCGGGTGGCCGAAGAAATAGCCGACCGGCTTGAGTTAAAAAGGATTTGATATTATGTTTGACCGTAATCGATTAATATCTTTGCTGATTTTCTTAATTACGGCGGGTTGCCTTATCCTGCCCGGCCAGTCCGGGGCCGCATTTTTTGAAAAAAAATTCGTGATTAAAAAAGACCTGGGAAAAGATGTCTTATGCGATGCCTACGTTGTCCAAAAGAACGATTATGTCACGCTTCTTCTCAAGCAGCGCGGAGATATCGCATTCAGGGATTTTCCCCGGTTTCTTTCGATATTCAAGCGGCTTAACCCGAATGTGCACGATGTAAACATTATCTATCCGAATCAGCTCCTCATGATCCCGCTTAAAATTATCGCCCCGAACTCGGTCGAGGGGCAGGCGTCCGGGACCGTGACCATACCCGTCATAACGATTACAAACCTTCCCGAAAGGCTGAAACAGAACTCGGAAATCTATGAGATACGTTACGGAGACTGGGTTTCAAAGCTCATCACCCAAAGGTTTGGCCCTTACAATTCAGAGGCCTACAGGCAAGGAATGAAGTTTTTTAAAAAAATGAATCCGGATATCGCCGATATAAACCTTGTCCGCGCAGGCCAGAAAGTGCGTCTGCCCGACCCGGCCCTCCTGGAAAAAAACAGGCATTTGGCTGCCGTAAAAGCCGTTGAAAAAGTACCCGTTCCTTTGGAGACAAGTACACAAAAGACAATAAAAATACAACCAATCCCGGCCGTACGGACCGTGCCAAAGGCGTTGCCGCTTCTGCCCCCCGTTAAACCAATAGAGCAGGCGCCGCCGCCACAACTCGCGGCTCCGATCCCGATCCCGGTTTCAGCCCCGGTTCCCAAAATAAAAACGCCGGAGTTGCCGCCC
>JAADHK010000138.1 GCA_013151835.1 Deltaproteobacteria bacterium
GGAAAAAAACGCTGGTTATGACGATCGACAGGACAATAAAAGGGAGGATGAAGACAAGAAATTTATAGATCAACCTGCAATTTTTAGGGGGTAGTTATGAGCTATAGCTCAAAACCACCTGAAATGCATCCAATTCAAGTTGATTCTGCGTATACAACGAAAAAACAATTTTATCAAGTTGTTAAATTGAAAAAAACGGGCCGTTTTCACGGCCCGGAAATGCGTTTTTTACTTGCCACGCGCGTGGCAAGTAAAAAAATCGGGGATGATCAGGGTGGGGCGCCTTCCCCGTTTTCCAGCAATTCGAGTAAAGTGGTACATTGGCGCCGTATGTTTTCCATATGATCCAGCCATTGTATTGTTTTGCTTGTCAGCCCCATGCGTGTGTCGGGCGGAAGACCTGACATAACCCATCACCATTTTTTTTAACCGCCATCTTTTTTCACTGTCCACGCGCGTGGACAGTGAAAAACCATTGCCGGTTTTACACCCGGTTTTTCCTGCGCCGCCATATAAAACGGCCCATTGCCCATCAGGGAGCCCCTCGGGGCGGGCGGGGGATCAAATTAGGCCGGCTGCTACCGCAGGAAGCGGAAGCCCAGCGCGCTTTTTGCCGGGCGAAAAGCCCGAGGATGCAGACGAACCGCTTTAAATATCCGCCGATAGTTGTCTTGCACCATGAATTACGGCCACTATATCAATTTGATCGGACTTTATTTTGTAAATAATCCGGTAAGGTGCTTTGATGAGCTTTCCGAATATGTTCTGCCTTGTATTCCGGCACTTCGCGCCCTGAATAGGGGAAATCGGCTATCTGTGTCGAGCGTTTGGTTATTTTATCAACCATCCGTTTGGCATATGCCGGGGAATTTGCAGCGATGTACTCGTGTATCTTGATAAGATGTTCAATCGCATTTTTTGTCCAATGAACCTTCATCGCGGCAGTCCAAATCTTTCACGGACCTCGTGAACATCGACAGTTTTTCCGGCATCACTATCTTTTATCCCTGCTTCAATGGCTTGGCGGACATAAATTCTATACATTAAATCGTCCCATGTCGCCTGTTCCGGCAATTTGTCGAGGAGCTGATACGCTTCTTGTTTTATGTTTTCAGTATGCATGATGATTTCCCCCAATATAATGGCCTGACATTTATCCGATACTTTTTTCCCCGACAATAAGCTCTTTCATTCGTTGTTTTGTGAGCATTGTATTAATCATGTGGATCAATGTGGCTCGATCCTCTTCATCTAGAGAGTCGACAAGGCGCATTCGTTCGGCCAGGTTTTTGTCTCGAATATGAACCTCAACATTATCATCCCCATTTTTTGCAAGTTGGTCAAGGGTTCGTTCCAGCACATCAGCAATGCGTGTCAATGCCGCAATAGATGGGTTTAACTTACCAGTTTCAATGCGGTTGATATAGCTGGTGTCTGAATCGATTCTTTCAGCTAATACACGCTGAGACCAACCTTTGGCTTTTCTGGCCTTCCGTATATTATCGGCGAGTGACATATAATCCCTCCAGAGTTTAATCGTAAAAATATAATTTTGTATAAATATAGGCTGATATGCACTCAAAATGCAACTTAATTGTTTAATTCGCTCCTTTTGGCCTTGACAGGCATTGTATTATAAGCCAATTAACAATGAAGTATAAAGCAATAAATTTGTTTGGCGTATCATCCATTTTTTATTTAGAGAATTAAATGATTTTTGGAAAGGAGGTGATGACATTTGAACACCAGCAGACTGGAAACGACCGACATCTTTCGCGGCGCATTCTTCCTGTGCATGGGCGGGGCATTGAGCTGCGTGAAGTTCAGGCGGGATGGCCGGAAAAACGCAAGTTTTTTGTTCACCGGCCCGGACCTTGACCGCCACGACCGGGACTACATGAACGGGCAGGCCAGGGTCAACCCGCTGCAATTGAAAGAATCCTTAAACCGGCTCAGGGACATCCTGTTTGAACGCTTACGGGAGAAAGAGGGGAGATACGATTGTGATAGACAAAGAAACCATCGAGGCCGTCAAATCAGGCGTTGACCTCAAGACCTGCATAGAATCCAGGGGCATACCACTGAAGAAAAACGGCAGGGGCTATGTTGGCCTCTGTCCCTTCCACAATGACACCAGTCCTTCATTATCCGTGAATATCGAAAAACAGTTGTGGCAATGCTTTGGGTGCGGGGCCGCGGGCGATGTGATCCGGTTTGTGGAGCTTTACGACAAGGTGGACTTTACCCGGGCCGTTGAAAAACTTGAAAACGATCACCCGTTTTTAAATCCGCTGCCTGCCCGGCCGGGGCAGTCCGTGCCCTTGCCCAAACCATTACCCGAACCCAAAATCCAGCAACTTCTTGAGCGGGTGATCACGATTTACGAAAACAACTTCGAAACCACCGGCAAAAAAGCCCTCTATGATCGCGGGATCGCGGATGCCGGGTTGTTTAACAAACACCGGGCCGGGTATTGCAACGGCAAGTTAAAAGAGATATTGCCGCAAACCGGGGCCATCCTGGAAGACCTGGCCCGGGTCGGGATATTGAACGCCCGGGGCGGGGAACATTTTTCCGGATGCCTGGTCTTCCCTGTCTTCGATCTGGACGGCAATATCGTGACCATCTACGGCCGGTTTTTTCACCAGGCAACCAGGCGGCATGTTTTTTTACCCAACCGGCCCGCTGGCTGCTGGAACATCGGCATTATCAAATCCTGTTCGGATATCATCCTCACAGAATCGATCATCGATGCCTTGAGCATCGAGACTGCCGGGTATCCAAACGTCATATCGATCCAGGGGACAAACGGGCTGTCAAACGCCGATATCGCCTTGTTCAAGGCGCATGGTGTCAGTCGGATCATGTTGTTGCTCGATGGTGACGATTCCGGCAGGGAAGCGGCCGCACGATTGCAAGAAAGACTTTCCGACTTTAGCGTAACCATAAAGACCCTGCCGGACAGCCATGATCCAAACAGCTTTCTTCTGGCCCACGGAGCCGACAGCCTGGCCGGGTTTATAGCCGCTGAAGACGAACCGGACACACCGGAAAACCTGCCCGACACACCCGCCCTTTCTTCTTTAACCGCCCCTGATCCAGCGCCGGACATCCGGCCTGCTCCAGACACCACAGGTGA
>JAADHK010000029.1:0-31655 GCA_013151835.1 Deltaproteobacteria bacterium
AAAATTGACGGACTCGTAAAAAGTCCGTCTGCGGCGTTGCGCGATCCGGGAAAGGCCTCAACGTACAAAAAGTACGCCTTCGCCCTTTCCCGGATCGCGCGCCTTGCATACGAAGCTTTTTACGAGTCCGCAGGCCGAGTTTAACTTGGGTCAGGAAGCCTCTTTTTTATATAAAATCGACCTGATTTTCGACTTTTTACGAATACATCAAAAATTAATAATCTTGAAAAAAAGCGGATAATGAGTTATGGAAATAAGTTTCCGTACGCATTTTTCGCTTTTTTATGGCAATGGAGGAATTTAAAGGAATGGACGCACGTTTTTTTTTAAATCTTGTATTGATCGGTGTCGCCCTGTTTCTGTGTTACTGGTTTCGAAACGAGGATCACACGGACGAATAGAGTCTGTCGGTTATGTTTTTGATATGGCATGCAGCCTGTTTTCAGGCCGGGGAGGACCGGAAAAATTAAGATCCGGGCCGCATGACCATCGTTTATATCTGAATTTAAGGAGAGCCGGATGACCCCAGAAATGATTTTAACAATGATCATGCTTGGTTTTGCAGTTATTTTGTTTGTGTTCGAATGGGTCCGCGTCGATGTCGTCGGGATTATTATGATGGTATTGCTTCCACTCATCGGCCTTGTGACACCCCAAGAGGCATTTGTCGGCTTTTCCAGCAATGCCGTTATATCGATTATAGCGGTTATAATCATAGGCGCCGGACTCGACAAGACCGGAGTCATGAACCGCGTGGCAAGCCCCATTATCAAGCTTGCCGGGAAAAGTGAAAGCCGGATAATCGCGCTCATAGGAGGGACGGTTGGCATTATTTCCAGTATGATGCAGAACATCGGCGCGGCAGCTCTGTTTTTACCGGCCGCTCAACGCATTTCAAAACGTCTCAATATCCCGGTGTCGAGAATTCTCATGCCCATGGGATTTTGCGCCATTATAGGCGGCACCATTACTCTGGTGGGCGCGAGCCCCACCATCCTGTTAAACGATCTCATGGTCCTTGGCGGGAAGAAACTGGCCCCGTTCGGGTTGTTTACCCAGACACCCATCGGTGTGTGCCTGCTGCTCAGCGCCATCCTTTATTTCGTCTTTTTCGGAAAACTTATCCTTCCGGCGGCCACGGGGGCTTCGGACAAAGACATTACCGCTTCTCTGATAGAGGAATACCATGCCCTTGATACCATTTTCGAACTCCATGTCTCATCCGATTTCAAGGGGCCGAAAATTCTTGAGGAACTTGATATCCAGAGAAAATTTCTTGTGACGGTTGTGGGAATCGAGTCCGCCCGGAAGAAGGAGAAAAATCTTATCCCCCACGGACCAGCCAGGGTGGAGGCCGGAGACGACCTGGCAGTGGTCGGCCGGAAGAAAAATGTTGTCAAGCTGGCAGAGGAATATGGTTTTGTGATTAAAGAAAGCCTGGAGAGCTTCGGGGAGGTTCTTGCCCGGACCACCGCCGGGATGGCGGAAACCATCGTGTCCCCACGTTCGGAGCTTATCGGCAGGAGCATGAGCCAGATTAATTTTCAGGAAATGTTCGGTGTAAACCCCCTGGCGCTTTTTACAGGGAACAAGATATTTTATACGGGAATCCGGCATATGCCCTTAAAAATGGGGGATATCCTGCTTCTTCAGGGATCGTGGGCTAAATTTCATATTTTGAAAAACAGGCCCCAGCCCAGGGCGCTGACTTTCTCGACGCCGCTGGAGGGTGAAATCCTGAGGCCCAAAAAGGCGAAGCTGGCCATTTTATGGCTTGCCATCGCCTTGTTTCAGGTGATTTTTTTAAAGATAACCCTTTCCGTGGCCCTGATGTCGGGAGCCCTGGGCATGATTGCAACAGGCGTACTCTCGGTTGATGAAGCATACCGGGCTGTGGACTGGATGACAGTTTTCCTCCTTGCCGGGCTTATCCCCCTGGGCATCGCGTTTGAAAAAACCGGGACCGCCGCCTTTATTGCTAAAACGGTGCTGGGGATGATCGGCAACCCCTCTCCCATCGTTCTTCTGGGAGTGGTGGGGATCATGACCTCTTTTTTCACACTCGTGGTATCCAACGTGGGCGCCACCGTCCTGCTGGTGCCGCTTTGCATGAACATGGCGGTCATGGCAGGCGGCGACCCAAGGATGGCCGCCCTTGTTGTGGGCCTTTCGGCTTCCAATACCTTCGTGTTGCCGACCCACCAGGTAAACGCGCTTATCATGCGGCCGGGGGGATATTCCACGCTCGATTACGCCAAAGCCGGGGCTGTTATGACTGTGCTTTTCCTTGCCGTGGAGTTGACCGTGCTCTATTTCTTTTATGGTATTTAAAGGGGTGTTATGAAGACCAGCATCCGCAGAAAAATCGTCTGGGCCTTTTCCATACTTATTTTTTTCGGCGGCTCCATCTGGCTGGTCAATGATTACATTCATAGGCTGATCCGTGTCAAGACTCAGATTATCTTTCATAAAAACAAGGCATTAAACACAATTCTCGAGGTCCGCCGGTATGAAAAGAATTTCTTTTTAAACGGCCGGATTGAAAATCTTAAGCAGGCCATCAAATATAATTGCCAAGCAGAAGAGGAACTTTCCGATATAATTGCAAATTACGGAAAGTATACCTTGTCGAAAAACCTGGACGAAACCCAGGAACGGCTTGGAAGTTATTGCGAGATTATTACGGCCCTCATGAACAGGATTAATGCTTCCGGCGCCTCTCCACTCTACCCGTCAGACCCGGAAACCGAGAAGTTGAAAGGCGAAATCGCCGAAAGCGGGCATGCGCTTACGACCCACTTCGAGCAGATGGTTCTACAGGAACAGGAGGGGTTGGACGACCTTGTGAAGCGATCAAGACGCTACATCCTGTTTTTTTCACTTACGGTGTTCATGCTTTGCATCGGGGTGGCGGTTTTTCTTCTTTTTAATGTCAACCGGCCCTTGAAAGCCATAGAGGGCGCAATCGTCAAGATAGCGTCAGGGGATTATTCATACATCGATCTCAAGTGCACCAGCTACGAGTTTCAATCCCTTGTGAACAGCCTGAATAAAATGATAAACGAACTCAACAGGCGAAATGAACAGATCGTTCACAGCGAAAAAATGGCGTCCCTCGGAACGCTCACTTCCGGCGTAGCCCATGAATTGAATAATCCTTTGAATAATATTTCAACCTCCATACAGATCGTCATGGAGGAACTCGAAGACGATGATATCGAGTACAGGAGACAGCTTCTTTATGAGGCGGAGAAACAGGTTGAGCGGGCACGGGACATCGTCAAGGCCCTGCTGGAATTTTCCGGAAAACGGTCTTTTTCTCCCAGGCGGGTCTGTTTCAAGGATCTGGTTTCCGATTCAATCACCCTGATCAAGGGTGAGGTCCCGGCCAACGTGACCATTACTCTTGATATTCCGGATGACCTTGAGGTGGATCTGGATGCAAGCCGCATCCAGCAGATACTTATCAATCTTATGTTAAACGGCATCCATGCCATGGAAAAAGAAGGCGGGGAACTCTATGTGAAGGCGTACATCGAGGATGAATCAACTTTTTGTTTCCAGGTCAGGGATACGGGGGTCGGGATACCCATGGAGAATATCTACAAGATATTTGATCCCTTTTTTACTACAAAGGAAGTGGGAAAGGGGTCGGGGCTGGGCCTGGCGGTATCCAGGAGTATTGTCGAGAATCACGGCGGCACCATGGAGGCATACAGTCGTTACGGTGAAGGGGCTACCTTTGTGGTCCGGCTTCCTGCGAGGACGGGATAGTGGAAAAAACCGGTTCAGTCATTCTTATCATAGAGGACGAGGATATCGCCCGGAAGAACATGGCGCATATCATCGGAAAGATGGGCCATGAGGTTGTCTGCGCCGAAAACGGAGAAAAGGGCCTTGAGTTGCTGAACAACACGTCTTTTGACCTGGTGATAACCGACCTGAAGCTGCCCGGCGTGGACGGCATGGAGATCGTGAAAAGTGTGCGGGAACTCCAGCTTTTTACCGAGGTGATCGTCGTTACCGGGTATGCCACCGTCGATACGGCGGTGGAAGCCATGAAGTCGGGCGCATATCATTATATCGCAAAACCGTACAAGATAGATCCTGTCCGTAAACTCGTCTCCGAAGCCCTTATGAAACGCCGGTTGCTTCTTGAAAACAGGGAACTCAGGCAGAAATTGTCATCTCCCGGGGGAGTTCCCTATATTATCGGAAAGAGCCCCGCCATGAACCGGGTCCACAAAAGGATCCGTCAGATCGCCGTATCGGATGCCAATATCCTCCTTCTCGGGGAGAGCGGAACCGGCAAGGAATTGGCGGCCCGTGCGATCCACGACCTTTCCGGCCGCCGCGCAAATCATTTTATGGCGTTTAATTGCGGTTCGTTTACAGAGGAATTGATGGCAAACGAGCTTTTCGGCCATGAAAAAGGGGCCTATACCGGGGCCACCAGTCGGAAGTCCGGCCTGATTGAAACCGCCGACAAGGGAACCGTTTTTCTGGATGAAATAGGCGACATGCCCCTTTCAATGCAGGTTAAGCTCTTACGGGTCATTCAGGAAAAAGAGGTCATGCGGGTAGGCGGGACCGCGCCGATATCGGTAGATGTTCGTTTTATCGCAGCCACCCACCGGGATCTTGAGGCCGATGTCAAAAAAGGACATTTTCGCCAGGATTTTTTTTATCGCTTAAACGTCATTTCGATTCACCTCCCGCCCCTGGCCGAGAGGGAAGGGGACATCCCCCTTTTGGCCCATCATTTTCTTCGCATAAAAAGCGAGGCCGCAAAAAAAGAGATTGCCGTCATCGAGACTTCGGCCATGTCTCTTCTTAAACAATACGACTGGCCGGGAAACGTCCGGGAACTGGAAAATGTCATCGAGCGCGCGGTTGCCCTGGAAACCGGCGATTCAATCAGTTCCGGCGTTCTTCCCGATTACATGCGCAACCTTTCCATCCAGACCTACCGGAAGAGCGGATCAGCCATCCCTTCCCTTGAGGAGCAGGAGTTGGATTATATCCGATGGGTCCTTGAACAGTGCGGCGGCAACAAGACAAAGGCTGCTAAAATCATAGGGATCGACCGGGTTTCATTGTGGCGGAAAATCAAGAAGTACGGGCTTGAAGGGCCTTGATCCGAGAATAAATATATGCCATAGCGGCAGTGTAAAGCTTTTATTGAACGTCCAACATCGAACATTGAACGTTGAACATCGAATGAATGAATCGCTTCGCTCTGCCGGGTTATAGTTTATAAAACAGACAGAATACCTTGTTTAAAAGATGATTTTTCATGAAGCCATTAAAACTTGATCTGTGTCAATGCGTTGGGTAATATGCTCGTGTAGGTTCATTCCAGTCACATGGAAAATTTAACCTCACAATAAAATAAGGAGGCAGTATCATGTTTTGTTTTCAATGCCAGGAAACGGCGAAGAACCAGGGTTGCACGGTACGGGGCATGTGTGGAAAACCGGAAGAAACCGCAAATCTTCAGGACTTGCTCATCCATGTTCTTAAAGGTGTTGCGATTTACGGCGAAAAGGCGGCTGAACTCGGTATTTCCAACACGGAAAACGGCCTGTTCGCGGCCCAGGCCCTATTTACCACAATCACCAACGCCAACTGGGACGATAACCGCTTTGTAGAACTGATAAGAGAAGCGCTCGGGCGCAGAGACGCCTTAAAGCAGAAAGTGGAAATCGCATACAAGCAAAAAACAGGCAGGGATTTTGAGAAGCCCCTCCACGATAGTGCCACCTGGTTTTCAGATGACGTGGCGGAATTTAATGAAAAGGCAAAGGCTGTGGGCGTGCTTGCAACCGAAAATGAGGATGTCCGGTCTTTGCGCGAACTCCTTGTCATAGGGCTCAAGGGGATCGCGGCATATGCCGACCATGCAGCCGTTCTCGGGGTGGAAAAGGATGAAATCTATAATTTTATCATGGAAGCCCTGGCCTCAACCACAAAGGATCTTTCGGTTGACGAAATGGTGGGCCTGGTCATGCGCGCGGGCGAAGTAGCCGTAAACACCATGGCTGCCTTAGATGAGGCCAATACAACCGCCTATGGTCATCCCGAAATTACGGAAGTGAACATAGGGGTGGGGACCAAGCCCGGGATTCTCATTTCCGGCCACGATCTCAAGGACATGGACGAGTTGCTCAGGCAGACGGAAGGGACCGGGGTGGACGTTTATACCCACGGCGAGATGCTTCCGGCCAACTATTATCCGGCCTTCAAGAAATATACCCATCTCGCAGGCAATTACGGCGGTTCCTGGTGGCGGCAGAACGATGAGTTCGAGTCTTTTAACGGCCCGATCCTCATGACAACGAACTGCCTTGTCCCCCTCAAGAAGAATAATACCTACCTGAGCCGTTTATTTACAACCGGCATGGCCGGGTATCCCGGTGCGACTTATATTTCCGACAGGCCGGACGGAGGGGAAAAAGATTTTTCCAGGGTTATCGAGCTTGCGAAAAA
Source organism: Deltaproteobacteria bacterium (assembly GCA_013151835.1). Classification (GTDB taxonomy): domain Bacteria; phylum Desulfobacterota; class Desulfobacteria; order Desulfobacterales; family Desulfosalsimonadaceae; genus JAADHK01. Next base: position 6,490 of record JAADHK010000029.1, read on the forward strand.
ATGCCCGCCTCCCGCCGGGATCGAGACCGGAACCATTGTGGGAGGCTTTGCCAGAAACCAGGTATTGGCGCTGGCCGATAAGGTTGTTGATGCGGTAAAGTCCGGTGCCATCAAGCGGTTTATCGTCATGGCCGGGTGCGACGGACGGCAGAAGACCAGGAGCTATTACACCGAGGTTGCGGAGAAACTGCCGAAGGATACGGTTATCCTCACCGCCGGTTGCGCCAAGTATACCTACAACAAGCTTGACCTCGGCGATATCGGCGGGATACCGAGAGTGCTCGACGCCGGGCAGTGTAATGATTGTTATTCCCTGGCGGTTATCGCGTTAAAGCTCAAGGAGGTCTTTGGTCTCGACGATATCAACGACCTGCCGATTTCCTTTGATATTGCCTGGTACGAGCAAAAGGCTGTCGCGGTTCTGCTGGCCCTTCTTTTCCTCGGGGTAAAGGGGATCAGGCTCGGGCCCACGCTTCCGGCGTTTGTGTCTCCCACGGTACTCAATGTTCTTGTTGAAAAGTTTGATATCAAGCCGATCGGCACCGTGGAAGACGATGTCGCGGCCATGATGGCCGGAAAGTAAAGGAAATTGTTGATCCGGCAAGAAGGTTGTTTGTAACCATATGGCGGCGTCCGGCAAAGGATTTTATACCGGACGCCGCCTTGTTTTTTGCGCAGGAATTTTGAGCGTAAAGAAAGGATAAAAAATGCCCATACCCGGCAACCTTCTGACAACGGCCATGGGCGTAATGCCGCACACGGATGTGGACCGCGCCCTGGAACTCGCTGTCTCAGTGGATGTGCCTTTCTGGCCCCAGCTTCCAAATTACAGCTATTACGAGGATATGTACGTCCAGGCTGGCGAACATTTTCCGGGTATAATTTTAGACCTTGAGGCCCGGACCCTGCGCTTTTCCATGGACAGGTTTATTGCGGAAGTGGAAGAGACAATGGCCCGGTTTGACGATCCTGCATGGTTTGATATAAGTGAGCAATATTCCAGTGTTTATCACAAGTTTCTTGCTATGGACCTCGCCGACCGGCCCGCCATACGGGGCCAGCTCGAAGGGCCCATCAGCTTTGGATTCAATGTCCTGGATGAAAATGAGCGCCCGATTCTTTTTGATGACACCGTGCGTCCGTTTCTCATGGAATTCATGGCAAAGAGGATCAACGTGCAGCTCGGCAGGCTCAAAAAGATGAACGAAAATGCCTTTATGTTTATCGACGAGCCCGGTCTCCAGTTTATTTTTTCCGCCATGTCCGGCTATGGTGACGTCAAGGCCAAAGAGGACATGGATCTTTTTTTCTCCATGATTGACCGGCCCCGGGGCATCCATCTTTGCGGAAACCCGGACTGGGATTTTCTTCTGGGACTCGATCTTGATATCCTGTCGCTCGATATCTATACAAACGCCGGGATTTTTTCCATGTACGCCCCGTCGATTAAACGTTTTCTGGAAAATGGGGGCATAATAGTCTGGGGGATTATTCCCACCGGCTTTGAGGCATTTGAAAAAGAGGATATCGCAAGTCTGACCAACCAGCTTGAAAATGTGTGGGATGTTTTGGCCAAAAAGGGTGTTGATATTCCGGAAATGCTCAAAAGAAGCATGCTTTCACCCGCAACCTGCTGCCTCGTCAATCCGGACAGGGAAAGGACCGTTGAAAAGGCCTTTTCAACCATGAATGTCCTTGCCCGCACACTTCGCGATAAATACGGGCTTTAAATCGTATGAATATCCCTGAAGAAAGCATCGGTTCTGTAAACACTATCCTGTATTGCGCGAGCTTTGAAGAGACCCTGGCATTTTACAGGGATATCCTGGGTCTTCCAATTACCTTTTCAACCGGGTGGTTTGTGGAGTTTTCTCTGGGAGATAGAACGCGTCTGAGTATCGCGGATGAGACCCGCGCCTCGATAAAGAGCTGCTCCGGAAAGGGGATAACTATCTCGCTTGAGGTGGAAGATATTGAGGGTGTGCATAAAAAGCTTGAAATATCCGGGTGTGATCCCACTGAAATAAAGAAGCACCCATGGAGTGCCAGATTCTTTTTTATTCATGATCCCGAAGGCCACCGGCTGGAATTCTGGACACGGATAAGCGGCTGATATATTTTATTCCCAACGCCCCCCTTTTTCCTCCATATCAACTGTCTCCTCGTTTGTCGTATTAATGGGTTTTGCCTTAAAAATCGATGCAAGGATAAAGTTTGCAATGCTTATAATGATCGCCCCGAAAACAGCGGTCCAAAAGCCGGTCACGGTAAATCCTGCAATGAGTCCCGAGGCCATCTTGAGCACGATGGCGTTTACCACAAAGGTGAACAAGCCGAGGGTGACGATATTGATTGGAAGCGTGAGGATAAACAGGATCGGCTTGAACGAAAGGTTCAGGAACCCTATGGCGGCCGCAGCCAGGAGAGCGGAAAAAAATCCGCTTACATGGATTCCGTCGAGCAGAAACGAAGCGATCAGCACTGATGCGGTAAGGATCAGCCATTTGATTGCCAACACCCCCATCAGGTAAGAGGGTGTGATCAGTATCCGTTTTTCCGTATTTATCCTGAAATTATAGTTCCGATCATGCGGCATAACTCATTGCTCCGTTTATGAATATTTTTATTTGCCTACATTTTTATTGACAAACTAGTCTTCTCTACAATAAAAATCATCGATTTGTCACTAATTTATATCCCAAATTGGCGGGAGAATCAAACCATGTATGTGCCGCGATGTATATTTTTCACCAAGGGAGTTGGCTCCGATAAAGTGCAGCTGGCGTCTTTTGAAAACGCGCTTCGTGTTGCCGGCATAGCCCATTTGAACCTGGTCCAGGTTTCTTCCATATTTCCTCCCGGATGCAGGATACTGCAAAAGGAAAAGGCATTGACACGCCTCGAACCCGGGGAGATCACCCATTGCATCATGGCCCGGGAGCAGACCCGTGAGCCGGGCCGCAGAATCGTTGCGAGCGTCGGACTTGCCCTTCCCAAGGAAGAAGGGCGCTACGGCTACCTGTCCGAGCATCATGGATTCGGACAGACTGAAAAAGAGGCCGGAGATTTTGCCGAGGATATAGCCGCAACCATGCTGGCGACCACCCTGGGCATTGATTTCGATCCTGACAAGGATTACGACGAGCGGCGTGACATTTACAGGATGTCGGGCAAGATAATTGAATCGCAAAATATCAGTCAGGGTACGCTCGGAGCGGAAGGGGAACGCTGGACAACCGTAATTGCCGCTGCGGTTTTCGTGAGATGAATATATCGAAAATTCCCATGTTCGGAGAGCCCGGGGTCAGGGCTGCATCAGCAGACGATGCCCAGGCTGTCGTCCTGCCTGTCGCATACGAGGTCGCTCCTTCATACGGCGCCGGAACCCGTGAGGCCCCTTTTTATATCCTGTCCGCTTCTGAACAGATGGAGGTTATCGACGAAGAGACGATGACGCCATGGGCCGGTAACGGGGTGCATACGCTTGCCGTCCTTGAACCTTCCAATAATCCGGAAAAGGCGGTTGTTCAGATCGAGGCCGCAGCCCGGCCGCATTTGGCAAATGGCCGGTTTTTGCTTTCCATTGGCGGTGATCATGCCGTCACCATCGGGCTCGTTTCCGCTGCCGCAAAGGCTTTCCCCGGGATCGGGGTACTCCAGATCGACGCGCATCTTGATCTTAGGGATAACTGGAATAACAGCCGCATTAATCATGCCTGCGTCATGCGCAGAATAGCCGAAGACCTGCGGCTCTCCTTTGTCCAGGCGGGCATCCGGGCAATTGCGCCGGAGGAGGCCGAATATATAAAAGAAAAAGACCTGTCCCCGTTTTTTGCCCATGCCCTTGATCCGTTTGACGACTCATGGATGGATGACGCCATTGACCGGCTCCCTGATCAAGTATATCTGACCATAGACGCGGACGGTCTCGACCCGTCGGTAATCCCGGGAACAGGCACGCCCGAGCCCGGCGGGTTTTCATATCGCCAGATCGTGGAACTGGTCCGGCGTCTGGGTCGTCGCCGTAAGGTTGTTGCCGCTGACATCACCGAGGTGGTCAAGATTCCCGGAACACAGGTTTCCGAGTACACTGCGGCCCGTATTGCCGAAAAGATTATTCTCTATTGCGCATAATATCAAAAAAACCCCCTGCCGGAGTATTCCCGGCAGGGGGTTTTTGGTATATGTTTCGTGTAACCTGGAACCGTTCGTTTTTAGAACAGGCCACTGACCTTTCCGGTGGATGTATCAACATCGACGCGGCGGAAGGCCGGGTTGGAGCTGGTGCCCGGCATCAGGCTGATGGTTCCCGCGCACGGGCAGAGAAACTTGGCGCCCGAGTAAATGAGTACGTCGCGGATGGGAAGACGCCAGCCCTTGGGCACGCCCTTTAATACCGGGTCGTGGGTGAGGCTGAGATGGGTCTTGACCATCATGGTGGCGAAATCGGCATACTTGGGATCAGCTTCGAGCATTTTGGCCTTGGCCTCGGCCTCGGGGGACCAGTCAACGCCGTCCGCGCCATACACTTCTTTTGCAATATTGTCTACACGATCCCGGAGCTTCATTTCCAGAGGATAGAGGAAGTCAAAGTCGTTCCCTTCCTCGCAGGCCTCAATGACGGCATCCGCGAATTCCAGCGCGCCTTCGCCGCCCTTTTCCCAGTGCTTTGATTCCGCGCACCTGGCGCCTGCCGCTTCGGCTGCTTTCCGTACAATCGCGACCTCGGCGTCGGTGTCGGTGTAGAACCGGTTGATACATACAACCGGTTTGATTCCGGATTTGCGGATAACATTGATCATATGGACCATGTTGCCGCAGCCATTTTCAAGCAGTTCCAGATTCTCTTTAGTGTATTCCTCGGGCAGAGCCTTTCCCGCGACGACCTTGGGGCCTCCGCCGTGCATCTTGAGCGCCCGGATGGTGGATGTCAGGACCGAGACATGGGGCTTTAAGCCGGAAAAACGGCATTTCACGTTCCAGAATTTTTCAAATCCGATGTCAGCGGCAAATCCGGATTCGGTGACATGGTAGTCAAAGAGTTTCAGGCCGACACGGTCCGCAATGATGGATGACTGACCCACCGCGATATTGGCGAACGGTCCGGCATGGACCATGCATGGCTGGTATTCGGCGGTGCACAGCAAAGTCGGATTGATGGTATTTCTCATAAAGGCCGCCATGGCGTTTCCGACTTCCAGATCACCGGTGGTGATGGGTTTGCCGCTTTTGTCAAATGCGACCGTGATGTTGTTGAGTCTTTCCTTGAGGTCCGCCAGGTCCCTGGCAACGGCAAGGATCGCCATACATTCCGAGCCCACGGCAATACCGAACTTGGACTGCATGGTAAAACCGTCATACCGTCCGCCAAGGCCGATTACGATGTTTCTTAGCGCCTGGGCGCAAAAATCGATGACCCACCCCATTTCAACGCGGGTCGGGTTGATATCGAGGCGCGGCATACCGGTGAGCCTTGCGAGCTGTTCATCGTTGTAGTTCCGCTCGTGCTGCATCCGTGAGGTGAGCGCCACCATGGCGAGGTTATGGGCGTTCATTATGTCGTTGATGTCGCCGGTAAGGCCCAGCGAAAATTCAGTCATGGGGATGAGAAGAGAGTTGCCGCCGCCTGCCGCAGTTCCCTTGACGTTCATAGTCGGACCGCCGGAGGGCTGCCGCAGGGCGCCGCCGACTCTCTTGCCGCGCATGCCGAGACCTTCCATGAGGCCGACGGATGTGGTGCTTTTCCCTTCGCCGAGAGGGGTGGGGGTGATGGCCGTAACCTCGATGTATTTTCCGTCCGGATGGTCCTTTAAACGGTCTATGATTTTCAAAAAGTCGAGTTTTGCCAGACGCCCCATGGGAAGGACTTCTTCCTTTTTAAGTCCGAGCTTGTCTATCCAGTCCTCGGGTTTGGGCATGTTCTTCTCGGCAGCTTCGGAAATCTGCCAGTCTTGCATGTTTACCGCATCATACGCCATTTTTAATCTCCTTTTGTTAAGGTGTTAGCTAGTTTATATAATTAGACGGTCACAATTCGAAAAAAATAAATAGTAGAAAGCTCTATCATGGTGATATCCCTTTGACAAGCTTAAAATTGATGCCGGTAATCCTGTACCCTGATCATGCGGAAATAGACACCCCGCCTGTTCATCAGTTCCTCGTGCGTACCTGACTCAACGATCCGGCCGGAAGACAAAACAAGGATATTATTCGCCGAGCGGATGGTAGAGAGACGGTGCGCGATGATAATGGCCGTCCTTCCCTTTGTCAGGTTGGCCATGGCAAGGTTTATCGCTTTTTCGGTTTCCGAGTCGATATATGACGTGGCTTCGTCGAATATGATCAGTTGCGGGTTTTTCGCCATGGCGCGTGCAATGGATATGAGTTGTCGCTCTCCGCTTGAAAGCCCTGATCCCTGCCCTGATATTTTTGTGTCAAGGCCATCCGGCAGGCGGCGGATAAGATCAATGCATCCGGCAAGCGAGAGTATCTCATTTTCATTATCGTAACCCGCAGGCCGGCTCTTTGAAAAGATGTTTTCCCGCAGTGTTCCCGTAAAAAGAAATGGGTCCTGGTTTACCACGGCGATTTTTTCGCGTAGTTTTGATGTTGAAAATTTGCTGATGTCGATCCCGTTTATCCGGATTTTTCCGGAGTCGGGGTCATGGAATCTGATTATAAGGTTGATAATTGATGTCTTGCCCGCACCGGTCTGCCCTATGATCGCGTTTGTCTCTCCTGCCCTGATGCAAAAGGATATACCCTTTAAAACAGGTTCCCCGGGCACATATGAAAACCGGACGGCGTCGAATTCAAGCGATTTAATCCTGTCCGGTGTTTCTGATGATGGCCCAATCCGTCTTTCGTCGATTCCGTCGGATTCGTCCAGGAGCAAAAAAATCCGTTCGGCGGACGAGACCGCATTTAAGGTGATATTATATTTTTCAGCGATATCCCTGATCGGGCGGAAGAACATTCGGATATACGATATGAATATCACCAGTTCTCCGAGAGTGATATGCGTGGCGATGAAGCGGACTCCGCCGAAGTAAATGACTGCGGCAAGGCCCACTGAGCTCATCAGCTCGATAAAAGGCATGAAGAGCGCGAATACGGTGATCTGCTGCATGCCGGCCAGGAAATTCTCATGGTTTACCCGCTTAAACAGCCTGGCATTATCTTCTTGCCGGTTGAATGCGTGAATAACGTCAATGCCGCCTATGGTCTCGGAAAACTTCGTGTTTATCTCCGCGACCTTGATGCGGAGCGTCCGGTATGCGGCCCGGGCGTTTTTGGCAAAGTGGTATGCCGAGATAAAAACCAAAGGAAACACCAGGTAGACCATAAGCGCGAGTTGCGCGTCGATGGAAAAGAGAACAACGGTTATGCCCGTGACCAGGAAAAAATCTTTGAGCACGAAGATCAGCACCGATGTGAGAAGCTCGTGCAGGTTTGTAATATCGTTTGTCACCCTCGTGACCAGGCGTCCCACCGGCTGTTTTGTGAAAAACCGGACCGACAGGGACTGGATATGGGCAAAAAGTCTCATGCGCAGGGCGTGCATCACCTTCTGGCCGGTATATTCCATGACCATTACCTGGCCGAAGTTCGCGGCTAAATCGATCAGAATTATAAGCAAAAGAATCAGCGCTGCTGTTTGAAGGCCATTTATATCCCCCTTTGCGCCCTGCACCGGGACAATATAGCGGTCAATAGCGGTCTTGGTAACATAGGGGATGGCAAGCTCCATGATGGTGGTGACAAACATGAGAAAGACGGCCGCCGCAAACATGCGGGCGTGGGGTCGTATGAACGGAAATATCCGGCGCAGCATATGGAGGTCCGCTGTTTTGGAAATCTCCTGTTCATTTGTTAATTCTGATTGTTCGGAATATCTCATTTGTCGTCAACACCGGATGTTTCAAGTTCCTGTAAAGCGTTTATGCGGGAGTAATACCCGTCGCCTCCGGCCAGTTCCGCATGGGTGCCGTATTCAGTGAGCCGGCCGTTTTCAAGCACGATTATCGAATCGGATATCCTGAGGGCCGAAATCCTGTGTGAAGCGATAAGCACGGTTTTTTTGCCAGCCAGTTTTCTTATGGTCTCAATTATTCCGGCGGCCGTCCGGGTGTCGACCTGCCCTATGGGGTCATCGAACAGGAATACGGGCGCGTCCTTGATCAATGCGCGGGCAATAACAACACGCTGTTTCTGCCCCCCTGACAGAGCCACTCCCCGTTCGCCGACCAGGGTATCGAGGCCGCGATCAAATCCCATGATATCGTCGTAAAGGGCCGCAGACTTTGCGGCGGCAATTATGTGATTTTCGTCTTTTGTCATGCCAAACGCGATATTTTCCCTTATGGTCCCTGAAAAGAGGAATGGTTCCTGGGGAACATGGACAACGGATTGTCTGAGATTCGACAGGAGTATGGAGCGTATATCGTTCCCATCAAGGCTTATGCTGCCGGAATTAACATCGTAGCGCCGGGTAATCAGATTTAAAAGGGTGGTCTTGCCCGCGCCCTGGGGCCCGGCAATGCCCAGCACTTTTCCGGCCGGAACCGACAGGTTTATATCATCGAGTACAAGGGGACCGTCCGGATTGAAGGAAAAATTTACCTTGTCAAGATTGATGCCGCCGGATACCGATTTCAGGCAAACTGCATCCTTTTCGTCCGTTATATCCGGCCGGGTCTCCATGACGGCATTTATCCTGTCGAGGGAAGCCATTCCCCGCTGAATCAGGTTAGTGACCCATCCGATAGCCATCATGGGCCAGGTCAGAAGCGACAGGTAGCTGATGAAAGCCACAAAATCACCTGGCGTGATGTTTTTCGTGATGGTGAGCCGCCCTCCGAAATAAAGGACAATGGCAAGGCTTACGTTGGTGAAAAAAACCATGAGAGGGAAAAAGGAGCCCGTGATATTGACCAGCCGGAGATTTTCGGTGATATATTTTTCCGAGAGTATTGAAAGCCGCGCCGTTCTGTCGGCTTCCAGGCCGTAGGCTTTGACCACCCGGATTCCGGCAAGGCTTTCCCGTGCTGTCTCGGTTATATCGGAAAACCGGGCCTGGACCCCGGTGTAGAGCCGGTGCATTTTTTTTCCGAAAATCCGTGTTATCAGTACGATTAATGGCATGGGGAGCATGGAAAGCAAGGTGAGCCTGAGGTTGATAGCCGCCATGAAGCAGACGGCGGCGCTGCCCAGGAACACCGCATCGGTCATGGCCACTATCCCCATGCCCGCAGCCATGCGGATATTATTGATGTCGTTGGTGGCCCGGGCCATGAGATCGCCCGCGCGGGTCGTTTCAAAATACGAGGCCGAAAGCGTCTGTATATGACAGAAGAGCCTCTTTCTCAGGCCTTCTTCCACGATCCGGGACGTACCGATCAAAAGGCGGCGCCAGATGAAGCGGAGCCCGGCCATGGCAAGGGCAATGGCCATGATTTCGATCGCGTAGCGGCCGAGCCGCACGGGATCAGCCCGCATGAACGCAAGATCGTCCACCGCCTGTTTGACGATGCGGGGGATCCATAGCTGGAGAATGTCTACGCATACCAGGCAGGCGATGCCGAAAATGATCAGGCGGCGGCGTCTGTAAAAATATGGTTTTATGAGAGAAAGAGATTCCATGGGCTCGAAGACGCCTTGACGCGGCTAATTTAGAGTTTTACTATTCGTTTATTAGAAGGTAACCCGGGCAAGGCCCCTGATTTTCTCAAAATGAGCATCTCTGGAAAACAGTTTCAAGCCATGTTGAAATGCACAGGCGGCAATCCAGATGTCATTTGTCGGGATCGGGTTGCCGATTTCTCTTAAATTACAAAGAATTTCTGCATAATATTCTGCTGTGTTCTCATCAATCAAATAAACCGTAACCCTTGGACTATCCAGAAACGAATCCAGCTCTTCCCGATTTTTTCTCTCCCGGCTTCCGCCCTTAAACCCGGACAGCAACTCCCCGATACTGATGCTTGTAAAGCCAATGACATCCGCTTGTTGAAGGATATTGACAATCGGAGCATCCCCTCTTAATGCATACGAATAAATATTAGTATCAACCAGGAATCGCTTCATGCCCACAATTCCTCATCAATCCTTCTCTGTCTGTCAATTTTTCCCTGAATCTGCAAAAAATCCGCTTCGGACCATTTGGCAAAGAGGTGATCCAGATCATGATAAACAGCAGAATGCCTTTTCCCCATACCCATTCCAAGATGTGTTTTAATTATGTCCTTGATAAATTGATTGACGCTTTTGCCTTCACGGCCGGCTTCCGTTTTGAGCCTGTCCGCCACTGACGACAGCTCAATGCCGCGGATTGTAATTGATTTCATTTTACCGCCTCCTTTTATAATAGCATTTTATGCTGTTATATTGCCATCATTATATGATGGCACAACGACATTGTCAACAATGGAGGTCAACCCGTTTCATATTATCTATCTATATATCCAAAATCGGGATCAAGCACTTTGCGCCTGCTTTTTGGATAAATAGAATATCTGCCTTCATCCGCGTATGTCCGTGGCTGATTTATCCATGCTTCGGCAGAGTCTATCCAGTAATTTGCCGCAGGCGCACACGGATAAAAATATCAATGAATATTTTTTATTCAGTTGCCATTTAATAGCACGGCGGAAAACGATATTTAATGAGAATCCCATGGGTTGAAAAGTTCGAGAACCCATTAATCCACAATAGGCGAGGCAATCGGCAAGCAAAAGGCGTAATTTACGACCAGTCCCCATGCCGAATTTTGCGATTTTTCTTGCTTCACTGATTCATGGTGATTGATATTTATCGAATAATTGCTATAGTTATGAGAAATTGATACTTGCACTCCGGCAACAATTTCTGATATTCAGCCGCAATTATAATATATTTTGGAGTGATAACCCCATGACGGCACAGTTTATTTTGCTGATTATCTTGATCCTTGCGTCAGGTTTTTTTTCTTCGTCCGAGACCGCGCTTTTTTCAATAAGCAGGACAAAGGCCCGCCACCTGGCAAAGGATGGAGGAAAAGCCTTTGCGCTGATTCTGGCTATGAAGGATAATCCGCACCGCCTGCTGACCACTATCCTCATCGGGAACAATATTGCCAATATCGGCGCATCCGCCCTGGCCACGGCCGTCACCATGCATTATTTTTCAAATAACGCAGTCGGAATAGCAACAGGCATAATGACCCTGCTGATCCTCGTCTTTGGAGAGATATTTCCGAAAACGCTCGCAACCCGGCATAACGTGGCCGTGGCAAAGGCCGTGATCTTTCCCATTCACTGGCTTTCCCGTATTTTTTTCCCGGTGATCTGGCTTTTGAATTTTATTCCAAGGCTTGTCGGGGGGGACAGCCGGGCTCCGGCCGTGACCGAAGCGGAACTCATCTCCTTTGTGGATGTTGTCGAGGAGGAGGGAGAGATCAATCCCGATGAGCGTGAGCTGATCCACAATATCATCAAGCTCGACGATATCAGCGTATCGGAAATCATGACACCCAGCGCGGATATGTTTGTCATAGAAAAAACCACACCCCCGGAACCCGAGAAGATACTCGAATCCGGTTATACCAGGATTCCGGTGATCCACGGAGACATCGACCATGTGGTTGGAATATTAAATGTAAAGGATCTGTTCAGGCAGAGCATTTTAAAGGGCGGGGACCTGGCCATTGAGGCCATCATGCGGGAACCGTACTTCATACCGGAGAACAAGAAGATCGATCAGCTTTTAGACCAGTTCCGGCGGAAAAAGGATCATGCCGCCATAGTCGTGAACGAATACGGCGAGGTCTCCGGGATTGTTACCCTGGAGGATGTGCTTGAGGCTATTGTGGGGGATATAATCGATGAGACCGATATCATAAAGCCGCCCGTGGTAAAGATAAGAAACAAGGAATGGCTGGTAAGCGGGTCGGCGGATATTGAGATCGTGAACGACCTGCTGCATATGAAGATACCGGAATCTCCGGCCTATGAAACATTTTCGGGCTGGGTTCTGGAACAAACCGGCCGCATCCCGCGCGAAGGCGAACAGATCGTTATCGGTCATTTCCTGATCACGGTAAAGGAGATGGAGGGGAACAGGATTAAGAGCTTTGTCGTGCGCCGAAAATAGATGGCGTAGGAAAAAGTCCCATCTACTGCGTTGCAGTGGGCTGCGAAATGCTCGGAATACTATATGTATGCCTCCGCTTTCGCGACACCACTACGCCTTGTATATGGAATTTTTTACTTAGCCATCTTTATCGTGTTGTCCGACTTTTTACGAGTCCATCAAAACGGGCATTAATCTAAAATGGGGTATTTATGAAACCCGGAACCATTGTTGAATATATAGACCATCAGAAGATTATCTGCGCGACTGTTTTGTCCGTGGAAGGCGAACGGGTGAGACTCCTTTCTGAAAACGGGCGTGAGTTGAATCAGAAAACCGCCCGGCTTTCCCATATATCTAAAACCGTTCTGGATATGGATGCAGGGCGTGATGAGCTCGTAAGGGCGCTTAAGACGGCGGCGAAAACGAGAAACAACCTTGCATTGAGCATTGACATCGCACCTCTTTGGGAAGAGCTTCATTCCATTGGCGAATGGGTGGACCTGGAATCCATGACGGTTTTCTGTTTTTCAGGGGAGATTACTTCAGATCATGAATCGGCGGTTGTCCGGGCCTTTTTTGAAAACCGCTTCTATTTCAAGTTTGATTTCAAGCAGTTTTTTCCCCATCCCGAAAAAGTGGTTGCACAAAACATTGCGCGCAAAAGAGCCGAGGAAAGACGGAAAAGAATAGCAGAGACAGGCGCGGTGTGGCTTGCATCCATGTCAAGTGCGAGTGACGCTTCTGCGGGTCCCGGCGCCACTGGCCATGCAGCCCCCATGGACCGTGATACCCTTGATGCAATTGAAATACTGAAATCTTTTTATCTTATCGGCAGGCAAAGCCAGGATGCATCAACCGCCAAGTCTATCATGGCAAAAGCCGGTGTAAAGAGTCCGGACACCATATTTACCGCCATGGTGCGGGCGGAAATCTGGGATGAAACCGAGAATATAGATATTTACCGCTACGGCATCTCTACCGATTTTTCACCCCAGGCACTCGAAGCGGTCGGGTCCATGGCGTCGTCTGATGCTCTGGGCGATGATTTACGGTTTGCGTCGGACAGTCGGCGCGTGGACCTGACCGGCCTTGATATCATGACCATAGACGGACCTGCCACTCTCGATTATGATGACGCGCTTTCCATTGAGAAGGATGGAAATATTTGCAGGATAGGCGTTCATATAGCAGATGTTGCTTCATTTGTTGAAAAGGGCGGCATCCTCGACCGGGAAGTGATTAACAGAGGCACATCCATTTATATGCCTGATTTAAAAATACCCATGCTTCCCAATATATTTTCCGAAAATATATGCAGCCTGAAAGAAAGGGAAATCAGGCCTGCCGTGAGCCTTTTTATTAAGCTTACCCGTGATGCGCAGGTGATTGATTACGAATTCCTGCCTTCGATTATTTCCGTGCACCGAAAACTCACGTACACCGAGACAGACGCCCTTGTTAAAACAGACGATCGCCTTTCGGCCGCTTACGCCATTGCAAAAGCCTTGAATGAAAACCGTTTAAAGGCCGGGGCCGTGCAGATCCAGCTCCCTGAAATAAGCGTAAGGCTTTTAAATGGAAATGAAGTAAGCGTACGCAAGATAGACAGAGAGAGTCCGGGGAGGTTTCTGGTTTCCGAGATGATGATACTGGCAAACCGGCTCGCCGCGAAGTTTCTTACCGTAAACAAGATGCCCGCTGTTTTTCGTTCTCAGCCGGCTCCAAGGGGCCGCCTGTATTCAGGGGCTGAAGAGGGGACCCTTTTTGACAACTGGATGCAACGCCGCCTGATAAGCCGGGTCGTAATCAGCGCTCACGCCGGGCATCATTCCGGCCTGGGAGTAGACGCCTACGCGACAGCGACGTCGCCCATACGCAAATATTACGACCTTATTACGCAAAGGCAGATAAAGGCGTGCCTCGGCATGGAATCCCCGTATTCGGAGGAAGAAATAGGCGGGATAATAAGCGCTCTCAACGAACCGCTGCGCGCCGCCGGGCAGGTGCAGTTCCGCCGCCACAGGTACTGGATATTTAAATTTCTGGAAAAATGCATAGGTGAGCGGATGGAGGCCATTGTTTTAGACAAGCGAAGGGACGGGCACATGATCCTTATCTTGGACTACCTCATCGAATGCCTGATCTCCGCCCCGCCCGGCATGAAGCTCAAGCCAAAGGACATGGTAAGGATAACCCTCCAGTACATTGACGCAGCTAGGGACAGGATATCCGTGATGCTGGAGTAGGGACGGTTTAATGCTTAAAGCTTCTTTGCCCCGTAATAACCATTGTGGCCCCGGCCTCGTTGCAGGCGGTAATTGCTTCATGGTCGTTTATGGCGCCGCCCGGCTGCACCACGGCTGTCACGCCTTCATTAAGGCCCACGTCAACACCGTCCCTGAAAGGGAAAAAGGCGTCGCTCACCATGGTGGAACCTTTAAGCCCGCCGTTTGCAATTTTTACCCGTTCGTCTATATCCGCCTTTTTTCCCGCATCTTTAAGATCGTTGTAGGATGTCTGGTGGGTTTCAAAGCAAAGGCGGTCGGCAAGTTTGCGATAGGCCTTGTCGCGTGCTATTTCGGCAACTCCGACACGGTCCTGCTCGCCGGTCCCGATGCCGACGGAAACATTGTTTTTAACGTAGATAACGGAATTTGAAGTCACGCCCGATTCAAGGAGCCACCCGAACCGGATATCCTCAAGTTCCGCCGGGGTCGGGGGGCGGTTTATCCTGTAGGTCACGCCCTTGTACTCGCATTTCGCCAACCGAAAATCCTCGCAAGATCGGGCTTGCGGCACAAAGGACCATTGTGCGATAATGCCGCCGTCCATGAGGTTTTTAAACTCCACCACGCGTTGACCCACGAAATCGTTTAATCGCTTCATGTTATTGATACGGATCACCCTGAGATTTTTCCGCTTTGCCAGGATACCAATGGTGCCATCTTCAAATTCCGGAGCAACCACAACTTCGGCATACTGGTTTGCTATCGCCTCGGCCGTGGCCATGTCGAGTGCCCGGTTAACTGCTATGCAGCCTCCGAATGCGGCGATCCGGTCCGCCATGTATGCTTTTACGTAGGCATCGCACAAATTATCAGACAGGGCGGCGCCGCATGGATTATTGTGCTTTACGATGATCACGGCCGGTTTTTCGGTAAAATAGCGCAGGATGTTTAATGCATTATCGGCATCCGTGAGATTGGTTTTGCCCGGATGCTTGCCCGACTGGAGAAGCTCGATGTCTGATGCCAGGTATTGACCGGCAAGGATGCTTTCGCATTCTCCGAGAATGATATTCCCGTTTACAAGCTTGTACAGGGCGGCCTCCTGCCCAGGGTTTTCACCATAGCGCAGGCCCTTTCGCACATTGTCTATTACCCAGTCTACCTTTTCGTAAAAAAGGGTCTGCCGGTTTTCGCCATCAATAAAGCTTATTTCCATTTTGGGTGAAAAATGGTCGTCCATGATGGTCTTGTACATCTGTTTCAGGTCTTCGGCCATGGTGCTGCTCCTGTTTATTTTATGATTTCCGGGTAAGTTGAAAGAAAGTCTTCATCCGTCTTTGCAGCCAGATATTGCCCGATGGCCGTATCATAGGATGCCGTGTGCGCAAACGCCTTTTTGGCGAGTCCGGCCCGGGTTGCAAGGTGAGTGGCTCCGTTTTCGGCATTCAGTTCGTTTAATATCATACCGTAATCGGCCGGATCCACAACCGAAGCCACACGGATGAAATTTTTGGCGGCTGCCCTTATCATGCACGGGCCGCCGATGTCGATATTCCCGCGTGCGTTTTCAATTGTTGCATCCGGCCCGGCCACGGTCTGGGAAAAGGGGTAGAGATTGACCGCTACCATGTCGATTTGACGGGCTCCGGTCCGTTTCATATCGTCCTGGTGTTCGGCATTGTAAGTCTCCGTTAAAAGACCGAGGTAAATCTTGAAATCAAGGGTTTTTACCAGCCCTCCCTGGGTTTCTGGCTGACCCGTGTAATCGGACACCGCAACGAGTGTGGACGCCGCCCTGTCCCCTAAAATTTCGCTTATACGCGCATGGGTCCCACCCGTGGAAAGTATCGTAATCTCCGGGTTGATATCCACGAGTCCCGGCACGAAATCATCGAGCCCGGTTTTATCCGACACACTGATCAATACGGTGTTAACCTTTACGCAGTCATCTATTTTACTTACAACGTTAATGCTCATTTGATCTCTCCTGCGGTAATTGCAATGGGAATGGAATGCCATGTGATTTTCTTGGACACTATCATGAATTTACCTTTCGTGTAAATCCAAAAAATGGGTGATGCTGGTATTCCACCGGGATTTTTTCGGGCATTGACTTGTTTTATTCAAGGGCGTAAATAATATTGATGGAACAGATCCTATGGGAACTTTCAATATTTAGGAGAAAAACATGCATGTGAGATTTTACGGTGCGGTCAGGGAAGTAACCGGTTCAATGCATCTGGTGGAGACGGAAAATGGTAGAATACTTCTCGACTGCGGCATGTTCCAGGGCCGCCGCGAAGTCTCGGATAGAAAAAATCGTACACTCCCTTTTGATCCGGCGATTATTACGAACCTGCTTCTTTCCCACGCCCACATAGACCATTCGGGCCGTATTCCTCTTCTTGTAAAAGAGGGCTTCAACGGAAGTATCATATGCACCAGAGTCACGGCCGATGCCTGCGGTTATCTTCTGCCTGATTCCGCCCATATCCAGGAATCCGATGCATCTTATCTTAATTATAAACGGGTCCGTAAGCTTGTTTCCCAAACGACCGGCCGCTCCAGGCAGGAGGTTAAAAAGATACTCAAAAAGGGCAAGCACAATATTGACGCACAAGCCGTCGATTCATTTTTGGAAAAATACGATATGAATGCGGTCAGGCCCCTTTATTCCATCAAGGACGCCGAAGACGCTTTGGCCTGCTTTTCGGGACAGCCCTACCACTCGCCGGTAACTGTGGGCGAGGACATCTCCTGTACGTTTTACGAGGCCGGACATATTCTTGGATCGGCGGTCACGATCCTGCGCGTAAAAGAGAACGGCAGGTCTTACACCATAGGGTTCACCGGCGATATCGGCCGTTATCACAAGCCGATACTAAAAGATCCGGAAGGACATTTTGATGACTCCGACCGTGAAATCGACCTGCTGATAATGGAAAGCACTTACGGGGACAGGGTGCATGATCCCGTGGGAGACATGAGGGGAAAGCTTAAGGCAGTAATAAACGAGACTGTCGAAAGAGGCGGTGCCGTGATTGTGCCCGCCTTTGCATACGGCAGAACCCAGGAACTCCTGTATACGATTCATGACCTTTATGACAGGAACGAGACGCCGCGCGTGCCCGTATATGTGGATTCGCCCCTTGCCACGCGCATAACCAGGGTGTTCGGCGAACATCCCGAGGTGTATGATCAAAAGACCCATGAGGATTTTTTGCGTAAGGGGGAAAATCCGTTCATGTTCCCGGAGCTGAAGTTTACTGAATCGGTGGAGGAGTCCATGGCCTTAAACCGCGACAACAGCCCTCATATAGTCCTCTCGGCGTCGGGGATGTGTGAAGCCGGGCGGATTCTCCATCACCTGCGTTTTAAGATACACAATGAGAAGAATACGATTCTTATTGTCGGGTACATGGCGGAGCATACTTTGGGCAGGCGGCTGGCCGAAAAAGGCCTGGCATTCGAGGCGTCCGGCAGGAATGGGCAGCCCCCTTTAATGCGTCTTATGGGAAAGGAGTACCCGCTTTTGGCCCGGGTGGTAAAGCTTGACGGATTTTCAGCCCATGGGGACAAAAACGAGATGTTGAAATTTTTGAATGAATCAAACCTGAAGATTAAAAAGATTGCGCTGGTGCATGGCGAAGAGGACCAGATGCTGGTCTTTGCCGATACGCTGACGGGACAGGGTTTTGATGTTTTTGTGCCAAGGGTTGGGGAATCTCTGGTGATCCGGTAAGCGCGTGGCCCTGATTTTTACAAATTAAGACCATAAGAGGAGGACATCATGAATAGAAAACTTGTTGTTGCAGGGGTTGTTGCCGCCGGAATTTTCTTTTGTTCAAATGCATTTTGCTCGGATACCAACATAACTATTAATGCTACACCAGGTACCGGGACAGGCGGTGCGGTAAGCACCGTTGAAACAATTCCTCCTTCGCTTCAAACTGCGGACGAGGCCATCAAGCTCCAGGATCATGCCATCAAGGTGCATGAGATGGAAGAAAAAAAGATTGAAGTGCAGGACCTGAAAAAATCGGCTGATGCCCTTGCCACGGGTAACGAATATTTTAAAAAAGGGGAATACAGAGACGCGGTCAGGTATTACGAGATGGCCATCGGTTATGATGACGCCAACCAGGCTGCTCACAACCGGCTCATCGATGCCAGGAAAAAACGCGACGAGCAGGAGATAAAGACGGGCGTACACTATCACAATGCCATGGAATATCTTCGCCGCAGCATGAGGGAAAACGCGGTAAACGAGCTGGTTTTGCAGCTCAAGGCCGACCCGGAAAATGAGCCCGCGCGCATGAAGTTAAATGAATTGGAGCATGTTAGATAAAGGCGGTTGATCCGTTGCTCGTGTAGGGGCGCACCCCTGTGTGCGCCCATGTTGCATTTATACGTGATTTGTCAGGATATCCCAAAGGCGGTTGTCGGATTACGCTTCGCTAATCCGACCTACAGGACTGCGCCGCAATTCCGGTCCACGGCTTTGTAAAAAGCCCGTATGCAAGGCGCGCGAGTCGGGAAAAGCGCCAGGCGTACTTTTTGTACGTCGAGCATTTTCCCGGCGAAACGCAACGCCGCAGACGGGCTTTTTACGAAGCCGTGTCGAGGATTTTACGGATGGCGGATGAAAGCTGTGAAATATTATAAGGCTTCTGAATAAACCCCCTGCATCCCGCAGCCAGCAATTCGGCAGCCTTGCCGTTTTTGGCGAATCCGCTGGCAAGCAGCGCCCGCACATCAGGTCGGACCGCCTTGATCTCGGAAAAAACCTCTCCTCCGCTTTTGTCCGGAAGCATGAGATCAAGGATCACCATGTCGATTTTTCCGTGATCAGCCTTAAATATCGAAATAGCCTGGTTTCCGCTGTTTGCGGTGATAACTGTGTAGCCCATGGCCTCAAGCATCTCTTTTCCGATATCCAGAATATCCTGTTCGTCTTCCACCAGAAGAATGGTTTCAGTGCCGGTTAATATTCTTGGTATGGCCCTGTTTTTTCCATCCCCGTTTTTTTCATTTGCGGGCTGCTTTTCGCTTTCCGGCAGGTAGAGGTTGAACGTGGTGCCGTTCTCGGGCTTGCTGTATACCGTGATATGCCCGTTGTTTTCCCTGATGACGCGGTAAGCGGTGTAGAGGCCGAGACCGGTGCCTTCTTCTTTTGAGCGGGTGGTGAAAAAGGGCTCGAAGATTTTCGGCAGCACTTCCTCCTTTATACCGACCCCGGTGTCGGTGACCGATATCCTGATATAGTTGCCGGGCGTTATGCCAAAGGCCGATGCTTCCGTTTCCTCCAGGTCTATTCTTTTAGTCTGCAGGTAGATAGACCCGCCGTTCGGCATGGCATGGCCGGCATTGACCATGAGGTTTAAAAATACCTGTTCGATCTGGCCGGCATCCACGTTCGTCCATGCGTTTTTGGCATCATATTCGGGTATGACCCGGATATTTTTGTGAGTCCTGGAAAAAATCTGCGCTGTTTCGTGGACAATGGCCGTGATGTCTTCAGGTTTTATTTCAGATTTGCCGGGCCGGGCCATGCCCAGCAGCTGCCGGGTGAGCCTGGAACCGCTTTTAATATAGGTTTCCATGTCTGAAAGCCGTTGAAAGGCGGGGTCGTTTTCAGGCATCCCTTTAAGGAGCAGGGAAATATTGCCATTTATCCCCCCGAGAATATTGTTGATGTCATGGGCCACGCCGCCGGCGAGGCTGCCGATGGCTTCCATCTTCTGGGACTGGATAAGATGTCTCTCCAGGTGCCTCTGCCGGGTGATATCCCGGAAAATAGCAAGAAGAGCCGTCCGTCCCTCCCATGAAATAAATATCCCGTTCAACTGGGTCCATAGCGTTTTACCGTCCTTGCGGACCAGTCGCAAGGTAAACCCGGGCGGTATCGGTATCCCTTGTTTTATCTGCCGGTGAGTTTTTTCCATCTTTTTTTCTTCGTCCGGATGGAAAAGATTGAAATACCCCATTTCCCCCAGCTCTTCGGGCGAAAAACCGAGCATTGTTTCAGTGTGTTGGTTATGAAATTTTATCATGCCGTCCTGGAAAATGCAGATGGCGTCATTGGCGTTCTCCACAAGGAGCCGGTACTTTTCTTCTGATTTTTTCAATGCCTTTTCAGCCCGTCTCTTTTCCTCGTTTTCCTTTTGAAGGCTGGTGTTTGCTTCCTGCAGGTCCATGGTACGCCCGGCGACTATTTTTTCGAGATTTTTCTTGTGATCGGCAAGAACATTCTCCATTTGATTCCGTTCCGATATCTCGGCTCTCAGGTTTTCATTCATGCTTTCCATCTCCGCCTTTTCTGCGGCGAGTTTTTCGAAAAGATCAATGTTTTCAAATTTCAGCCGGATCAATTCCATGGTTTCGGCGTAAAACCGCATGGTGTACATGGAAATCGCCAAAAGAAAGATAATCGCTCCGTACCCGAGCACGGCATGTATGTGGTCTCCGAAGATAATGGAGCGGAGGCTGATCGGGATAAGTGTGGGCACGGTATATGCGAAAAATGCGGCCGGAACGGTGGAAAATGTGTCTGACGCGCCGGCGGTCAGGGCCACCAGCACGAAGAAGAGGATCATCTGCAGGCCTAAGTTGTTTGTGGGATAAAGGAAAATCCCCGCCGACCCCCAGATGACACCCGATGCAAGGATAAGCAGGACAAAGCGTGTTTCCCATACCCGGGGAGAAAAGGTCCGGATATCCATGCGGTGAAAATAAAGGACCGTAACGTATCTCAGTATTGTTATCGCAATGGCCGCAGAGGCCCATGGGAAAAGTATTTTTGAATCAATAGTCCCGTAAAGCATGATCGCAAGGATGATCGCTGCGGCAATGGCTCCCAGGCTTGCAACAATCGACTGGTCATAGAGCTGCCGGACCTGTTCTCGATGTAATCCGGGATGTTTTTCAGGTCTGTTCATAATCCGCCTTTTTACGAAATCACTGTTCCTCTACTAATTTTTCAGCATACTCCATTGGCCTTTGCCGGTCAAGGAGAACCCTTCTTTCCGGATATTCCATAATTGCTGCCCCCACAAAGATACCACTTGTATTAAATTTTTTTATATCCGTATGTTAAAAATACTTGACATCTGATTATAGCATACTCTATAGAATAATTACTTAGTAAAGTGGTTGTATAGTGGAGGGAGAGCGAGACCGTGTTAAGGGGCACTTCATATCATACCCTTGATTCCAAGGGCCGATTTATACTTCCAAGCCGTTTCCGGCAGGAGATGGGCGGAGATGGAACCGTTCTGTTTATCACCACCTTCGATAACGCCCTTTATGCCTACTCCCATGATGAATGGATTCAAAAAGAAAAAGATATCGATGCATTGGCTGTAAAGAATCGGGCATTCCGGCGGTTCCGGCGCTCTTTTGTCGGCAGCGCCGAAGAGTGCAAGGTGGATAAGCAGTTAAGGATACTGATTCCTCAGCCCCTGCGTGAGGATGCGGACCTGGATAAAGATATAGTTCTTGTTGGAGGTCTCGATCATTTTGAAATCTGGTCGAAAGAAAGGCTTGCCGAAGACAAGCGTAAATTCCTGGAAGAGGATATGGAAAATGAGGAGGTTTTAGGTGGCATTTCAAACTTAGGACTCTAATCTGATGGAATTTCGTCATATACCCGTTATGCCAGCTGAGGTTTCGGCATGGCTTGATTGCCGGCCGGGAAATTGCGTTGTTGACTGTACGCTCGGCGGTGCGGGACATGCGGCTTCCATTCTCGAAAAGATTCTTCCCAACGGGCTGCTGATAGGCATAGATCAGGATAAGGATGCCATCTCCCACGCCCTTTTGGCCCTGAAACCGTATTCTTCAAATATCAGCCTGATTCATGACAATTTTGTCAACCTTCCGGATATCCTCGATTCAATGAATATACATTCCGTGGACGGCATCCTCGCCGACCTGGGGGTTTCGTTTTACCAGATAGATGCAAGCCGCAGGGGTTTTTCCTTTTCCAAAGACGAGTTGCTGGATATGCGCATGAATACAGATAACCCGGTTACCGCAGCATCCATAGTCAATACCTGCGACGAAAAGCGGCTTCGTAAAATATTGTACGAATACGGGGAAGAGCGATGGGCGCCCCGTATTGTAAAAAGGATTGTGGAATACAGGAAGAATAAGCCGATTGAGAACAGTTCCGAGCTTGCTGCCATAGTTCGGAGCGCGGTCCCGGCGAAAGCTGCGGCAAAAAGCAGGATAGACGCCGCGACAAAGACTTTTATGGCCATCCGGATAGCCGTGAATGACGAACTCGGTGTCCTGGCAAGGTTCGTGTCAAGCGCCGTTTCCACCCTTTCTTCCGGCGGCAGGCTCTGCATTATCTCGTTTCATTCCTTGGAAGACCGAATTGTAAAACAGGCGTTTAAAAAATTCGAAAAGGGGTGTACCTGCCCCCCGGACTTTCCCATATGTGCATGCGGCCGCAGCCCGGAGGTAAAGATACTGACCCGGAAACCCGTGCGGCCGAAAGAGGACGAGACAGCGCAAAATCCCATGGCGAGGAGCGCCAGGCTCAGGGTGATCGAGAAACTTTGAGCTGTAAGTATTTAGAGGGCCTTTCGAATGGTAAAGCCGAAAAACAGGGGCAATGGGACTAAAAAAGCCGGAGCAGGCGCCGGTTTCCTTACAGGGAAGCAGACTGCCGCTGCTCTGGCCATCGCAATCCTGTTTTTTGCAACATTTTTTCTCGACACCTGGACCGGGGTACAATGTCTCAGGTGCGGATATGAAATCGTGAACGCGCAAATGCGGCATGAAAAGTTTATCGACCTTCAAAAGAAACTTGTGATTGAGCAAAGCCGCTTAAGATCGCCGGTGCTTCTTGCGAAAAAAGCGAAAATTGATTTCGGCCTGGTGACGCCGGAGCCGTCACAGATCATAGTGATCCCATGAATTTCATTGAACGTGGAAAAAAGCGGGTATTAAAGCGCAGTCGGCGTATCATTTTCATGGGGATTCTTTTTTCAATCTGTTTTTTTATTATCGCGCTAAAGGCGTTTTATCTCCAGACGCTCCAGGAGGATGTCCTTTCCCGCCGCGCATTAAAGGAATACCGGCGCGCAGGCAGGAGCATGGCAAAAAGGGGCGCCATTTATGATGCTAAAATGCGGGAGCTGGCCGTAAGCACCGGGGTAGTTGCCATTGGTGCGCATCCCAAGCAGATCGTTAAGCCAAAAATGACGGCGGCGCTCATCGCGAAAACCCTGAAAGTAAGTAATTCTAAAATAATGGGAAAAATGCTTTCACATAAAAGTTTCGTCTGGATCACTCGCGATGCATCACCGGACCGGGCTGCAGTCCTTAAAAAGGCCGTAGCCGATGGGCTGGAGTTTTACCCGTCCTATACCCGTATTTATCCGAACAAGACATTGGCCGCCCAGGTTATCGGCATAACCGGGTTAAATGAAAAGGCGCTGGAAGGACTTGAATTTTATTATGACGACTATTTGAAGGGAAATGCTCGAAAGTGGACATATATCCGTGACGCCATAGGCAGGATATACATGCGTACCGAAGAGAGTCGGGATGGGGGGGAGGGGAAAAATCTTGTTTTAACAATTGATGGAAATATCCAGTATATTGTCGAGCAGGCCATAAAAAAGGCGGTTAACCGTTTTAACGCAAGGTCCGCTATGGCCATCGTGATGACGCCCGCGTCCGGGGCGATCCTGGCGCTCGCCAATTATCCGCTCTTTAATCCCAATTCCTACAATCGGTTTCCGAGGGAAATATGGCGCAACAGGGCAGTAACAGACCCGTTCGAGCCTGGCTCGACCATGAAGGTTTTCTTGGCCGCCGCAGCCCTTGAGTCCGGAAAATGCACACCCGAAACGATAGTAGACTGTGAAAACGGGAAGTACACGATTTTTGACAAGGTTATCCATGACACGCATCCCCACGGACTTTTAAGTCTCTTTGAAGTCGTAAAGTATTCCAGCAACATAGGAGCCGCAAAGATAGCTGAAATCATAGGGCCGAAGGCCCTGTACGATACCCTGACAGACTGCGGGTTCGGTGAGAAGACCGGCATCGACGCCCCCGGGGAGACATCCGGCATGTTACGCAATTACCTTGCCTGGCAACCCATTGACAACGCGACCATAGCGTTCGGCCAGGGAATTTCGGTTTCAGCCCTGCAATTGATCACCGGGGTCTGTGCGGTGGCAAATGACGGACTCCTTGTGCAGCCGAGAATCGTTGACAGGATCACGAATGCAGATGGCACGGTTTTGAAAAAATACGCCCCCAGGGTCGTCCGCCGCGCCTTTTCGCAATCTGTGGCAAGAAACGTCAGGGAAATGATGCGGGCGGTCACAATGCCGGACGGGACCGGGCCCCAGGCCGTGCCAAAGGGGTATACGGTATGCGGAAAGACCGGAACGGCCCAGATCATAAATTCCCGGGGAACCTATGAACATTGCGATTATAATGCCCTGTTTGTCGGGTTTTCTCCTGCGCGAAATCCGAAGCTGGCGGTCCTCGTGGTGGTGAATGCGCCCCAGGGAAGCCATTACGGGGGAGTGGTTGCGGCCCCGGCTTTCAGGGAAATATTAAGGAAATCATTTAATTATTTGAATATCCCGCCTGAACGGCAAGTTGAAGAGAAGAACGAAAAAAAAGGACAGGCAGGCAGCAGCGTCGGGGAGGGGAAATGAGGCTCTCCCAACTTTTGAAAAACTCCGGGGTCGTAAGTCCGAATTCGCCGGCCCTTTTTGAGACTGATCCTGAAATAAAGGCGATTGTTCACAAGTCCGGGCATGTCGCACCCGGCGCCTTGTTTGTTGCCATTAAGGG
>JAADHK010000029.1:31663-42567 GCA_013151835.1 Deltaproteobacteria bacterium
GACGGGCACGATTATGTGAGTGATGCGGTTTTTCGCGGTGCAGTTGCGGTTGTGGCGCAAAGGCAGCTTGATGCGGACGTTCCTCTTGTCCGGGTTTCCAATACACGAAGGGCCCTGGGCCTCATGGCCGCAGCCTTTTACGGCAACCCCTCGCAAAACCTTATTGTTTCAGGAATATGTGGAACCAACGGAAAAACGACTACGGCCTTTCTCCTGGAAAATATGCTCCTTGTGGCCGGTTTTTCAACCGGCCTGATCGGGACCGTGGCATACCGGTACGCAGGCCGTAAACAGGACGCCCCACTTACAACCCCCGAACCGGACGGGCTGCAGTCAATGCTTGCCGAAATGCGTGATGCCGGTGTCTCTCATGTTGTCATGGAGGTTTCTTCCCATGGCATAGCCCAGGAAAGGATTGCGGGGTGTGTTTTTTCAGTGGGCGTATTTACGAATTTAAGCCAGGATCATCTCGATTTTCACAAGGACATGGAAACCTACTGGGCGGTCAAGAAAAGCTTTTTTACCAATTATCTGAAAGCGTCCTCGGATTCGTGCGCAGTCATCAACACGGATGATCATAGGGGAAACGAGCTTGCCCGTGAAATCGCCAGGATGCTTAAAGATGTAAGGGTGATAACCGTGGGCACGAATCCTCGCGCCATGGTGAGTTCCAAGAATGTGGAGTTCAGCGAAGAAAAAACAAAAGGGGAGATCTCTTTTGAGGGCAACGGCTTCATGTTTGATTCCAATCTTGTCGGCAGGTTCAACCTGGAAAATATTCTCTGTGCGTGCGGAGCCGCCCTGGCTCTGGGCTTGGGGCCGGAAGAAATGCGGGCTGGAATAGAAAGCTTCGACGGAGTTCCGGGAAGGCTTGAGGTCATACCGGACAGAAACGGCCGTCATGTTTTCGTGGATTTTGCCCACACGCCCGCAGCCCTTGAGAACCTGCTTGAAAACATCTCGGAACTGGTCTCTGGCAGGATGATCTGCGTGTTTGGCTGCGGAGGCGACCGCGACAGGGCTAAAAGGCCGCTCATGGGAAAAATCGCATGCGAAAAAGCAGACCTGTGCATAGTGACATCGGACAACCCGAGGACCGAGAACCCCGAGCGGATCATCGGAGAGATTGTATCCGGCATTAATGGACTTGGGTTTAAAAATTATGCTCCCGAAGACCTGGAATCCGGGTTCAGGCAAAAGGGATATGCAATAGTGTCTGACAGGAGGGCCGCCATCAGGCTTGCGGTCATGGCTTCAAGTCCTGGAGACTCCATCGTGATCGCAGGAAAAGGGCACGAGATTTGCCAGATTGTCGGAAAGAAAAAATTTCCGTTTGATGACCGGGCCGAGGCGAAAAAATCCCTCGAACAGGAGGGGAAATGAACCGCGCAATTACATGGAAAATCCCTGATATTCTCAAAGCCACAAAAGGAGATATCCTTTCCGAAAATCCTGGTGAAAGTTTTTCGCGCATAGTGATCGATTCCAAAAAGGCCGCGCCGGGGGACCTTTTCGTGGCCATAAAGGGCCTGCGTTTCGACGGCCATGATTTTGTTGAAGACGCCATTAAAAACGGGGCGCGCGGCATTATCGTATCAAAAAACCGGGCAGGGAGCATAATTTCCAAGGCCCCGGAAGCTTCCGGCGTCGCTATCGTGGCGGTGGATGATACCATCTTTGCGCTGGGTGCGCTCGCGGCTTTTTTACGTATTCAGCTGAATGTCAAAACCATTGCGATAACAGGCTCAAGTGGGAAAACCACGACCAGGGAGATGGTCGCATCGGTACTGGGCATGCGTTATTCAACCCTTTCTACCGCCGGTAATCTCAACAACGAGATAGGAGTCCCCCTGACGCTTCTGTCCCTTGATTTCTCCCATGAAGTGGCCGTTATCGAGATGGGGATGAATCATAAAGGAGAAATAGGGAGGCTTTCGGCAATGACCCGGCCCGATATCGGGGTGATAACAAATATAGGCCCGGTCCACCTCGAGGGCGTGGGAGGTATTGACGGGGTGGCGGATGCAAAGGCGGAGATGTTTGAACATATGAGTCCCGGCGGCACGGCAGTGCTCAACGCGGATGACTCCTATGGGCCAAAGCTTGCCGAACGGACGCAAAACAGGGTTCTTTTTTTCGGATTAAACCAGAATGCGGATATACGTGCGGAAAATATCCGGGAAGATGAAAACGGCATCATTTTTAAATTAATCCTCCCCGAAGATACTGCCGAGGTGTGTGTCAGGGGATGGGGAAGATTTCTGGTAAGCGATGCCCTGGCTTCAGCGGCCACGGGATATCTTATGGGCATGGACGCCATGCAAATAGCCGAAGGTCTTGGTCGATTTTCGCCAGTTAGCGGGCGAATGTCCGTCTTTAAGACCGAAAATGATGTGTATGTCATTGACGATACATATAACGCAAATCCCGATTCCATGTCTGCGGCCGTAGCGACCCTGACGGGCATGAAGGGCGCCGGCAAAAAGATACTGGTGGCGGGCGATATGCTTGAACTCGGTGACGAAGCGCCCGGATTTCATGAACAGATCGGAAGCATTGCCGCAAAAGACGGTGTTTCCCGCCTCTATATCACGGGTCAATATGCGGCCCGGACAGCCTTTGGCGCCAGGCGGGAAGGAATGTCCGGAAGCGAGATTTTCGTGGGAACCTGTGAGGATATCTTAAAAGACCTTGTCGCGATCGTAAGTCCCGGCGATTCGGTGCTCATAAAGGGCTCCAGGGCCATGGGAATGGAGAAAATCGCCGGGCGGTTTATCGAAAAAGGCGCAAGGCCGCTTTGGTCAGATACCGGCAGGGGGAAATAGGCAAATGCTTTATCATCTTTTATATGCCTTGCATACCCGGTTTTCGGTGTTCAACGTGTTTCGGTATATCACCTTCCGAACCATTTACGCCGGGCTTACCGCCTTTCTGATCTGCATCGTTTTGGGGCCCATGATGATCCGCTTTCTTTCCGAAAAACAGATCGGCCAGTATGTCAGACAATTGGGGCCAAAGTCCCACAGAGAAAAGGCCGGGACACCCACCATGGGCGGCCTGCTCATCATGGCCGCAATCTTTGTTTCCACGCTTTTATGGGCGGACCTGACCAATTTTTATATCTGGATCGTTCTTTTCATTGGCGCGGGCTTTTTTGCAATCGGTTTTTACGACGATTACCTGATGCAGATAAAGAAAAGGAGCTGCGGACTGTCTGCCAAAGGGAAAATTTTACTCCAGGTGCTTGTCGCATTTATGGGCGGAGTCATGCTCTATATTTATCCGGATTTTTCATCGAAGATTACAATTCCGCTGTTAAAGACGTTCTCGCCTGATCTTGGATACTCCTATGTCCTTTTTGCCGTGCTTGTGATCGTGGGGACTTCGAACGCGGTAAACCTGACCGACGGACTCGACGGCCTTGCCATAGGGCCGGTAATCATAGCGGCCGCAACCTATATGATGTTCGCATATGTAACCGGTCACGTGAAAATCGCCGATTACCTGCAGATACATTATGTGGCCGGGTGCGGGGAGCTCACCATTTTATGCGGGGCGGTCGCAGGCGCCGGTTTGGGATTCCTCTGGTTTAACGCCTATCCCGCGCAAATATTCATGGGCGACGTGGGGTCACTGCCTCTTGGCGCGCTCCTGGGCGCGGTGGCCGTGATAACAAAACAGGAAATTCTGATGATTGTCGTGGGCGGGGTCTTTGTGGTCGAGGCTGTCTCAGTGATTCTCCAGGTTGGTTATTTCAAGGTTTCCGGGGGCCGCAGGATATTTAAAATGGCGCCGATTCATCATCATTTCGAGTTAAAGGGTTGGGCCGAGCCCAAGGTAATCGTAAGATTTTGGATAGTTGCAATAATGCTGGCGTTGTTATCGTTGAGTACCTTGAAATTGAGATAGGATCAAAATGAAACGAATTGATCTTAAAAATAAAAAAACGCTGGTCGTCGGAGCGGGAAAGACCGGAACAGCCCTGGCCGGTTTCCTGGTTCAAAAGAAAGCAAAGGTGACCGTAACGGATGCCGCCATGCCCGAAGAGCTGACAGATACTGCGGCCATTCTCTCTGAAACAGGTGTGCAAACGGTTTTTGGAAAACATGATCCCGGCCTTTTTTGTTCCTTTGATCTGGTGATTTTGAGTCCTGGTGTGGATCCAAGAATCGCTCCCGTTCAAAATGCCCGGGCCGGGGGGGTTACTGTGATCGGTGAGATAGAGCTTGCGGCACGCTTTATCGAGTCGCCGATAGTCTGTGTTACAGGGACTAACGGCAAAACAACCGTTACGCGCATGATAGCGGCCATGCTTGAAAAGTCGGGCAAATCGGTTTTTGTGTGCGGAAACATTGGAACGCCGCTTATCCTTGCCGCACAACTTTCCAAACAACCCGATGTCGTGGTTGTGGAAGTCAGCAGTTTCCAGCTCGACACAACAATAGACTTTTGTCCCGCAGTCGCGGTTCTTTTAAATATCACCGAAGATCATCTGGACCGGTATGCTGATTTTGACGCATATGCCGCATCAAAGGCGAGGATTTTTGAAAATCAGGCCGAGGGCGATACTGCCGTTGTAAACGCCGCTGACAGAGTAGTATGGGGCCTGGTGAAAGATATAAAGGCTGAAAAATGCTGGTTTAACGATGATTCTTCAAAAGGGTGTTCGGCCTTTGTTGCCGGGCGGGACGTGATCGTCCGTATGGGGAAAACCGAAACTTTTCGAATCTGCTGTGAATCTTTTCCCCTTCCGGGCCGGCATAACCTTGAAAATATATCCGCAGCCGCCCTTGCCGCCCTTGCCGCCGGCGCTACGCAAGCCGGCATTTTAGAAGGACTTGCCGGTTTTACGCTTGATCCTCACCGGATCGAATACATAGCGGAGATAAACGGCGTGGCCTGTTATGACGATTCAAAAGCCACCAACGTGGACGCGGTGATAAAGGCGGTTTGCGCAATGCCGGGCTCCGTGATTCTGATCATGGGCGGCCGCGATAAGGGGGGGGGCTATGAGCGGCTCCTGGAAACCGTGGGAGAAAAGGTGCGCGCCTTTGTTCTCATGGGCGAGGCGGCTGAAAAGATCAGGCGTGCAATCGGCGGCGGGAAGGAAATAGTTTTTGCGAATAATATGGAAAAAGCCGTTGATCTCGGCCTTAAAATGGCGCGCCCGGGTGATTCTCTTCTTCTTTCTCCCGCCTGTTCCAGTTTTGACGCCTATATAAGCTATGCGTCCCGCGGAGAAGACTTCAAACAGGCCGTGATGACGACTAAAAAGGGTAAGAAATGAGCCTGGAGCGTGAAAAAAAAGACTGGTTTTCAACAGACCCGCTAATCTTTTTTCCGGTCCTGCTCCTTACCGGTATCGGTGTTGTCATGGTTTACAGCGCAAGCAGCGAGATTGCGTTAAAAGGCTATCAAAACGAATATTTCTTTTTTACGCGTCAGCTTGTTTACGCCTGTGTGGGCATGCTTGCCATGGCCTTCGGCTTCTTTTTTCCTTACCGGCTCTATAAATTGCTTGCATATCCGATAATCATATTTTCCGTGCTGCTGCTTTGCGGAGTCTTTATACCGGGTATTGGCCATTCGGCGGGAGGCGCGTCAAGGTGGATCGACTTTAAGTGGTTCATGTTTCAGCCGTCCGAACTGGCAAGGTTCTCCTTGATCGTCTACATGGCATATTCCATGACTAAAAAAGAGGATGCCGTGGAGAGGTTTTCCATAGGATTTGCGCCCCATGTATTGCTCTTACTGGTTTTTACGGCCCTGATCCTGCCCCAGCCGGATTTCGGAACAATACTTATTCTGTGGGCGCTTACATGGATCGTCATGTTCGGGGGCAGGGCGCGTCTTCTCTATCTTCTGGGCTCATTAATCCCCCTTGTGCCCATAACTCTATGGCTGCTTGTGTCTTCAGATTATCGCCTGAAACGTGCCATGACCTTCCTTGATCCATGGAAATACCCGCATGACGAGGGATATCAGATAACACACTCGCTCATGGCATTTGGTTCCGGAGGGATGTTCGGCAAAGGATTCGGGCAGGGGTACCAGAAACTCTTCTATCTTCCCACCCCTCATACGGATTTCATTTTTTCGGTCATAGGAGAAGAGGGCGGTTTTGTTGCCCTGGGTTTTATCATCGCCATGTTTCTGCTCATCATGTGGCGGGGAATATTTATTTCAATTTCGGTAAAAGACACGTTCGGCGCTCTTCTTTCATTTGGAATTATCGTGTCGATTACGCTCCAGGCGATTGTCAACATGGGAGTCGATTTAAGCCTGCTGCCCACAAAGGGTCTTACGCTTCCATTTTTGAGTTACGGAGGATCGGCTCTGGTCTTTGATCTGTTTTGCATCGGGATTCTGATGAATATCGCAAGGGTGAATAAACGATGAACGGTCCGCGCATGCCGAAAAAGCAAATAACAGCGGCACGGCCTTTGCGCGTAATCATTGCGGGCGCGGGAACAGGCGGGCATCTCTTTCCCGGGATTGCCATAGCCGAGGCCCTGGGCCGCACAAACGGGCAATTGGAAATCCTTTTTATTACCACCGGCAGGCAGGTGGAAACAGACGTTCTCGATCGGTTAGGGTATGCGCATAAAAAAATAACGGCCTCCGGGATAAAGGGAAAGGGTCTGGCTCAAAAGCTTGCGGCCATCACAAGGCTTGGGATCGGGCTGGTTCAGTTCTTAAAAACAGCAAAGGGCTTTTCTCCCATGGCGGTTATCGGCATGGGCGGTTATGCGTCCGCGCCGGTTATCATAGGGGCGTATCTTTTTCGGGTGCCGCGTGCGATTTGCGAACAAAACAGGATTCCCGGCCTTACCAACCGGGTTTTGAGCCGGTTTGCGGACAGGATTTATATCTCTTTTCCGGATACAGCGTTTTCCGGCGCAAGATCAAAGATTGTGTATGCCGGTAACCCGGTGCGAAAAGAGATCCTCGAACAGGGCAAAGCGCATGGGCGGAAGGCGGAAAATAAATTTACCGTTTTGATTCTCGGCGGCAGCCAGGGTGCGCATGCCGTCAACACGGCCGTTATGGATACACTTTTATTTGTCGAACAAAAAGAGCGGTACTTTTTTATCCACCAGGCCGGGGAAAAAGACGCCGGAAGAGTGAAACAGGCCTATGAAAATCAGAAGATTGCAGCCGAGGTCAGGCCCTTTTTTGATGACATGGGAAGTCAATACGCAAAAGCGGACCTGGTGATCTGCAGGGCCGGCGCATCGACGATTGCAGAGCTTTGCGTCATGGGCCTTCCCGCGATTTTTATCCCGCTGCCGCATGCCGCCGACAATCACCAGGTCCTTAACGCACGATTCGTGGTTGAATCAGGGGCTGCGGAGATGATCGAGGAAAAGGATATTACGGGAAAAATAGTGGCCGAACGGATTGGATTTTATGCCGGTAATGCCGGCCATCTTTCGAAAATGCGCGCGTCAATGGCAAAAATTGCGAAAACGGACGCTGCCGAGCTGATCGTCTCGGATATCGTGGAAAATCTGATTCAGAACATCAATACGTAAGGCCCAATGTAGGGGCGGGGTTTATCCCCGCCCGTGGTGAAAATTTACACTGCGGATCAGGACTTTTTGAGAGGTTATTTATTTTAAAGCGATAGGGGACAGGAGCATGTATCGAAAACAATACCACATATTTTTCGTGGGTATCGGCGGCATAGGGATGAGCGGAATCGCCGAACTTCTCCTGAACCTGGGTTACACGGTATCGGGTTCGGACAGGGTGTTTTCCGAAATCACGAAACATCTTGCCGTACTTGGCGGAACTGTCTTTGAGGGGCACCACCCGGATCATGTTAAAGGCGTGGATGTCGTGGTCACCTCGTCGGCCATAAAACCCGACAATCCCGAGGTTAAAGCCGCGCTTGCCGCGTCCGTGCCGGTGATTCCGAGAGCCGAAATGCTGGCCGAGCTGATGCGCCTGAAATATTCCGTGGCCGTTGCGGGAGCCCATGGAAAGACCTCTACCACGTCCATGCTGGCATCCGTGCTGGCCCGGGGCGGTCTCGATCCCACTGTCGTGATCGGCGGGAGGCTCAAGAGTATCGGTACAAACGCCGTCCTGGGCCGGGGAGATTTCATCGTCGCCGAGGCGGATGAAAGCGACGGATCGTTTCTACGGTTTTCACCCACCATTGCGGTGGTCACGAATATTGATAAAGAACATCTTGATTTTTATAATGATATAAATTCAATCAAGTCCGTGTTCGTTGATTTCATAGACAGGATTCCCTTTTACGGGCTTGCCGTACTCTGCCTGGACAGCCAATACGTGCAGGAAATCCTGCCGAAGATCAGGAAACGGTATATCACATACGGTCTTTCGGCCCAGGCCGATTTCCAGGCGGTTTCCATCTCTTTTGCGGCTGCGAAAGCCAGGTTTGAGGTTTTGAAAAAAGGGGAGCGGATCGGAAAGGTCGTCTTAAATGTTCCGGGCATTCACAACGTGTCAAACGCCCTTGCCGCAATTGCCGTGGGAGTTGAGCTTGAAATTGCCTTTGAAACCATTGCGGCGGCATTAGAAACCCTGGAAGGCGTTGCCCGGCGCATGGAGGTCAAAGGGGAGATCAACGGTATAACCGTCATAGACGATTACGGACACCATCCAACGGAAATCAGATTTTCCCTGGATGCAGTCCGTTCCGCCTGGCCGGGCCGCCGCCTCATCGTGGTATTCCAGCCCCACCGGTATACACGAACCCGGGCGCTGTTCGATGAATTCACACGTTCCTTTTACCAGTCGGATTTTCTGGTTGTCATGCCGATTTACGGCGCGGGAGAGACGGAAATACCCGGAGTTGACAGCCGCAGGCTTTGCGAAGGGATAAAGTCTCATGGCCACAAAGATGTACGGTTTGCAGGCGACGGCACGGCAGCCCTTGAAATCCTGAAAGAAAAATCAGCGCCCGGCGACATTGTCGTAACTCTTGGCGCCGGAGATGTTTGGAAGACGGGAGAAGCGTTTCTGACAGACTTGATGGTGGATGAAAAAGGCAATGGATAATCAGTTTAAAAAAATGCTTGTGCAGAGGTTTGGAGAAAATCTCCGGTTTAACGAGCCCATGTCCGCCCATACCACGCTGCGCGTGGGCGGGCCGGCGGATCTGTTCGCATGCCCCGGGACCATTGATGATCTGATTTTCCTTTTAAAGTCGTTGCATGGGGCAAACATTCCCTGGTTTGTCCTTGGGGCCGGCAGCAACCTTCTGGTCAGGGACGGCGGCATCCGGGGCCTGGTGATATCCATGCGAAAATTCAATAATATTTCGGAATCCGCCGGTGAAAACAATGCCGTGATTGTTTCAGCCGGGGCCGGGAGCCATCTGGCCGGGTTATGCAGGTACGCTGCGGAGCGGGGCCTTGCAGGCATGAATTTCGCCGTCGGTATTCCCGGGAGCGTGGGGGGATCAATACTCGGCAATGCGGGGACCGCCGAGGGCGACATGGAATCCGTGATTCGCTCGGTCACCCTGTTATGGCCCTGCGGCCGGATTGAAACCGTGGAAAAAAACAGGCTGATCTTTTCCTACAGGTCCCTCGTAATCAAAAAGGAAATTAAAAAAGAGATCAAAAAGCCGGAGGGATATGGCTCGAATGCTTCTCCTTTATTAATACAAGGTGATTTTTCTCTGGTTCATGCCGAGCTTGGGGGCGAGAGCTCTGAAATTTCAGCTTCAGCCTCAACCGCGATGGAAAAAAGGATGCGCCTGCAGCCGGCCGGGCTTTCAGCCGGATGTTTTTTTAAAAATCCCGAATCGGGGCCTTCTGCGGGAGAACTCATCGATCGGGCAGGTTTAAAAGGGTTTTCCATTGGCGCCGCGCTCGTATCCGAAAAGCACGCCAATTTCATAGTAAACACCGGAGGCGCAATGGCTGCGGATATACTGGCTGTTGCCGGACACGTGCGCAGGACCGTGCGTAAATTATTTAATGTAACGCTGTTTCCCGAGGTCATAATCGTTGGCGAAGAGTAAACGGATACGCAAAAATCGGTATAAAAACGGGGGATCTTCCCCGGCGGACGGTTTTGTCAAATGGCGCGCCGTCTTCGGAATCGTGGCAAAAATTACAGGAGCGGTTTTGTTTATCCTTATCATGAGCCTGGTCTTCATGTTCGGCCATGACATGATCACCCAGTCTGATTATTTCGATGCGAAAACGGTCAATGTTACGGGAAACAGCCGGTTGACCTTAAACGAGATAAAAACAATTGCCGGTATTCATGAAGGGGTGAATATTTTGTCCGTGAATATGGTGCTGGCGCGTAAAAAATTACTGGCCAACCCCTGGATAAGAAGTGTCGATATTCGCCGGGATTTCCCCTCCATTATGTATATCCATGTGGTTGAAAATCATCCAAAGGCAATTGTCGATTTCGGTCGGTTTTTTTTAATCAACTCCAGGGGGAATGTGTTTATGGAAGCAGGACCTTCGGATTTTCCGGACATTCCGGTTATAAGCGGGGTCGAGTATTCACAATGGAATCAGGACAAGGGGCAAACCCGGGTGTTTTCTTCGGTCATGGCCGTGCTGGATCTTGTCGGAAAAGGCTCCGGGCCAATTAACATTCGGAATTTAAAAGAGATTAACGTGGACTCTGAAATGGGCCTAACCTTGCTGGCTAACACAGCCGTGGAAAAAATACGGCTCGGTTTCGGAAAATATAATATAAAATTCCGGCGGTTGTCGAAAATACTGTCGCTTCCGGAAACAATCAGGCGGTTTTCCGCTTTTTACATGATGGATTTAAGGAATCCTGAAAGGGTCGTGGCAAAGCCGAGGCCGGAACCAACAAGCAGCTCTTAGATTTTAGCAATTTGCTTTTAAAAGAGACGAATACCATTTAGTTCGAACGGCCAATAGCTAATAGCTAAT
>JAADHK010000029.1:42572-51882 GCA_013151835.1 Deltaproteobacteria bacterium
AATAGCTAATAGCTAATGGCTAATAGCTAATAAATTAAAAAGGAGGTGTGAGGTGAAAGGGAGAGAAGATATTGTTGTTGGCCTTGATATAGGCACCACGAAGATATGTGTGGTTGTGGCCGAGGTTTCGGAGGGGAAAGTCAATGTCATAGGGGTTGGCAAGCATCCGTCCGTGGGTCTGCGCAAGGGAGTGGTGGTGAATATCGATTCAACCGTCGAGTCGATAAAAAAGGCCGTGTCCGAAGCGGAACTAATGGCCGGGTGCGAAATCTCGTCGGTCTATGCCGGAATCGCCGGCGGGCATATCACCGGCTTTAACAGCAACGGCGTGATCGCAATCAAGGGAAACGAGATTACCCAGGCCGATGTCGATCGCGTTATCGAGGCGGCCCGTGCTGTGGCGATCCCCATGGACAGGGAGGTTATCCATACCCTGGCCCAGGAGTATATAATCGACGGCGAGCCGGGCATCCAGAATCCGGTCGGCATGGGCGGGGTCAGGCTGGAAGTAAGGATTCACATCGTTACGGGCGCGGTTACGTCGGCCCAGAATATCGTCAAATGCTGTAACCAGGCCGGGCTCGATGTCTGCGACATCATACTCGAACCAATAGCTTCATGCGAGTCAGTGCTTACGCCCGAAGAACGTGAAATCGGTACCGGGCTTGTCGACATCGGCGGAGGCACCACGGATCTGGCGATCTTTTCAGGCAACACGATAAGACATAGTTTTGTCCTGGCCCTTGGCGGGAATAATATGACCAACGATATATCGGTGGGTCTGCGGGTCCCCATGGCCGAAGCGGAAAGGATAAAGCTCGAATTCGGGACCTGCCTTTCGGAAAGTATACCAAACGAGGAAACAATCGAGCTTGCCGGCGTGGGGGGACGCAAGGGGAGAAAGTTGCCGCGCCAGATCCTTGCGGAAATACTGGAACCAAGAGTTGAAGAGACATTAGCTTTGATAAAGCGGGAAATTCACAGGTCTGAAATGAAGGATGAAATATCCTCCGGCATTGTCCTGACCGGTGGGGCCAGCCTCTTAAGAGGTATTTCCGAAATCGCGGAATCCGTTTTTGAAGTGCCTGTGCGTCAGGGAACTCCCCACGGTATCAGCGGACTTGTGGACGTTGTAAACAGCCCCATGTTCGCGACCGGTGTGGGTCTTGTCCTTTACGGCTCAAAGGACGAGGAGCGTAAAAAGTTCAGGATAAGGGACGGGAATATTTTCCATCGGATCATGAGCCGGATGAAGGGATGGTTTAAAGAAGTTCTATAGATACAGGGGAATGGGAAGTGAAAACACGTCAAGAAGAGCGATATTTATTTTATGGGCGAAAAGCATACCAATAATCTAACCGTAAAACTTAGAGGAGGCGAAAATGAATTTTACCTATGTTGAGAGCGAAAGTGTAGCGAAAATTATCGTCATAGGCGTTGGCGGGGGGGGCGGCAACGCGATAAACAACATGATCGAGGCAGGGCTTGCCGGGGTCAAGTTTATCGCGGCAAATACGGATGCCCAGGATCTGGCCAATTCAAAGGCAAACACGAAGATACAATTGGGTGAGAGACTGACCGAGGGGCTCGGCGCGGGTGCGGACCCGAACGCGGGCAGGGATGCGGCGCTCGAGTCGGCCGACCTGATCCGCGAAGCTCTTCGCGACGCTCACATGGTCTTTATCGCTGCGGGGCTCGGCGGCGGCACCGGCACGGGCGCGGCGCCGGTCATTGCCGAGATCGCAAAGGATCTGGGGGCGCTTACGGTTGCCGTTGTAACCCGGCCTTTCAAGTTCGAGGGCATGAAGCGCTCCCGCCAGGGCGAGGAAGGGGTCAAAAATATGCGGGAAAAGGCCGATACGGTTATAACCATACCCAATGATCGCCTCAGGGGGCTGGCCAAGAAAAATACGCGCCTGATAGACATATTCAAGATGGCCGATGAGATACTGCATGATTCGGTCAAGGGGATCACCGACCTTATCATGAACCCCGGCCTGATCAACCTGGATTTTAAAGATGTCAAGACAGTGATGTCCAAAAAGGGCATGGCCATCATGGGAATTGGAAGCGCAAGCGGTGAAAACCGCGCCATAGAAGCTGCTGAAAAGGCCATTTCCCATCCCTTGTTGGAAGACGTCTCTATAGCCGGCGCACAAAAGGTTTTAATGAACATCACCTGCAATTCCGATCTGACCATGGAGGAAACCATGGAGGCATCGGAACGGATTTCTTCTGAAATTGGTGATGAAGAGGTGGAAATTATATGGGGAACCGCCGTTGATGAAACCATTGGCGATGAGATGCGGGTAACGGTTATTGCCACCGGAATAGGGGAAGAAAAGGACGTGGTCGCGGCGCCTTCCCGGAATATCAAGGGAATGAAAGGCATTGCAAGGGGTGTCGTCAGGGACTATACGGCAGCCGACAGAAAATACGAAGAAACCCTGGACCTTCCGACCTATTACCGCCTGAAGCAGAAGCGCGCAGAGGAGAAAGCCACCCGGGAAGCCGATGCCAAGAAAAAAAAAGCCAGTCGCATCAAAGAGATAATCGATCTGGACGTTCCTACTTTTCTCAGGCGAAAGGCCGATTAGGGGCGGTCCGGAAATAAATAATACTGATTTTGGTGCAGTCTCCTTAAAAAAACGGTTAATGGTATGCGCCCGGTCCCGGAATTTGTTTTCGGGACCGGGAACCCATAGAGATTCCACCCCATACGATGGTCACCCATAAAAAAGGAGATGCTAAATGACTGAAGATACAGGCCCGGATGAAAATTCGGAAGGCAACGTTATTATTCCCGAAGTAGTGGAAGACGACGAGGATATCCTTTCGCCACAAGAGAAACTGCTTGTCGACGATGCCGTCCGTTTTATTAACCAGACGGTGAAGGCAATGATTTTAAATGCGGAGCTCAGGATCGGGGATTACCTGCTGACCGTTTTTTTTCACAACGACATAAAACGGGCGACATCCAGGAATGCATTCAAAAACGCGAGTTTAAGCAGTCTGTGCCGCCGGCCGGAAATCTCACTGGACAGGAGGTATCTTGGATCCATGATTAAAGTCGCGGCCCAGGAACGGTTTATCCGGCAAATTGATTTTGACACCAGTGGCCTGAATTATACACACAGACTCTATTTGACCCGACTCCCGGATGGAGAGACGAAAATAGACCTCGTGGATGAATGCGCAAATCGCGGCCTGTCCGTGCGCAAACTACTTCTCCGTATTCAGGGAATTGAAAACAGCGAAAAAGACGGGGGAGAAATCGCGCCCGAACGAATGATCAGCCAGTTTATCTCCCGGATGAACCGATCTGTTGGAAAAATCGCCATTCCCGGGACGTTGTCGGATCCCGGCCTCTTTTCCGGACTTTCGCCCGACACCCGCATGGAGCTTAAAAGCAAAACAATGCAATTGATAGAACATATCGAAGGCATCAGAGACCAATACTCATCCTTGCTCGAAATGCTGGAAAATAATGAGAGCAACCCTCCCTGATTCTCCTGATTCTCGTTAGCATGCAAGACGTCTTGCATGCTCGGCCATAGGGCAGGGGATACAAAACCGTCCTTTTTTTCATGCCATAACAACCCGTAAAAATAACATTTTCATTAGATATGTAAAATCGCCGCGATTTTCATGCGATCAGGGCCGTTTTGAGATATATCTCATAACCGTCAGTCGATAACCGGCCCGTTCATTAAAAAACTTGACATAAACATTATGCTGCCTTATAATTAAGTCATTACGAAACTACTTAATAGGTTTGCATTATGCCCATTGATCCAGCCGAATTATTCAAAGTGTTGAGCGTTGATACACGTGTCAATATTATTGAACTTCTTAAAGCCCAAGGGCCTCTCGGAGTTAAAGATATATCAAGTAACCTTGGTCTAACACCCCCAGCAATATCACAACATCTTAAAATATTAAAACAAGCCGGTTTGGTAAGAAGTGAAAGAAATGGGTATTGGATTCCGTATTCGATAAATGAAGAAGCCATGGAGGGCTGTAGAGAAGTATTGAATGAAGTTTGCTCATGTGGGTGCCAAGGCACAGGCAGATTTAGAGAGAAAGAATTGAACAAGGCCAGTTTGGAGGCACTAAAAAAATACGAAATTGAGCTGCAAAAAGAACTCAACATAGTACGGGAAAGGGTTGGAAAAATAGAGTCGGAAAAATAAGCTCTTTTTTTTGCCAATTTGATTAAGTTATTGCGAAAATACTTAACAAAAAAGGAGGTGATTAACATGGCAGAGGAAAAAAAATCTTGTGGGTGCGGATGTCTTCCCAAGAACCAGCAGGAAGTCAAGGCGACTGTTCCAACCAAGACAGCAAAGGAAGGAAAAGAGGCACAGAAAAAATCTAAATAATTAAAGAGGTGCATTTCATTTCTGGAGGGATAGAGAGGAATTAATTTTTCCCTATCCCTCATTTGTGGGTAGAATAACCCATATTCGGGGGACGCCCCAAACTTACTAACTTGGGGTCAGCGGGATTGCCGCAAAGGTGAAGTTTGAAGGTGATTGTAGGAAAAGGCTCTGGAATTGCTTTCCCAATCAGGCATGGAAATCCCCGTCCAAACTTTCGCCTTGAAGTGGTGTTATATATTCTTGAAGCTGTAGGTGCAGGGCATCGCGAAACGCCAAATCCCGGCTTGCCATTTTGTTACGGGCACTTTGAATCAGAGGCTTCCAAAGCGGCTGACTTTCAAATTTTCTGAAAAGATTGTCCACCTCCCATGAAGTCAAGCGGCGTCCTTTGGCTTTGCTCTCGTCCCTAAGAATGGCGGCAAAGCCTGATTCATAGGAGGCCACCAGATCAAGGACTTCCGCATAAAGGGTTTCCCGCACTTTGTCTTTTTGCTGTAATTTAAGA
This sequence comes from Deltaproteobacteria bacterium, assembly GCA_013151835.1. Classification (GTDB taxonomy): domain Bacteria; phylum Desulfobacterota; class Desulfobacteria; order Desulfobacterales; family Desulfosalsimonadaceae; genus JAADHK01. The sequence continues at coordinate 47,460 of JAADHK010000029.1, forward strand.
ATTTCACGGTATTCTTTGGCCTTTTCTCGAAAAATGCTCACATAGACCTTGTTCGTGTAAAGGGGGTATTTAAAATTACCCATTTCCACACAGTCGCGCAGTGCATCCACAAATTCCTTCCGATAATTTTCTTCTTGAAAACTAGCCAGCAAAAAAGCCTCATCCCGTTGGTTGATATATTTGGTTCCACCGCCAGTGCGCTGATTGATGGTATCAATGACAATATCCAGAATAGCTTGGCGAAGAATCCGGGCACGCTCACTTTCTGCCAGAAGCATAGCAATGTTCAAAAAAGCCCGAAAATCAAAAATTCCCAGGACTGTAGTTTTGGTAACGAAAAGAATTTCATTGCCAAATTCAGCGGAAAACTCTTTTTTAAATGCTTTCAGACGATTACCTCTGATAACCTCATAACCGTTTTGGTGAAGTTCTTGATCGTAATTTTTGAGATAATTGTCTATGGTTCTGGGAGTAACCTCGAAAAATGCGGCTACCTGTTCCTTAAGGAGTCGATGCGTTCCTTCAAACAGGATACCCTGAATATGTGTGGCTTTCTGGATTTCCGTAACCGCATAGGGATTGTTCAAAATGTTGGCCCGGTCCACGGGTGAATTAGTCAGGTCATTTCCCATGTTTTATATTCTCTTTCAGTTTAAAATTTGAAGCGTTGTTGCTTCAGTCCATCTTAATTCAGACCCACCAGCTTTTTTGTTGCCTTTTTCCGGTGTTATGATTTGCATGAAAGGACTCTTTCGGTATGATTGAGCTGCATAATGACTCTTATCCAGCCCAGATGACCAAAAGCCTTCCCGGTTCTTCCCTTCAACCCGTTTCCGTTGTCCCTGAAAAAGTCCACCCTATTGGGTTGGATAAGTTTTTCGAGGATAGAAAAGATTCCTTACGCGCCTGGACGGGCATGAATTTTACGATCATGACCAAAGGCAGCTCCCCGCTACAATTCGCCACCTGGGGCGGTGGCTCGACAAGCAAAGGCCGCTTTTAGCCGGGAACCCAATGGCCGGGGTCAGGGATATTATCACTGATCCCCCGGATTGGTGTGGCCTGACGGACATCCAAATTATGCGCCTAAAATCTGCTTGCGATCAACGTATTCGTGCCTGTTCGCGCAAGGATCAAAATCCTCTTCTTGAGTCGGCTGTTTTTTATGTGCTTTTATGCACCGGCCTTCGGGTGATTCAAGTTAATAAGGGCGTCTCCATGTCTCATAGAACATATCGAAGGCATCAGAGACCAATACTCATCCTTGCTAAAGCTCGAAATGCTGGAAAATAATGAAAGCAACCCTCCCTGATTCTCCTGATTTTCGTAATTTTTGTTAGCATGCAAGACGTCTTGCATGCTCGGCCATAGGGCAGGGGATAAAAAGCCGTCCTTTTTTTCATGCCATAACAACCCGTAAAAATAACATTTTCATTAGATATGTAAAATCACCGCGATTTTCATGCGATCAGGGCCGTTTTGAGATATATCTCATAACCGTCAGTCGATAACCGGCCCGTTCATTACCGTTTCATTCAGGATATGACATTCACAATCTCAAAAAAGGTATTTTCTATACCGCTAAATCGGGCTTGTCCAACAAACGGTTCAGATTGTGGTTCGTTCCTCTCACAATCTAACCTTATTCGTTAGCCCTTTGTAAATTCATAACGAAGCATGTGTCTGGTATAAAATGAAATACAGGACTATTGACACAAATAATGCCACATAGCCCATTATAAGAAATCTTGCAGTAAATCTAGCTGTATTATTTGTGCCTTCATGTGTAACGTATATTTTGTAGGCTATCAGATTTGCCAGTGAACCGAACAGGCTCCCAAACCCTCCTGCATTCACTCCCCATAACAGAGCCTGCCAATTCGTTGTGAATTTTGCAAACAATAGCGTTGCCGGAACATTGCTCATGACTTGGCTTGCCAAGGCCGAAAACAGGAAAATATGCCCGGAATTACTTATTTCAGAAGCCAGTATAATCTTTAGATTATCCGCAATTCCAAAAAAGAACAAGAAACTGAATAGTAGCGCATAATCAACGCGCAAAGCTTTCCGGTCGAATATGAGGGCAAAAAGGATGACAACAATTCCGGCTAAAACAGGAAAGACGTGGAAAACCGTTAAAAGAACAATAAAAAGAAGCATTCCATAGACATAAGCCTTTTTATTGATTTTTTGCACTGGATTTTCCTGTAAACCATTTCTAATTTTAACAAGAAGCGAAGAAATAATTAACAAACCAAGAAAAACCAGAGAAAATGGGGCAATTGTTTTTATGAACGTGTCAGGATCAACACCATAGAACCAGTAAACAAAAAGGTTCTGAGGATTACCAACGGGTGTTAATGCGGAACCAGAATTGGCTGCCAATGCCTCCAGGATAACCAGAACATCTTTTCGATTGATATTGAGTGATAACGTAAGTGGGACAATGACGATTAAAGCAATATCATTTGTTACCAGCATGGACAGGAAAAAGGTTGTTACCACCAGCTTTAATGGTATGGCGTTTCCCTTTTCCATACTTTGGGCGATTTTTAATATGAGCCCACTTTTTTGCAGGCCATTAACTGCAATAAACAGCACAAACAGAATGAACAATACCTGTATTTCCTGAACTGAATAGACCGGAAAATGCTTTGTATAAAAACTTGTCAGAGCTACGCCGGCACCAGGCGCAATTATCAGCCAATTTTTCAGGATAAAATCAATGAATGTTACTTGAGCTTTCAACAATACTCCAGTTGTCTCCACTGTCGCTATGGAGCGCCTTGTTGTACCAAAGTTCTTTTTATTGCTTCATAGCGCACTGGTCGTGAATATTTTTTAATGTGCCCATCATTAACAGCTTTTTTTAAGCGGTTTATTGCTTGCTGCTATTTCGGTAAGTTGCCCTTTAAAATTGTTTTTTGCAATGGGTTCCGGCCATTCAATAGCCCCCAATTCCAGCAACTTACTATTTCCCTGAGGTACATTGCCTCCGGTTCTCACAAAAACCGTCCGTGGATTATCTCGTCTTAGCTCTTCTGTGGCACCATTCCAGGTGCCACCTTTTTTATGTTCGGCACTGACCACCAGACTATAATCCGCCATGGCATAGATCAGTTTGTTTCTATCCATGGTAGTTCCCACTGTAAAGCGAGCATTTGGATGATAGGGGGTGATAAGCAGCAAACGCCCCTCGGCAATCGCATGGCGATTCTTGCGTTCCACGCTTTTTTTAAGGAGGTTTTCCGCAACAATACCTATGGTTAAACCACCTGCATCCAAACTGGTATTCATGGCAGTCTGATCAACGCCCCGAGCGCCTCCGGAAACAACCGGCATTCGATTATAGGCACAGAGCTCTGCGATCTGACGGGTAAAGGCTTCACCTTCCTGATCCACATTACGTGAGCCGACAATGCCAAGTCCACCGCCATTCAGCAGGAAGCGATCTCCTGCGCCGAACAATAACGGTGGCGCTTTATCTTTAAGGTGTTTTTTATAACGAGCAGGGTAATCGAGAGCATTTCGCGACCCGCTACAACGCAGTAGATGGGACTTTTTACGACGCCATCATTTGTTCGCAGCTATGCTATTTCATATTGATAAGTCTTTTTAATAAAATATCTTCTATGTTTTGTCTGGAATCTAAAACGGATAAAATGTTAACTTTCATATCTGAAATTCTAAACATAATTCTCCAGGGTGGTACAATTAATTCTCTGTACTGCGTAATACCTTGGTTTTTAAGTTCTGGAACAATCCGGCATCTTTCAGGCATAGTGTAAAGACTTGCTGCTTTATTTTTGATTTTTTTAAAAATATTTAACGCATTTGCTGGACTATCAATTGCGATATAGCCAAGAATTTCTTTTAAATCTTTTTCTGCAACATGTGCCCAAACAATTTCATATATTTGATTCATTTAAGCTTTTCTTTTAATGAGCGTTCTATATCATTGAACACATCCTCCTGGGATTTTATTTCCCCATTTTTTATGTCTGATTCGCCTTGGGAAATCGCCTTTAATATTCCGATTGCATTACGCATATTCTCATAACTCTCAGGATCTTGAAGCACAGCGCGCGGCTCACCATTTTGAGTTATAATAACAGGACGATGAGTCATATTAATTTGATTTAATAAATCTGCTGCTTTTGATTTTAAATAGGTAATCGATTTTATATCACTTGTAATGTTCATATTATTACCTCCAGTCTGAATATGACACCAAATTCAGACTTATTGTCAAGGGCAAAATTATTACACCTATCGTCGAACGCGGAAGTCACCTGCCGGTGTGGAGCGAAGCGAAACACCCGTCAGGTGGACTGACTGGCTGGCCGTCCTGTCTTAAATGTCGAGGGCAAAACGGACTGCGCGCCTCACATCAGCCATCTTTGCCGGAGTCAAAGATGTGATC
>JAADHK010000034.1 GCA_013151835.1 Deltaproteobacteria bacterium
ATCAGTTCATCGTCAATAAAGACATTGCCGTTGCCGATAACAATGCTTGAACCGGCCTGTTTCAGGCTTTGAAAACGGACAATATCGATTTCAAAGCGGGCGACCCTGTTGTGGGGACGGATCTGGCCTGTAAATACAACCTCCTCACATCCCAGGGCCCTTCCCGCTCCCGGCGCACCGCACCAGACACAATAAAATCCGAGCAACTGCCAGATGGCGTCAACGCACAGGCAGCCGGGCTGAACCGGGTCGCCCGGAAAATGGCATTGAAAATACCAGGCATCCAGACGGATATCCTGCTCGGCCACAATCCTTCCCCGGCTGCCTTTTCTGGTAATCGATAAAATGCGGTCCATCATCAGGAAAGGGGGCGCGGGCAGGCGCGCATCAAAGTCCTTCGGCGGGTCTTCGATAAGCCGCCCGTACGAAAACGCCAGCAGGCTTTCAAAATCAAAGTGGTTTTGTTTTAAGAATTCGCTATATTTCATCGTTGTTCCTATGTGTTGATGGCGTCGTAAAAAGCTTCGTATGCAAGGCCACGCCGCAGACGGACTTTTTACGGCGTCATCAGGAAATCCTTTCGCCGCCGTCCGCACATATAAGCGCCCCGTTGATCCAGGCGGCTTCATCCAGGCACAAAAGAAATATTACATTCGCCACGTCTTCGGGCGTTGTCAGGCGTCCAAAGGGATTTCTCAGGCCTGCCCGGGCCTTGATATGCCTGTTACCGGGTATGGCGCGCAACGCCGCCGTATCCGTTACACCCGCCTGAATAATATTTGACCGCAGCCCATAGGGGGCAAACTCCACCGCCATGGCCCGGGAAACCGACTCCAGGACCGCCTTGGCCGCCGCGACCGCCGCATACCCTCTCCAGGCAACGCTGTTCCCCTCGCTGGTCAGGCTGAGCACCCGCGCGTCTTTTGCAAAGAATTTTCGCTCAAAAATATCGGCCACCCACTCGACGATATTAAATCCCATGGCCTGGATGGTGCGGGCGAAATCTTCCTTTCCGAGAAATTGCCGGGTGTTGTATTCAGGCGGGTCAACAAGCGCATGCAGACAATCCGCCCCGTTTTCAAAGGCATCGCCCACAACCCGGTCAAAAACGTCCGGGGCTATATCCGCCTGTTGAGCGATCTTTTTCCGGGTCAATCCGGGTGCATCGGAAACAGTATGGGGAACAAGCAGCTTAAGATTGCCAAAGGCCACGGCATGCAGCAGCATCCGGACCCTTCCCGTGTTTCCGAGTTCTGTCGCCAGAGCATCGAGCACGCGGGTGCGGCCGTCGACTGAAAGCCCGTCCAGGTTAAAGGTGAGAACCGAGACGCCGGTTGACCTTAATTTTTCAAAACAGGGCTCAATTTTCGACATTGAACCGCGGCGGTCCCTGTGTACAATGCAAAGGTTCATGCCGTGGGCGGCCAGTTTTTCTGCAGTCGCAAGTCCGAACCCGCTTGAACCGCCAATAATAATCGCCCAGAAATCCGGATTAAATTTCATTGTGTTTTCCTTTCATCTAGTGCGTCCGCACTATGCAAATTCGCGTTTTGCCGCCGCAAAAGAGGTTATGGAACGGCAGTTGACTCCGATATCCGTAAAAAATCTTTTTAAAGGCCGATTCGGGCCGACCTCATAAATTTGAGATGCCTTGTCTGCCAGCGCCTGCATATTTTCCCGCCATTTTACCGAATTGCTCAACTGGGCCACCAGCGACTCAATGAGTTTTGCCGTGCCGCCCGAATGAAAGCCACCGGTATAATTAGAAGTTACCCTGCCTGCGGTATCGGGATTCAAGGCCCCCGAAATGGAGTCCAGGACATTTTTAAAGGCATCTTTTATGCCGAGCATGAACCGGCTGTGAAACGGCGCGCTTACATTTAAACGGACAAAGCGGAGCGGTTGACCGGTTTTTGCCGCCTGTTCAAGGCGAATTTGCGCAATATCCATGCTGTCGGCCCGGCCGCTGATCACCACCTGGTCCGAAGAATTGATATTGGCCACATCCAGGGGAAGCCCTTCCAGCGTTTTGGCAATACCGTCGATATCAAGATGTTCGGCAATAACCGCCGCCATGCCGCCGGTTCCCGGAGGAGAGGCCTGCTGCATCAGGCGCCCCCTGGCCTGGACGGTTTTCAGCGCATCGGAAAACGGGATGACGCCCGCGGCCACCAATGCCGTATATTCCCCCAGGCTGTGCCCGCCGAAATAATCGGGCTCAAATCCGTACAGGGAAGCAATGCCGCGATACATCGCGATCTCCGTGGCGAGGATACACGGCTGGGCGTACTCGGTCAGGTCGAGCCTTTCGTCGTCGCCAAAGCAGAGGGCCGCCACGTCCCACCCAAGGGTTTGCGAGGCCTCTTCAAATGTATTGCGGCTTACGGGGATATTGTCATAAAAATCGCGTCCCATTCCCGGCCGCTGCGTTCCCTGTCCGGGAAACACCAGCGCGGTCTTATTATTGTTCATTGTCGCCCCTCCTTTCTTCTTTTTCTTCCGATGGAATAAAAAAACGCTGCCGTGTTATGCTTTCGCCCACGAATCCATTAAAGAGGACTTCTAAAATAACCGGGATCTCATCGGTGAGCGGGTAATCCATTTCACAGCGGTACCATTTGTGAACAACCCCGTCGATAAAACCGAGGACCCCATAACATACCGTGTAAAAATCGGTTGTTTTCAGCTTGTTGTCGCGGTTCAGGGAAACGATCCTTTCCTTGAACATTGGAAGCCGGGCGATAAGGTAATCGTAAAAAAATATTTGCCGCCCGGAACGTCGGAATATGGCCTCGCTCTGGATGAGCCGATATAAAAGGTGATTGTCCTGAATGAAAAAAATCCACGATTCGATCATTTCGCGCGATAGTTCAAGGACACTGGAATCCTTGGAAGCGATTTTGTTGATACGATCCACGATTTCGGTAAATTTTTCCGTAAGCAACTCGTCCAGTAAGACTTCCTTGCTTTTAAAGTACCTGTAAATCGATCCCTTTCCAATGCCTGCGGCCGAAGCGATTTTATCAATGGTCGCGCCATGGAAGCCTTCTTCCGCAAACACCTTGATTGCCGCCGTAAAAATCCGGCTCCTCTTTTCAGCGATCCCATCCTTCCGGTTGTCCCTGCCGGCAGGGACTATGTTTATGCTGGACAGGATATCCTCCATGTATTCCGGCGAAACCGTGATCTTTTTAAGCCCGAACCGTGAGGACTCGGTGGCGGCGATTTTTAAAATCCGGGCCGACGCCCGGGTCATTCCCCGTTCGTTCAGATACCCCAGAAGCCGGGATATATACTCATATATCCAGTCGCCGGCTTTTTCGGCAAATTCGTCTTCCGCCTCAAATTCCGTCCTGAACTGCTGAAATTTTTCCCTGACAAACTTTTCAAAAACATCTTGGCAAAGAATCCCGTCCGGAGAAAAGAATTTCCCCACCTCCGCGTAAAGCAGGAGGTTTCTCCCGCCCGATTTTTCTATAACGATTTTTTTCTTCATACCCGTTTTTCTCCTGTCCGGTTTTTCTCGGGAAAAGACATATGCCCATAGCGGACCGACTGGTCAGTCCGTATACAATGCAAAAAAAAGCCTGTCAACCGTTTTTTTGATGATTTTGTGGATATTTAATATAAACAAATAGAAGGGATAGGCCGCAACCCAGTACCGCTTATTATTGATGGCGCTAATCAAGACCCGGTGCCATTCACATCTGCCGAAGAGTCTGCGAAAACAGTCGACTACGTTCCGCCAAATTTTTTCCTGTCGATGCCCGTCCATATTCACCGTGGCACCCCAAATTCGCTCAGATGCAGAATAAACACCTACAAAAAAACCAGACAAATCCTACAGTCTCTTTGAAATTTTCCTCTTTATTTTCAATACAATATTATGGTATGCGGAAAAAGGTAAAAGAATCGGCCCTTACGATCCGTAGAAAGCATTCGGTAAGCATCGTCTTCACAGGACGCCGGAGAATTCGGGTATAGGGACGATAGGAATTAATTGGTGCGATGTCCCCGGAATTGTCCCCGGAATTCAAAAAATTCAAGCTGCAATGGCCTGATTTTATATCCTTTTAAGAATCGCCTGTTAAACTTGGGATAGGATTTTAAAATGAGAGGTTCCTGAAATGAATTCATTATTCCAACTCGATTTATTGTATCCGTATGCCATTCCGCCGTTTCTGACCTCTCTTGTATGTTTTATCCTGGCAGCACTCACAATCCAGGCTGGAAGGACTAAACTTGAAAACAAGTTTTTTACGATTTATTGCCTGCTTCAGGCATTTATGAACCTGGATGTCACGCTTATAACAATCTGCAATTCAAAAGAGGTTGCGCTGTCCATCAGCCGGTTCGACCACATGTTTTACGTATTCATCATTCCGGTTGGCGTCCATTTTATCCATGAAGTGGCGGGTATTCGCAATCGGAAAAAACTGGTTTGGAGTTTATATCTTTTCAGCCTGATAATGGCCTTTTTTACACAAACCGATTATTACTTCTATGACATAAAAAAGTATTTCTTTGGATTTTTTACTCAAGGTGGGCCGGCTTTTCAAATTTTCGGGGCTATCGGTTTTTTAGCCACGATTTATACTGCGTACATCCTCTGGATGATGTTTAAACACGCTACTAATCCAGCTCAAAAGCTAAAAGCCCAATTTATTTTATATGGAGTTTTTACAAATGCCGCCCTAACGCTTGGCAATATATTCCCGATACTTGGTGTAGAGGTTTATCCGCCCGGCAATTTTGGTTTCATTCCCATGGGACTGATGGCCTATGGACTGCTCCAGCACAAACTTCTTGAAGTAGCGAAAAAAGGATTATCCAAAGATTTCATTCCAAGGCTCATGATCCTGTTCGTATGGTTTCCTTTGATCGCAAGTATTATTTTATGGCTTATCGCCAAACAAAATGTATTTTATCCAAATCTCCATGATCGTATTATCCCTTATGCACTTCCGCCTATTGTGTCTTTTCTTTCATGTTTTATTATCGCTACCATTTGTTTTATGCAGACAGCCCTTAGGACGCCAACAGTTCTCTTTGCATTAATCTGTACACTTTGGGGATTTCTCAACCTGGACATAACGATGAATATGCTGCTCGCGGATAAAAATCTGGCCCTTCAAGTCAGCCGGGCCAGTCATCTTTTTCTGGTGAATCAATTAGGGCTTATTGTCCATTTCGTATATTCCATCATAAATCGAAAACAAAGATGGACGTTTGTGTATCCCTGCTATCTGATTGGATTTGTCCTAATGCCCCTTACCCAGACGCCCTTTTATTTTCAGGGGTCATATGAATATTATTGGGGATTTTTTGCTAAAGGAAATATTGGCTTTTATTTTTTCAGTATAGCGGCATCTATTGCCACAATATGGGGAATTATATTGCTTTATAGGGCAAATCGTTCCGAAACCAATGTCAATGTCAAAAAAAGGTATCTCTATGTACTGGCCGCAGCTATAATTATTGCAATACTGAACTTTTGCGATCTCCCTGCATTAAACGGCTTTGAAATATACCCGCTCGGAAACTTCACCTTTATACCTATTCTGATAATGGCATACGGAATATTCCGTCACGACATAATACAAATCAATCGATACGCCAAGCGGCGCATTCTCAATAACATAGTCAAAGTTATAGTGGTGGCCGGATATACAGCATTAATCCCCATCTGTTATTGGGCTATTGGAGATTTTAGCTGGGCTTACATCTCAAGTCGCATTGTTCCTTATGGTATTCCACCCCTTCTTACTTTTATTTGCAGCTGTTTTCTAGCGATATTGTCGCTCCGGATGGGGCAGGCGCAAAAGGAATCACTAATTTTTGCCTTAATATGTCTATTGTGGAGCTTTTTAAATATAGACATCCTGCTTAATGGAATCATAGTCGACCCAACAATCGGTTTACAACTCAATCGCTGGGACCACCTCTTTTTTGTCTTTGTTCCTGCGCTGTCTTTGCACCTTACTTATCTTGTGATTCGCCGCCAAAAAATGTGGTGGGTTGTATATAGTTTCTACTTTGTCAGTTTGCTTCTATCTCCAATTACTCAGACAAAATACTATTTCTACGATATGTTCCCCTATTATTGGGGATTTTTTGCAAAAGGCGGCATTGTTTTTGATATCTTCGGCGCTTACTCCATCATAGCGACCAGTTATAGCGTCTATTTATTGATTAAAGCCTATATGCGCGAATCCAACCCCTTTCAAAAGCATCGTATTTTTTATCTGACATCGGGCTTTGCAGGATACGCAGTCCTGACGCTTGGTGACATACCTGCCATCAAGGGGTTTGAACTCTACCCTCCCGGCAACTTTGCCTTCATTTTGTTTTTGCTTTTCGCATACGGCCTGTTTAAACAAAATCTGAAGGAAACAATGCGAATCACCCGGTCAATAATCTTTTGGATTGGGCTGATATTCATCCTTCTAGCCATGGCCTCGGCGTTAAAATCTATCTTCCCAACGGACAGGCCCGTTAGCTTATACCTTGCAGGAATGGTTTCTGTTCTCCTCTTTTACAAAGGTGTTCTTTTTGTATGGAACAATATTTTATCCCTGTTTTTCGGCCATGAAAAAGGCCGGCTGGATGAAATTTTCACTTCACTGACAGACAATCTATCCAAAGGGCATAACCGTTTAGCAATTCAAAGCATCGTTAAAGATTGCATATTAAAAGAATTGTNNNTATTTAACGATGCTTTTTAGTATTTATCCCGAATCGTTGGATGAAAAAAAACCGCTGAAAAATTCATATGGTTTGGAAGGACGTGAATACCTGAATCCGAAAAGGAGCTTATTCTCCTCAAAAAATCAATTTGAGGTTATGGATGAAGATATAAAAGTAGTTCCAAACCATCCCCTTATATCAATGTTTGATGACCATCGAAGTTCAGCCTCTATAGAGCAGATTGAGGAATGGATGATAGATCATAATATGTTTTTAGAAACCGGAGATCGATTACTTCAATCGGAACTGATTCTGCCGGTTTACTTTGAAGAAAATCTGATCTGCCTGATCCTTTTTGGGAATAAAATTGACGGTACTATTTATTCAACTGATGAGAAAGAATTTGTCCAGCGCTTAGGGCTGTCTCTGGGTCCGTGTATTGAAAATGCAAATCTCCTTGAAAAATTTGAAAGAAAAGTTGAAGAGCGCACATCAGAACTTCAAACAGCGCTGGAAGAAACGCGGATTAAAGAACAGGAAATTTCCCGCATTAACCAAGTCGTTCAAGCGGTCAATTCCACGCTGGATCTTGATAAAGTAATGGTTTTCGTACAAGAGGCGATTCAAAGTGTTTTCAGCTTTGACCACATCTCCATTCAGCTCCTGGACCCGAAGCGGAAAACGCTTCAATTACAAAAAGCCTATGGGGATTCTATTACAGAAGAACATTTAACCCGTTGGAAAACCCTGAATATATCAATTGAAGAAAAAAATTCACTTTCGACCTTTGTTGTTTATAATAAAAAACCTGTATATTTTTCCGGCATTACCGATGAAACCCCGATGCTCCCCTTAGACAAACAGATTTGGGCAGTTCTTCCCTTTGTTTCGATCCTTATGCTTCCTCTTGAAGTACAGAATCAGACCATTGGCTGTGTGACTTTTTATGGCACCACCCAGGAATTTGATTTAAGCCAAAAAAATATATCAAGAGCCCAGCAATATGTTTCTCAGGTTGCCACTGCCATCAATAATGCTCGGCTGGCGGAAGAAACACAGCTGGCGTTGCTTGAAACCAAAGCCAAGGAACATGAAATTGCCCACATCAATCAGGTCATCCAAACAGTTAATTCAACACTTGATCTGGATAAAGTGACCGCCACTGTGGGTGAGGCATTACGGGAAGTATTTCAATTTAACCAGATGAGTATTCAGTTGATCGATGAAGAAACCCAGGAACTGGTTTTTATCAAAATTTATGGGGATGAGTCACCCCATGATCAATTGGAAAGAGTTAAAAGCAATCGCATTTCTTTAAATGAGCGCCATAGTGTTTTTGTGTCGCCGGTTATTAGAAAAAAACCGCTTTATCTGCCAAATATCTCGCCGGAAATGGTACCATTGATGGTACCCTGCGACAGAGAAATTTATCGTATGTTTTCGGCCAAGGCATACCTTTTTGTTCCTCTTGAAATTCAAAACCAGATCATTGGGGTTATGGGATTTGGAAATACAAAAGCATTTTTTAATTTAAACAAAAGTGACCTCGAAAAAATTCAACGCTTTGTTCCTCAGGTTGCTACCGCCATCAACAACGCCCGGCTTGCCGGAGAACTCAAGCTGACAAATGAATATTTAAAATCGGAAATTAAAGAAAGACAGAAAGCAGTAGAAGCCTTAAGTGAAAGTGAGGAAAAATATCGGAATATTCTTGACAACATGGAGGATCTTTACACTGAATTTGACCTTGCCGGCAATTTTGTATTTTTTAACCAAGCCACTGTGGTATCGCTTGATTGTAAGCCTGATGAATTAATGAATAAAAATTGTAAGGAATTTATGGATGACGTGGCGGCCCGAAGAGTGTTTGATGAATTCCATGAAGTATTTTTAACTGATAAGCCCAAGCTTATTGGATGGGAAATAATTACGAAAACAGGACGGAAGCTTTATGTGGAAGGTTTTGTTTCTTTGCAAAAAGATTCAGAGGGTAAACCAATCGGATTTCGAGGGGTGATACGGGATGTTACTTTGAAAAGAAATGCTGAAATGGAACTCAAAAAAGCAAAGGAAGCGGCAGAAGCCACTACAAAATCCAAAAGCGAATTTTTGGCCAATATGTCACATGAAATCAGAACCCCGATGAATGCGATTCTAGGCACGACTGAACTTTTATCAGAGGCCAGCCTGCCTTTTGAACTCATGGATTATGTGAAGACGATCAATTCCTCAGGAGAACTTCTGCTTTCAATCATCAACGACATTCTGGATTTTTCAAAAATCGAAGCCGGACAGATGGCTCTTGAGGAAACAACTTTTGATCTTAGGGATTTAGTGGAAACCGCAGGTAAAATACTTGCAGTTAAAGCACATGAAAAAAAATTGGAACTCAATTGTCGGGTTGCGATGGATGTTCAACCGTTCCGAATCGGTGATCCAACCAGGTTAAGACAGATATTTATAAATCTCTTGAACAATGCCATCAAGTTCACCGATTACGGGGAAGTGGTTCTGGATGTTGAACATCTGGATGATCCCGAATTGCTTCAATTTTGTGTCCGGGATACGGGAATTGGCATCCCGAAAGAAAAACAGCAGTTAATTTTTGACAGTTTCTCGCAGGTGGACACATCGGTTACCCGCAAGTATGGCGGAACCGGATTGGGACTTGCCATCTGCAAGCGCCTCGTGGAACTCACGGGCGGGCATATCTGGATCGAATCCGAGGAAGGAAGGGGGACCCGATTTTTCTTCACCGCCAGATTACCGAAGGCGGAACAGATACCGTCCTGTGTTATTGCATCTCCGGCCGAACTTGAAGGGATGGATATTCTTGTTGTTGACGACAATGAGACTAATCGCCAGATATGCCGAGAACTGCTTTCCGCCTGGGGCGCAACGGTGAGCGAGTCTGAAAGCGGCGCACGGGCGATTCAAGCGATTGCCGATGCCGACAAAAACGGAAAACCCTTTCACATGATTCTTCTGGATTTGAGAATGCCGGAAATGGATGGTTTTCAGGTGGCTGAACGAATTAACACGATGGCGCCATCACTCACCTGCCTGCCCCGATTGGTCATGCTGACCTCAAGTGACGCCATTGAGGAAAAAGCGCGCGCCCGTGAATTAAATATCGCCTCATACATTGTAAAGCCGTATCGACGTGTTGAGCTACTGGAAGGAATATTGATTGGCCTGGGAAAGAAGGAGAAGATTGCTGAATATAACCCATCTGTTCGAAAATTTGAAAAAATGACGCTGCCCACAATGCGGATTCTCATCGCGGAAGACATTGAGCCCAATCGAAAACTCATGAAGCAATATTTAAAAAATTCGCCAATCACCATTGATATGGCCGAAAATGGAAGAATCGCCATGGAAAAATATACCCGCAACCGGTATGATCTTGTTTTGATGGATATTGAGATGCCGGAAATGGATGGATTCTCCGCAACCCGGGCCATCCGAAAATGGGAACAGGAAACCGGGAGAGACAAGACCCCTGTGCTGGCCCTGACCGCTCATGCGTTTCGTGAACATCGGGAAAAATGTTTTGCCGCCGGTTGTAGTGGGTATCTGACAAAACCCATTAAAAAGCAGCTCCTGATTGAAAAAATCCTTCAGTTTGCCCGCGCCGGGGCTATCATGGATCAGGATGGCGAACAAACCTGCCCGGACCCGACCATAGAAACCACCCCAGACACGACACCAGATAAGATTGATGATCAAAAAAATCAGCGTTCGGATTATATCGTCAAGATAGATGCCGAACTCGAAGCATTGATTCCTGATTTTATGGCGCACACCAAGAGTGACTTAACAGCCATGAGCATAGCGCTGGAAAAACAAGATAGTGAAACGCTTCGAAGGATCGGTCACAGCTTGAAAGGATCAGCCATGATGTATGAATTCACTGATCTCGGGAAATTGGGAATGGTGATTGAAGAGGCCGCCAAAGGAAAAGATTTGATTGAAATTGAAAAAATGCTGGAGAAATTGAAACATTATCTGGATTGTATTCAAATTGAGTACATATAGGGGTATTTCTGCACAATAAAATAAGGAGGCTCGTTATGACGGACAAGAAAAAAATTTTGGTGATTGATGATGACCAACGGATTTGTTCGCTGTTGAAGTTAAAACTGGAAAAAAACGGAAACAATAAAGTAATTTTTTCACTGGAAGGTATGCAGGGATTTGTGCTTGCAAAAAAAGAAAAACCGGATTTGATAATATTAGATCTCGTAATGGATGGAATCCCGGGAAATGAAGTTGCTCATATACTTTCCCTGGAATCTTTGACAAAAGACATACCCGTTGTATTTCTTTCTTCGTTGATTACAGAAGAAGAAGTTCCAGCCGAAGGAGCATTCGTATCAGAACGATATCTTATTCCAAAGACATCAAATGTGAATGGAGTTATCAACGGCATCGAGAATTATATCGCGAAATATCTGTGACATAGGCATTTGTCATATCAAATATGAACGAGTACACATGAGGCCTATCGATTTATTATTATCGGTTGGTTGCCTATTATTGAAACTTCCGTATGAACCGCCTGTCAATATAATCCTTGATCAAAAAGGCCGGCCGGCCGGCGAAGGTAAGCCATTGTTTGTGCAAAACACCGGTGCCGTCGCCCATGTTGAAAATCAAAAGGTAGTCTCCACCGGGATCAAAGGGGACAAGGGGTTTAGCTTCAAGCCGTGCCATCAGGTTTTGCAAAAGAACGGGATTTTCCCGAACGGCATAGACCCCCACCTTGTCAAGCGGCCGGTCCTGAAAATAAATGCAGTCTCCTCCTCCGAATATGTCAGGGTATGCCGTGCTCTGGAGGTATTTATTCACCAGCAGGCCGCCATCGGGGCCGGTGGGCAGGCCTGAAGCCTTAAAAATGGGGGAGGGCCTGACCCCAAGGGCCAGGAAAATAAAATCCAGCGGATGTTTTTCGCCGGTTTTAAGGATCAGGCTTTGGGACTGGATTCCTCTGACAAGGGAATGCTCTAAAACCCTTATGCCCCTGCCGGAAAGGGACGCCATCACCCTTTTCCGGATTGCCTCGGGAAAGCGGCCCATAAATGTATCGCCTGAAAAAATTATGATTTCGGCGGCGTATTTCCCCGTATCCGCAGCAAGCCGCCAGACATTTCCCGCGACTTCGGCGGACGACGGGCCGCCGCCGACCACGCCGATCCTGATGGGTCTTTGTAAAAGAAGCGCCTGTATCCGTGCCTGGGCATCCTGAAGTTTTTCAATGGGTTTTACCGGATAGATGTTTTCCGAATTACCTTCGATGTTCAGTTCGGGAACCTGGCTGCCGGCGTTAAAGGAAACCACATCATAGGGTGCCTCCCGGCCTGATTCCAGAAAGACAATCCTGTTTTCGGGATCCACCCGGGCCGCCTTGCCGAGAATAAATTTGCCCCCCTGGTTTTCCACCACATCTTTTATGGCAAACCGGATTTCCTCCGGGGCGTACACCTTCCCCAGCATCCCCGGTCCCATCCCGGAATAATAGTGATACGCCGAAGGCCCGATCACCGTGGGCGTAAAACCTTTTTCAACAAACCGGTGCAACGCGGCCAGGGTCATCATATGGGCATGACCGCCACCAACCAGTAAAAGACGCTTTCCCATTTTCATGTCCTTTCGTTTATAACCGTATCCATCCGGTTACCGGCATAATTGGTGGCCCGGTCGATTGTATGGGTCAGATATTTTACCTTTGCTGTATTTTAATACTTTTCAACATCTTCAAGATATCCCATAAAAATTTACAGGATATAAAAAAAGATTTTTTACTCTGCCGACGGGGAAGGAAAAACCTTCATGTTTTGAAAACACCTCAAGCAGAGAATCGGCAACAATAACACCCTGCTCTTTCACTTCCTCTTACGGCATCTCCTGTGTTTTTTAACCCTCAAACTATTACATTACATGTGCTGATTCAGCGAAAAATTCTGGCATACAATTATATGCAGGTCAATTACTATTTACACAACTATCCGATTTTCTATTTTAATAGCACGAAGCGCCATCAGCGCCTGCGCGGGGCCTTTTAAAATATAGTTGGCAAATCATAAAAAAAGATTTGAAATCATCATTCAAAAATTAAGGGATAATGGCCATAAGATAACTCCACAGCGACTGGCTATTGTTAAAATCCTTGCCAAAAGTGAAGGCCATCAAGTGTTGAAGATATCTATGATCAAATCAAAAAAGATTTTCCGACAATGAGTCTTGCCACTGTATACAGAAATATTGTATTAATTAAATCATTGGGTGAAGTTCTTGAGTTAGGGTTCCCGGAATGGAGTAACCGATATGATGGAAACAATCCTGCCAACCATCCCCACGTCATCTGTATCAAGTGTAAAAAAATTGTCGATCCGGACCTGGATATCCTGGATGAAATGAAAAAAGAGGTCGTATTAGAGACTGATTTTAAAATTCTGAATCATAGGTTGGACTTTTTCGGTATATGCAGCGATTGTATGGCAGAAAAAGTTTAGTATATTTTTTTTGCCTTTAATTGATAGTTGTTATCAAATAATACCTGATTTCTTTAATCAAAAAAACGAGGAGGGCGATATGACTAATGAAGGCGGCAAGTGCCCGGTAACGGGCAGGTCGAGCAAACCCATTTCCGGTGGTGGCACATCGAACCGGGACTGGTGGCCGAACCAGTTGAACCTCAAAATTCTTCATCAGCATTCTCACATGAGCAACCCGATGGGTGAAGCATTCAACTACGCAGACGAATTCAAGAAACTCGATCTGGAGGCTGTAAAGAAGGATCTCTATGCGCTGATGACCGACTCGCAGGACTGGTGGCCGGCAGATTACGGTCACTACGGGGGGCTCTTTATCCGCATGGCCTGGCACAGTGCCGGCACATACCGTATGAACGACGGCCGCGGCGGTGCAGGCTCCGGCAATCAGCGACTGGCGCCTCTTAACAGTTGGCCGGACAACGTGAACCTCGACAAGGCGCGCCGTTTGCTCTGGCCGATCAAGCAGAAATACGGCAACAAGATATCCTGGGCCGACCTCATGATCCTCGCAGGGAACTGCGCCCTTGAATCGATGGGATTTAAGACCTTCGGCTTCGGGGGCGGGCGCGAGGATATCTGGGAGCCGGAAGAGGATATTTACTGGGGTACCGAGAGCGAGTGGCTGGATGACAATCGCTACTCCGGCAACCGGGACCTTGAAAATCCCCTCGCCGCTGTGCAGATGGGCCTTATCTACGTGAACCCTGAAGGGCCGAACGGCGAACCGGATGCGGTCGCCTCCGGCCGTGATGTTCGAACGACCTTTGCCCGCATGGCCATGAATGACGAAGAGACCGTCGCGCTGGTCGCCGGCGGTCACACCTTCGGCAAATGCCATGGCGCGGGCGATGCGGCGCTGGTCGGCCCTGAACCGGAAGCTGCCCCCATGGCGGAACAGGGGCTCGGCTGGAAGAGCAGTTTCGAAAGCGGTAAAGGCGACGATACAATCAGCAGCGGCATCGAGGGGGCGTGGACGGCGAACCCGATTAAGTGGGATATGGGTTATTTCGATTTGCTGTTCGGCTATGACTGGAATTTGGTGAAAAGCCCTGCCGGCGCCTACCAGTGGGTCCCGGTCAATCCGGACGAAAAGGATCTCGCGCCTGCCGCTCACGATCCGTCAAAGCTGGTTACGACCATCATGACCACGGCAGATCTCTCTCTGAGGATGGATCAAATCTATAAGCCGATTGCAAAAAGGTTCCACGAGAACCCGGAAGAGTTCGCGGATGCGTTTGCCCGGGCGTGGTTCAAGCTGACTCACCGCGACATGGGCCCCCGTTCGCGCTATCTCGGCCCGGAGGTCCCGGCGGAGGAACTGATCTGGCAAGACCCGGTGCCGGCAGTCGATCATGAGCTGATCGACACGCAGGACATCGCAGACCTTAAGGGCAATATCCTCGCTTCAAACCTGTCTGTCTCCCAACTGGTCTCGACGGCCTGGGCGTCGGCATCCACATTCCGCGGCTCCGACAAGCGCGGCGGGGCGAACGGGGCGCGCATCCGTCTTGCGCCGCAGAAGGGTTGGGAGGTCAACCAGCCTGAGCAGCTTGCGGCTGTGCTGCAGACCCTTGAGGGAATACAACAGGAGTTTAACAGCACGCAGTCAGGCGGTAAAAAGGTTTCGCTTGCCGACCTGATTGTCCTGGGTGGATGCGCAGGTGTCGAGCAGGCTGCAAAGAATGCCGGTCACGATGTAAACGTTCCTTTCACACCGGGACGCACGGATGCGTCGCCGGAGCAGACCGACGTAGTATCATTTCACGTACTCGAACCAAAGGCAGACGGGTTCCGCAACTATCTTAAAACCAAATTCTCCGTATCGGCAGAGGAGTTGCTGGTTGATCGTGCGCAACTGCTGACGCTGACCGCTCCTGAGATGACGGTTCTCCTTGGCGGTATGCGTGTCTTGAATGCCAACTTCGGGCAGTCCCCGCACGGCGTCTTCACCAGGCGGCCGGAAACGCTCACCAATGACTTTTTCGTGAATCTGCTAGACATGGGCACGACGTGGAAGGCAACCTCGGAAGACGAAGACGTGTTTGAGGGGCGTGACCGCGAGAGCGGCGAACTCAAGTGGACCGGCACCCGTGTCGACCTCATCTTCGGTTCGAACTCCCAACTCCGGGCATTGGCGGAAGTCTACGGATGTGAGGACTCCCGGGAGAAGTTCCTGAACGACTTTGTAGCGGTGTGGAACAAGGTAATGAACCTTGACCGCTTCGACCTCGTCTGAACGTAGCATAAAAGTCTTCGAGGGCTTCTATTGAAAACCGGCCCGGGTGTCCCCGGGCCGGTTTCATATGCAAGCATCAATCCATGGCGCATCAATCAGAGGCGCAGCCTTCCCAGATGGCTATGTTTGTGTCGTCGCAGTCGTGCATGATGCCGTCAACTGAATAATATCCGTCACCATCGGCGTCATACAATGACAGCTTTTTGTCCTCGACCTGGATATACCCGCCCTCGGTGAAATAATAGGCGTTGTATGAATAGGACATTTTGCCTTTTTGTTTTTCCCCGTGGGTAAACTGAACGTCCAGCGTGTGAACGGTGGCCGGGTCGTTATCCCTTTTGGGAGTCGCATATTCAAGGACGTAGAACTTGGAGGCCTTATTTTTCAGATTTGTCTCGATGGTTTCGAACTGTGTGCCCACAGCGTTGATGTCCACGGTATCCATCACGGCATAATAGGCCGGGGCCAGAGCTTCAAGCTTTCCGGCTTCTTTTATACCCGGATCGGCATGGAGAATAAGAAATACGGAATGACTGGTGTTCTGTACGCGCGAAAGCGTTTCTTCATAGGTGAACCGGCCGGTCGTGTCCATGCCGTCGGTGAAGACCACCAGGCTTCCGGCCACATAGGGCGCATCATCATCGTTTACGGCGCCGTCCAGAAGGTTCAGGCCGTCGATAAAGGCTCCGTACATATTGGAACTCGTGCCGGTGCGGGCATAATCGGCCAGGTTGTCTATCGTTCCTTCCAGAACGGTATTGTCGTCAGTAAAATCGGCGATCATCCGGATTCCGGAATCGAATACATAAATCGCGACCATCTGGCCATTTGTGAGCATCGGGTTGATAAATGCCTTCAGGCTGGTTTTGATATCGTTCATCAGGGCGTCATTTGCCGCAACGCTCCCGGAAAGGTCCACCATGACAATCGTATACAGCGAGTAGTCCTTGGGTTCCTGGTATACCACATAGCTTGCCTCGGTATTGACCAGGGCCTTTGCGTCATCGGTTACGGTAAAGGTTCCGGCGGTTCCAACGGCCAGGTCCGCCACAGGTTCGCCAGATGTGGTTTCCACCGTGAAATTGAGTTTTACTATGTTGGGAGCCACGGTGGTACCCTGCAACTGGATGGCCAGTGAATTCCCGCCTCCGCCTCCGCTGCAGGCATATAAGAAAAAGCCGGACAGCAGAAAAATGGCCAGGCATAAGATTGTAAAAAATGTTGGTTTGTAATGTGCCCCTTTCATTTGCGCCTCCCTTTTAAAATGGATTGTCATTAAGGGCCCGTCCATAAATAACTGATACATTTTGGCGTCGATCCATCCCGCCCGGCTGTGTTGCTCGTCGATTGAATACGTATAGTATTCGCCCTCCTCGCGCCTTGCCGGGCACGCGCCTCGACTCCAAAATTAGTATCACTTATTTCCAGACAGACCCTAAATACGGCTGAAGACCGATCGCCGGCTCTCTTTGGCCGGGCTTGTTTTTATAAATTTTCCAGGCTGTGTTATTTGAGCATAAATCCAAAACTGATCGCGGTCGGCGGGGTATCGAGTCTGTTTTTTCGCTCACTCCGCGATAACAGGTTTATTGACGATCTTGTGAAAGGAAATGCTACAATCCAATTCTATTTAAAACCAGAATCGACAAAAAGTCAAATAGTTTTGCGATTATCCCCGGCGTTTGTGCGGCGCGATCACAGGTAAAGGTTTGCAGTAGATCCCGCACTGTGATAAGTAAACGGCGTTATCTTTTTCCGGGCATCCATATTGTACGAAAACCCGGTCTTAACAGCCGCATACGGATTTAACGATAGATGAAATTTATCGCGGACCTTCACATCCATTCACGCTTTTCCAGGGCAACCGCAAAGAATCTCGACTTTGAGCGTCTTTATATATCTGCCGCAAACAAGGGGATCACGGTGGTGGGAACGGGCGATTTCACTCACCCCGGCTGGCTTGCGGAGATAAGGGAAAAGCTTGTTTCAGCCGAGCCCGGGCTTTTTAAGCTGAACGACGAAACGGCGGCCGGATGCAAACACGAAATCCATGCGGCGTCTTTATGTCCCGTCCGATTTATGCTCTCATGCGAGATCAGCAGCATCTACAAGAAAAACGATGCCACCCGCAAACTCCACAACCTGGTTTTTATGCCCGATATTGCTGCGGCCGAGCGTTTTAACGCCCGGCTTTCGGACATAGGAAATTTAAAGTCCGACGGCCGGCCCATACTGGGGCTTGATTCTAAAAATCTCCTTGAAATTGTCCTTGAAACCGATGATCGGGCATTTCTTGTTCCAGCCCATATCTGGACCCCCTGGTTTTCCATGTTCGGTTCAAAATCCGGGTTTGACAGCATAGAAGAATGCTTTGACGATCTTTCTTCTCATATTTTCGCGGTCGAGACCGGGCTTTCTTCCGATCCCGCGATGAACTGGCGCGTGGGAAATCTTGACGGGATCACCCTGATATCCAATTCCGATGCCCATTCACCGGCCAACCTCGGGCGTGAGGCCAATCTTTTAAATACCGCCCTCTCCTATGATGCCATCCGTTCGGCCATGGAGACGGGTGATCCGGAAAAATTTCTCGGCACCCTTGAATTCTATCCCCAGGAAGGGAAATATCACCAGGATGGCCACCGGAAATGCGGGATCAACCTCCATCCCCGGCAGACCATGGAAAACAAAGGGATCTGCCCTGTATGCGGAAAAGCCCTGACCCTGGGGGTCTGCTACCGGGTGGAAGAGCTTGCGACCCGGCCGGAGGGGGAGAAACCGGAAAAGACCCATCCTTATTACAGCATTGTCCCGCTTGCCGAGATTATATCCGAGATCGTAAAGACCGGGCCCAAGTCTAAAAGAGTGGGGCGGGCCCTTGAGGCGGCCGTAAAAAGCCTTGGGCCGGAGCTTCATATCCTTCATATAATGCCGGTGGAGGAAATCAGGTCGGCCGGTATGCCGGTCCTTGCCGAGGCGGTTTCCCGCATGCGTGCGGGAGTTGTAAATGTAACCCCGGGCTTTGACGGAGAATACGGATGCGTCAGGCTTTTTAATGATGGCGAGATCGACGCCTTCGCGGGGCAGAAATCCATTTTTCCTGGTTTTTCAAAAGCGACAAAAAAAAACGCCGTTCCAAAAAAAACGCCCATTGCCCCGGATTTACCTGTTCAACAGGCACCCTCCGTTCAAATGGAGCTTTTCACGGAGCCCCGGCCCGAACCGGTCAATGGAGCAGATGCCCCTGGCCTCGACCCCGCCCAGCACAGGGCCGTATTTCACCAAAAAGGCCCGCTTTTAATTGTTGCCGGACCCGGCTCGGGCAAGACCCATACCCTGACCCGCAGGATCGAAAGGCTGATCACGGAAGAAAAGACGGCCGCATCAGGGATGTTGGCCGTAACCTTTACCCACAAGGCCGCAGGCGAGATGGCTGAACGCCTTGCCAAAATGCTGGGCCCCGGTGTCGTTCTCCCGCAGATAGCTACGTTTCATTCTTTTTCCCTTTCTCTGTTAAAGGAGACCGGCGCGTATGCCGGATATGCCATTGCCGACGAAATCGACCGGATGGCGCTCGTGGCCGAAGCCATGGAGTCGGCAAGGAAGGCCGGAATTACCGTAACCGCAGACACAGATGCCATGGCGGACCTGATCGCATCGGCAAAACAGGCGATGCTCGCACCCGATGATGACCTGTCAGGGATTTCAAAGGAGGCTTCGCCAAATGCCCTGTCGGCGGCCTACGGCGCATATGCCGGGCTTCTTGGGGCCGAGCGGCTTTTTGATTTTGAAGACCTGGTCTTTTTTGCCGTAAAACTTATTTCCGACGGCCGGGTCGGGGATAAAGATATTCCAGATCGATTTAAACATAAATTCAGCCATGTATTTATTGATGAGTACCAGGACATAAATTATGCCCAGTACCGTCTGGTACGGGCATTGTGCGCCTTTGGGGCCGAAGTCTGTGCCATAGGTGATCCCGATCAGTCCATTTACGGATTCAGGGGGTCTGACCCATCCTATTTTACGCGCTTTCATACGGACTGGCCCGGCACGAAAAAGGTGTTTCTCAAAAAATGCTTCCGCTCAACCCCGGCCATCCTCAGTGCCGCAGGCCAGGCTCTGGGCAGCCACCGCTTAAGTGATGCTCCAGAAACCCTTTATTCCGAAGTTTCAGGGCCGGAGCATGTATTTTCCCTGCGTGCTGAAACCGGAAAATCGGAAGCCGTTGCCATGGGCAGGATCATGGAAGACCTGGTGGGCGGCCTCGGTTTTCACTATCACGATCAGGGCAGGGACAAAGGGGCCTGCCCGGCACGGGAGCGCGCTTTTTCCGATTTTGCCGTATTATTCCGCACAAAGGCCCAGGGTGAAATTATTGCCGAGGTTTTCGGTAAAGCCGGTATCCCGTTTTTACTTGCAAGCAGCGCGCATACGCTTGGGCAAAAGCAGGCAAGGGGAATTATTGCGGCCCTTCGCATCATCGAAGCCGCGGCAGCGCCCATGGATATCGTATCCATTGCAGGCGCATTTTTGCCTCATATGACGCGCAGGGATATCCGGGGCATTAAGAAAATCTTTGCTGAAACCGGGATATCCCTGTCCCGAATGCAACAGGTCATGGGCAATGATTTGGAGATAGAATTGAGTCCTGCCGGACTTTCGGAATTTTTATCGTTTATGATGTCACTTACCACCCTGTTTCCGGATACCGCCGGCATGCGTGTTGAAAAAAAGATTTTGCGCCTGTGTGAAACTCTTCTGCAAACTGAGAAGGATCAGTGGGGAGTCGCACAGCGCGATGCAATAGAAGCATTGCTCTCAATGGCAAGGGGCTATGGAGATGATGCAAACGCCTTTCTGGATGCGCTTGCCCTTAAAACCGATTCTGATTTTTATGACAGATCGGCCCAGCGGGTTGCCCTGATGACCCTTCACGCGTCCAAGGGGCTTGAGTTTCCGGTCGTATTTATAGCCGGATGCGAAGACGGGTATCTCCCGTTACGCCGCTCAAACGGCCTGGTGTCGGATATAAACGAGGAACGGCGGCTTTTTTATGTGGGTATGACCCGGGCAAAAGAAAGGCTTTACCTTTGCAGCGCTAAAAAAAGAAAAATTTTTGGTTCATATGAACAACGGGCTGTCTCGCCGTTTATGGAATCAATAGACCGGGCGCTCATCCACGAGGCGGGCGAGTCCGGTTTCAGGCGTCGCCGGAGACAATTGACGCTTTTTTCCTGAACATGTCAGGCCTGGCCATAAATTCATATTAGCCATCGTAACAGGGTTGATGGTATTTACGAATCCGTTATAAATCACAACTCAAAATCATAGTTGAATATTTACGCCTTTTCTGTCAGCATGGAAGAAATTTTTTA
This sequence comes from Deltaproteobacteria bacterium, assembly GCA_013151835.1. Taxonomy (GTDB): domain Bacteria; phylum Desulfobacterota; class Desulfobacteria; order Desulfobacterales; family Desulfosalsimonadaceae; genus JAADHK01. The sequence goes on from JAADHK010000034.1 coordinate 20,859, forward strand.
GCGGGACATGCGTGAAAGCTGCCAGCCGCCCGTGCATAAATTTTGGGCATGAATTTTTACAGATAATTTCTTATTCCAGTCACAGGATTGCCATATGGAGTGCAATATATTTTCCGCCATGCTGATCGGCCCCAGGGCGGATCAGCAGGATTGCCTGTTCGACGGCATTGATATTTTTCAAAAAGACCTGCTTATCCGCAAGTCCAGGAACAAAGCCGACAGGCTTCTCATGAACGTATGCGACGGCATGGGCGGGCATGAGTCGGGGGAACGGGCCAGTCGTTTCGTGTGCGAACAGCTCAGTCAGCGACACCTGAACAATTCACTGACACCCGATAACATCCGGGAAGCCCTTGCCGATATCCAGTCTTTGTCATTTGCAAATCTTTCACCTAATTGCGGGACCACCGTTGCCGGTATACTGCTGGAAAACTCCATGGTCACCGCTTTTAACGCCGGCGACAGCAGGGTATACAAGCTTTCGGAGGAAAAAATTACCCCGCTGTCCCATGACCATTCCCTGGTACAGGAACTTGTCGACAAGGATCTCATGAGCGGAGAGCGGGCGTTTCGGCATCCATTGAAGAATTATATAGAATTCGGAATAGGGCCGATTTTTAAAAATATGCAGGAAGAGAGGGAGGTTTTTCTGGCCAAAGAGGAGGCGAAATCCGGCTCCTGGTATTTGATCTGCAGTGATGGAATGACGGATATATTGCTGGACATGGAAATTCACGAATTGCTGATGCCCGATCCCATCGGCAACGGCTCAAGGCTATTTAATACCGTCAGAAACATAGGCCCGAGTGACAACGTAAGCTTTATTATTGTGGAGATATGCTGATCCCATGCAAGAGGTCATAAAAAAATGTCTGCCCACCTATGAGGTGGTCAGAAAACTGGGGGAGGGTGTTTACGGCACCGTTTTTCATGTCAAGGACAACCTGAAGGAAAGGGCGGTGAAGGTAGTTCCCATAATGGTGGAGCGGTCTTTGTCGTACAGTACGCCCAAGGATCTCGATTCCAAAATCTCCCATGATTTCCATGTGGTCCAGGAATACTACGAGAAAATCAAGGGTGAGGGGGTAGTCGAGATACATGATTTCCATCTCGTGGGCAAGGAGGTGTCAAAACACGACGCCAAGGCTTATCTCGTTATACTCATGGAGATTTGCCCCGAGAATCTTCTGGACCATGTTTTAGATAATTTTCCGGTCCCCCCGCAAGACGCCCGGCGCCTGATGCTGGAACTGGCTGTGATTTTGAACCGGCTTGCGGCCCATATCTCCGAGGCTTTTATCGTAAAGGATTTAAAACCGTCCAACGTCCTTATCACCAATGCAAACAAGCTTGTGATCGGTGATCTCGGAGGTGTGCAGCGTGTGAGCACGGCATCTGCGACCGCAAAGGCACAGTTCACTCCCAACTGGTCGGCTCCGGAACTGATAACACACAGCAGCCCGGCAAACGTGGCCAGCCTTGCTTATTCATATGGTTTTGTGTCTTATTTCATCTGGGGTGGAACGCTTCCCTATGAAAAAGAGAATTTTTCGGACCGTATCCGGAGGATGAAAAATGACGGGATTTATTTCCGGCGAAAAGATATTCCGGACGATATACGTGATCTTATCACGCGCTGCCTGAAGTTCTCGCCCGGAGACCGGCCCGATAATTTCGACGAGATTATAGATATTCTGAAGGGGGGGGCGGATGTCTCGTCGAAAATAACCAGGCGTCCGGAAAAACCAACAAAGCAAAAGCCCTTTGGCGCCCCACCCAAAAAAACGGCAAAAAAGCACGCAAAAAGGTCGGGCCGGTCTTCCGGGTCTTCCGGGTCTTCCGGGTCTTCTGGGGAAGAAACGAGCCGCCACAAAGACAATAAGCTTAGTTACGGGGAGAAGAGCCAGGCAAGCCGTGGACGCCACATGATCGGTGATACCTGGCAGGAGCCGGTGGTAGGCATGGAATTTATCTGGGTCCCAAATGGATTGTTTCAAATGGGATGTGGAAAATGGGCGGGAAAGGGGAAAAAAAATGAATTTCCCGTTCACGAGGTAATGATAGGCGGTTTCTGGCTCGGCCGTTTTCCGGTTATCCAGGCTCAGTGGAAGCGGGTGATGTCGGGCTGGATCAAGGCCAACAACCCTTCCTGGTTTAAGATGGGCGACAATTATCCGGTGGAGCAGGTTTCATGTAATGATATAAAGGAATTTCTGCAAAAGCTCATTGCCTTAAACAAGGGAAGGTACCATTTCCGGCTCCCCACCGAGGCGGAGTGGGAGTATGCGGCCCGAAGCGGAGGAAAACCCGAGTTGTTCCCGGGCGGGAAATCACTGGACAAAATTGCCTGGTATTCCAAAAACAGCGGCATGACCACGCACGAGGTGGGCCGGCTCGCGCCGAACGGGCTGGGCATTTTTGATATGGCCGGCAATGTGTATGAATGGTGTGAGGATATTTTTAATGAAGAGGCATACCGGCTCCATGAAAAAGAGAATCCCCAGTTCACCGGAAATGGGAATCGACGAGTCATCAGGGGCGGGAGCTGGTCCAATTTTCCCAGCGAACTCCGCTCTACCTATCGTGGAAGCGTGGCCCCGGATTTCAAGGTCAATTACGTGGGATTCAGGGT
>JAADHK010000052.1 GCA_013151835.1 Deltaproteobacteria bacterium
ACGGGTCCGTCCCTTGCTGACCAGTTCCATCTGCCGATCATAGTCGTGGGGGCGCATCTCAAGCATTTTCATAAACACATAGCTGAACATTTTTCCTCCCCGGTTGATTATTTTTCCGGCCGATCCGACTTAAGGCCCCTGGCAATCAATCGCACGGCCGCATCACGAATAATCTTTCTATTCCCGGGCTTTCCTTTAAATACATCGTACAGGATCACCCCCTCATAGAGGGACACCAAAAGGACAGCAACCGCCGCCGAATCAAACGCCATATCGAATTTTCCGGCCTGCTGTCCCTCCTTAATAATCGACTCCAGAATGAACTCCATATCCGTGTATATGCCGTCGAGATAGATACGGAATTCCTGTTCCCTCCTGGCGGTCCCGAAATAATCGACATAGACCGTGCAATGGTCCTCCCACGCTGCGGCGTGGCGAAAGGCAAATTCGATCAGGGAAAGCAGCTTTTCCAAAGGCTCCGTGACATCCTCCATGGTCTGCATCGCACCAAGGGTAAAGGCATGAAAGTACTGGTTTAAAGCATACCTCAGGATGTCAGCCTTGTTCTTGAAATATTCATAAATAGTTCCCTTTCCGATTTTGGCGGCTTGCGCGATGTCCGCCATCCTGGTGTCGTGGAATCCGTGAGTTTTGAAAACCGTGATCGAGACATCCGCAATGGCCTTCATTTTTTCAGTTTTATTGACTTTTTTCGGCATTATATTCTCTGATTTTATTTTGACCGGCGTGTCGGTCAAAATAAAAATACCATATCAGACAAGGGTGTCAAGGAAAAAATTGTTACGACGGGAAATTGCCGGGAGACACCAAATCCGTCACGGATTTAAGTATAATTGATCAAAAAAAGGAAGGGCCGCATCGATTATTTCCTGCGGTTTTTTCTTTTCAGACAAAAGAGTGGAGACAAACCGACGGATATTTTCACTCTGCCGATACTTCTTCTTCTCCCAGGTGTTGATCTCGATGTCATGAATAAAAAGTGCGATTTTCTCAAGCCGGGGATCGTTAAGACGGTAATATGAAAGCATCACCTCAAACGAGGACCGGTCGGGCCTGCGCCGCAAATCGCCATCGGGCATGTCAAAGGGTATGCCGGACGCAGGCTTTGTGCCGGAAGCAAGGAAAACAAATGTGGCATCATGGTCGATATGCCGCTTTATCAGCCAGATGCACGCCAGTTTATCCGCCTCGAACCCCTTCCAGGTGACATAGCGGGCCGCCATGGCCGGCGCGGCGCAAATAAAAAACCATAAACCTATCGCAAAAAGCGCAGTATATCGTCGCGGGATATGCATTTGATCTCATCTTTCTTCCAGGCTTTGGCAACCGTGCCATGGGAAAGGACGAGTATTTCATCGGCCACGGCCATTGCCTCGGCAATATTATGGGTGACATAGATGATACCGGCACGGCTCTTGAATCGCCGCACAAGGTCGAGCAGGTCTTTTTTTAAAACATCGTCAGTCTGGGAAAACGGCTCGTCCATGAGAAGGTAAGCAGGGTCCTGCGCTATGGCCCGGGCCATTGCCAGCCGCTGTTTTTCGCCCCCGGAAAGGGTTTCGGGATATCTGCCGCGATCCTTCGGCAGACCGAGTTCCAGGAGGATGGCATCGATCTTTTCCATTTTTTCTGATTTTTTCCCGCCCCCGTTTCCCATGACAAATGCCAGATGCTGCCTTACGGTCATGTACGGCCACAGCGCCAGGGACTGGAAGATCATGGCGACCTTGCGGGCATGGGGGGCGACCCATTTGTCGGGACCGTTTACAACCTTTCCGTCCTGCCAAACCTCTCCGGCTTCAGGTCGGACAAGGCCTGCAAGTATCCTCAGCAGGGTCGTCTTTCCGGCGCCTGATATCCCGAGGACCGCGAGGATTGATCCTTTTTCCACCGAAAACCCGATATCTAAAAGCACCGGACGGGTCCGGTTATTATATGAAATGCCTTCTGCTTTAAGCATATTTATTATTGTTTCTGAAATAGTTGAATCCCCCGGCCGACACCGGCAAAAAACACCCATCCGGCCCCGGCGCAAACTACGGTTGCCGCAAGCAGGATGACACCCTGGGCAAAAACCCTGTCCATTGCTCCGTAATGCATGAAATTATACATGCGGATCAAAAGGGTTTCATGGCCGGGCGAAAGCGCCAGGACTGCGGTGCCGAGATTGGCGCATGAAAGCACGAAACAGGTGACAAAGGCGGCGGCCAGAGACGGCGAAAGAAACGGCAGGATAACGGAAAAAAAGATACGAAATCCGCTCTTTTCCGCCATCACGGCGGCCTCCTCAATTTGGGCCGGAACATTTCGCCACCCGGCCTCCACGATCTTTAAAACAAAGGGAGCATAACAGATTGCAAGGCAAAATACAAAAAACAGGGATGAATCATAGAGCAGGCCCAGGACAGGCCGGTTACAGACGCGAATCATGCCAATGGCGAGGACAATTGGCGGGACCGCAAGCGGTACCAGGGACAGGTATGCGGTTGCCTTATGAACCGCCCCCCTCCCCCTGGCCAGAAAACAGCCCGCGAAAATCCCGGGCACAAGGGCTAAAAAAGCCGCACCGGCAGCGGTTGCAAGGGTATAAACAAGAGCGTCTTTTGCATCATAAACGGCTCTGATCCAGTCGGTCCCACTGCTGCCTGCCCGGTGAATGAAAAAAAGGACCGGCAGGAGAGTCATGGCCCCGAAAATCATAGTGCAAAAAGAAAATCGCAAAGCACGGGCCTTTTTTTGGCAATCCGCTTTTTTCCCGCCGGTTCCCACGTATGACCGGCTCCCCATGAGCCGGGCCTGAAACCAAACGGCAACAAGGGCCGCGACAACCAGCGGCAGTGAAAGAAGAACGGCCCCCTGCTCGTCATAAAACGCGGCAAACCGAATAAATATCTCAACCGGATAGACCCTGACCCGGAACATGTCCGGCACCTCGAAGTTGACCATGCAAAAGACAAAGACTAAAATTGCGCCCGCCGTTACATAGGGGATAAGGGCCGGAAAGACGATTTGTGAAAAAACAGCGGAACCCTGGCGAGCCATGCGGCCGGCCGCAACCGTCTCGGGATCGAGTGATTCCATGCCCGCCATGACGAGGATAGCGATTATGGGCCCGAACGCCGCGCAGAAAACCCATGCGCAGGCCGGCATGCCGCTTGTCATCCATGCGGCAAAATGACCCGGGAAACCCGGCGTTAATCCGGAAAAAAAAGAAAAAATCTCCGGCCAGGCCAGGGCGTGAAGAAAGGGCGGGATAAAAAAGGAAAGAACGCATGCCAGTCTGAAAAACCGGCGGCCGAAAAATTCCTCTCCCGAAAGGATGACCCCGGCCGGAACCCATACCACAAGCGAAATAAATGTCGCCATTGCCGAGATCTGAATGCTTGCGCCAAACAGGCGTAGATCGGCCCAAATATCCGACAGGATGGCGGGTGCGAAAATCCCCGCAACAATCCCTTTGGAAATCCACGGCCAAAGCAGGGCCAGAACCGGGGCAATAAGGACCACCACAAATAGGAGCATAAAGATACCGAGCCGTTTCTCGCTAAAAAGCAGGCCCGGCCGGGCATCGGTTTGCGGAAACATGAAGCCACGGACAATCGGTTTAACAAACCGGTTCATGGCCTGCCCGCGCCCGTGATTATGCCGTACCCCCTGCTTCTCAATGCCCCAGCGCCTTCCGGCACATCCTGGCCGAAGGGGTAATCGCGTCCGCGATTTCATTAAAGCCGATGCGCATGAACCTGAGCCTCTCCATGGGAGGAAAAATCGTTGGTGACAATACGCCTTTGTGAAGCGGCATCTGGGCCGATTCCCCGCGTGCCATCATCTCTTCGACTCGTTTTGACAGGAGGAAATCAATGAGCCGCCTTGCGGCATCGGGATGGGGACAACGCCTGATCATGGCAACACTTGATGGAATCAGAAGTGCGCCGATCCCTTTCTGATCGGCAAAGATCACGGCAACCGGCGCTTTTTTTTCAATGGCAACCGCCGCATCATCCGTGTCTGTTATACAGACTGCGGCCCGGCCCGAAACCACCATGTCACGGGCAACGGAATTACCGTTTACCACCGCGACCTTGTTTGCAAGCATGGCCGAAAGCCACTCTTTCGTCCGCTTTTCACCCAGTTGTGCCCACAAAGCGGCCATGTGCATTGAAGCCGTTCCGAACAAGGGATTTGCCATGGCCACCCGGCCGCGCCATTTTGGCTCCGTAAGTTCGAAAATGGAAGAGGGCGCCGTGTCCGGGGAAACGAGCCGGGTGTTATATAAAATCACCCGCGCCCGGGCCGCAAACCCGGTCCAGTAGCCGCCCGGATCATAAAAAGCGGGGCTTAAGCCCTTTCGGTTGGGAGAAACATAAGAGGCAAGGACGCCCTTTTGTTTAAGCATAATGGTGCGGCTGATTTCAGAGTTCCAGAACACGTCGGCTGCCGGCCGTCGCTTTTCCGCGATCAGTCGGTTTACCAGGCCCACGGTCTTTGCCGCCTCCACGTCGTATAATGCCCGCACATGAATCCCGGTCGTGGCCTCAAACGCCTTTAACACCGGCTCGCTGAAAACCTGATCCACGGACGTATATACCACAACCGTTTCACCGGCAAAAACCCCGGGAACCCAAAGGCCGATTCCAATGACGGCAAACAAACAGATCAGCTGTAAATTACGTATCATGCGTATGCTCGATAATGGCATCCACGATTCGCGGCCAGGCCCCGCCATGAGGCAGGTCGTGGCCCATGCCCTCTATAATGATGAGTTTGGCTCCCGGCACGGCCGCAGCCGTGTCTTTTCCGCCTTCAACCGGCACCAGCGGATCCTCGTCCCCATGAATGACCAGCGCGGGTACCGACAATGACCCAAGCGCGGGTTTCCTGTTTTCCTGCGCCAGTATGGCCATTAGCTGACGGCTGACTCCCGGAGGATAAAAAGCCCGGTCATATGCCTGCGCGGCTATATTTCGGTGATATGCCTCATCGAATTCAAACCCGGAACCCGAAATGGTGCGCAGGATGTTAACGCTCTGTTCGATACACAATTCACGTCCCTTGGGCGGCGGCGCAAGCACGACCTGCATGATCGCCGGGCTTGGCGGCGGGAGTTCGGGATTTCCCGTGGTGCTGTAAATCGAGGTCAGGCTTAAAATTCGCTCAGGATATTGAATCGCCATGCTTTGCGCGATCATTCCCCCCATGGACATACCGCAGACATGCGCTTTTTCGATACCCAGTCCATCAAGCAGGCCTGCTGCATCTTTCGCCATATCCTCAATGCTGTACGGTGCGTTGATATCTTCTCCCATCATCCTGGCGGTAACGGCCTCCATGATGTCCGGGACATCGGCATCTTCTAGTTTTTGCGAAAGCCCGGAATCCCGGTTGTCAAATCGAATCACAAAATATCCGCTTTCAGCCAGTTTCCGGCATATCTCTTCATCCCAGAAAATCAACTGGCCGGCTAATCCGATAATCAGCAACAAAGGCGGTGAGGACGGGTCTCCGAATGTCTCATATTCAATCCGGATGCTATTTACGACTGTATTCGGCATACGCGGTCCGCTCCATTCATTACATCTTCCTTACAATCAAAGGTTGTAAATCATTTTTAGATTTTTGAGGACATTATCTATTGTGGTATTCCTGATGTCCAGATCCTTTAAATTCGGCGGGTCTTCGATGATTCTATCCAAAAAACGACGCATGTCATCTGCGATGGGAACCGGTAGTTCAAGCGTTGAGTCAGGGGACAAAATCTGGTACAGCCTGAACAAGTCATTTTTATGCTTCCTGATATCCTTGTTGTCGATGTCCTCCCCGGAACCTTGCCGCCGGGATAAATCCATATACGCTTTGGCTTTTAAAACGATAAGGTATTCCTGTGAGACAATCGGGGTATCCTCTGTGATCTGTTTTCCCTGCAAAATAAAGTTATAATAATCGTCGTCTATCAAAATCGCCGATAAGCTGGAAGCATCCTCATCGATCGGGATGGGTGTTAAGTGACTTCCTTCGGGCAAATTCAGTACATCCGGTTGCCGAGCAAACAGTTCAAGCATAAACGGGTAGGCATCGTTCTGGGGGGCATAAAACCTATAAAATAGCGCTTTTCCGGTGCTTTTCTGCCGATTTTTATATTGCCCGGCTTTAACAAAATCCCAGAACAAAATGCCGAACTGCGCATCAATGGATTCTATAATTAATACAATATCAAGATCTTTGGTGACCCTGAAGGGAAGATCCATCCCACTCAGCAGGATGTCACAGGCTACACCGCCGATCAGTATGTATTTATCGATATGGTCCTTGAAATACTCGCGAAATAACTCCAATCCTTTTACCATTCAATCGCTCCCAGCATTTCCTCCAAGGCAGATTCTATCCGTTCGTCAGTCATGTCCTTTAAGCTCAAGTACAAAGAGAACGGGTCAACGATATTTACATTATCTTTTGCGAGGATGGCTGGCGCGTAGCTCCAAATTTCCAATTTACACGCTGCTTCATCCGGAAATTTTGAGATATCTAAACGATCCTTGATTTGCTTCCAGTGATTAAAGCCAATGGCATATACCGGCTGCTTCGGCGGAGTCAGCATCGAAAAATGGGCCAGCGCGGACTCACCCGCTTTATGGAAGGGGGCTGTATCGTTTACGGACTTCAACCATCCGATTTTTTTAATGGGTGTTTTTAAATAAGGCAACGCTTTTCCCCATAGATCACGGCTGTCTTTATCGAAGTGAACCAATCGATTTTTGCCGTCGATTTCTGTCTCGCCGAGTTTGGCGGCTTCAATTAAACCAATAGAGCGGGACATGCTCATTTTTGAATACCCCAGTTTTGCCGCCAATTTTTTGGGTGTCACCGGTCCGGTAACTTTTTGGGCAATGATATACAGCAATACAGCCTGGGTAGCCGGTCCGAAAACCATTGGCTTTGATCTTGCCTTAATGAAATGCTCCCGTAAATCGATCGCCATATCCGGCAGATAGAGCTGATTGTCCGGTATGATAAATGGAATCTTATACTCAATCAGTCGTTTTCGATTCGAAGCTGTAAGTGTTTCACATAAGAAAACAGGCTGTAAATCCAATTTGTTGTTTACATGAGTCATATGCTTGCGGATGGCGGCGGGTGTTAATTCCCCATGACTTTTGGCCGCCACGGCAATAAATTCCTCGTTCAACAATTTGAGTGTATAAAACGCATAATGATCATGGAGAAAGAATGGGAGACCGCTTGTCTTTTCCAGTGCGGATAGGGAGACCCGCGCACCAAGGGTCTTGAGCAAATAGGCTTTGCATTGATTGATAAGATCGATCATTGTAAACCTCTTTTTAAGTAACGTTTTTTTGCACAGTAACACAATTAAAGTTACTATGCAAAATTAATGTTACTATACGGGTATCACAATGTATATTTAATATCTCATAAAGTTATTTTCAGAATAAAAAAAACTTCTCTGCGTTTAATGTCCAACAACTCCTGTTTTTTGCATCGGCTTATAATGAGTAACTTCTCAATAAGTCCGGGCACCCACAACACAATTAGACTTCAATTCTTTGAAAAATGGCTGTTTTTGGGGGATTTCAGGCGTAAGCCTTTTATAAAATCCTTACGGATAAATTCCGCCCGGACTTATTGAGAAGTTACTATAATGATTTTCAACCAATTGTTTCCATAGGCAATATCCTTTTCATTTTTGTCTGCCTTATTATGGTCAGCCATTTAAGGTACGGAACCACTTCATGAAGCGGATCTGCGGCAAAGCGGGAGTAAAGGCATTCGGCTTTCATGCCATCCGCCATTTAAGTGCGACCGTATTGTACCACAACGGCAAGAGCCTGTATTACCTGCAGCGGTTTCTGCGTCACAAAAACCCCATGACGACCCAAATATATCTTCAGAAATTGGGATTGGAACCGCTCAGGGAAGGTCTTGAGGAGGGCTTCAAGCGGCCAGGTGCGGACAATACAGCACCTCCGCCCGCACCTGGCCCGGAAAATAAAAATGCGCGGGTCATTCAATTTCCAATAAAAAACCCTCATGGGAACCAAGTGTCCCAGAGGGTGTCTGCGGTGTCCACGCAATCCAGCCAGACCGTAAAGACGATAACATATTGTAATAATTGGCGTCCCCAAGGGGATTTGAACCCCTGTCGCCGGCGTGAAAGGCCGGTGTCCTGGACCAAGCTAGACGATGGGGACGCAAGATACCGTTTAGTGGTGGGCCGTGCGCGGCTCGAACGCGCGACTCTCTGCTTAAAAGGCAGATACTCTACCGACTGAGTTAACGGCCCGCACGGCAGATCATATAAATCAAGTCTGTATAAATATTAGGTCTTGGATTGTCAACAATAAAGTTTGCGACGACATCAGTAAATACCGGAAGAATCGTATCCTTTTTCCATCTCCCCGTCAAGGCGCATGGCAAGGCGGGTATATCGTTTTCCCAGTTTATCGTTTTTCACGGCGATTGCCAGCGCTTTTCTGGTGCCGACCAATACCACCAGCCGCCTTCCCCGGGTTACGGCCGTATAGACCAGGTTGCGTTGCAAAAGCATGAAATGCTGGGTCATCAAGGGAATAACCACGGCCGGATATTCAGAGCCCTGGGACTTGTGGACCGAGATGGCATAAGCCGGGACAACCTCATCGAGTTCATTAAAATCATAGGCTGTTTCCCGGCCGTCAAAATCGACTTTTATCTCCCGGCTTTCACGGTTAAGAGCAGTCACCCTGCCGATATCACCATTAAAAACATTTTTATCATAATTATTTCTGATCTGCATGACCTTGTCACCAAACCTGAAACGAGAGGCGCCGAACACGATCTCGTCTTTTTGCGGGTTCAGGGCTTCCTGCAGGGACTGGTTCAGCATGGAGGTTCCGACCGCGCCCTTGTGCATGGGAGAAAGGACCTGGATATCCTCGAAGGGGTCCAGCCCGAACCGGTCCGGAATCCTTTTTGCAACCAGTTCCATGATGATATCATGTACGCGCTCGGGAGAGTCGTTGTTTATAAAATAGAAATCGGAATCACCGTCGACTGGATTGAGATCAGGCATGACCCCTTTGTTTATCCGGTGGGCGTTTATTATAATACGGCTGTTTGCAGCCTGCCTGAATATTTCAGTCAGATGGACCACCGGCACCGCGTTTGAAGCGATGATTTCCTTCAACACATTACCAGGTCCAACTGACGGGAGCTGATTCACGTCACCGACCAGTATCATGGTTGCGGCACGGGGGACCGCCTTTAACAGGTGATACATCAGGACCGTATCGATCATGGAAGCCTCGTCCACGATCAAAAGATCGCCGGCAAGGGGGTTTTTGGCGTTTTTCTGAAACCCGCCTCCCTGGAAGCTGTAGGAGAGCATACGGTGAATCGTTTCGGCGTGATGCCCCGTGGTCTCGCTCATCCGCTTTGCAGCCCGGCCCGTGGGCGCCGCCAGCATGACACGCACGCCAAGGCGCTTGAAAATGGTAAGGATCGCCCTTATTATTGTCGTCTTTCCCGTGCCCGGCCCCCCGGTAATCACCATGACCTTGCTTTTAAGGGCGGACCTTACGGCGGCGGCCTGTTTTTCGGCAAGGGTAAACAACAATTTCCCTTCGACCCATTTCAGGGCTGCGGGCACGTCCACGGGCCGGATGCTCTTATGCGCAAGGCTGAGAACGGCAAGCATCCGTGCGATTCCTGTTTCGCACACAAAATAACGGGAAAGATAAACCGCCCGGCCGGAGTCCGTATCCGCAGGAGCGTCGGCTTCCGCCGGTTCCACCTGGGGTTCAACCCGGATTGTTTCTGCCCGGATTGTTTCGTCAATGGTCGACGAAGAAATCGCTCCTTTAACCAGTTCGGCGGATACCTCCAGGATTTCGCCGCATTTTTCGATCAAACCGGTTTCCGGATAATAGACATGCCCCTCGTCTGCCTGGCGGTCCAATACATATAACAGGCCCGCCTTGATGCGAAGGGCGGAATCCTTTTTAAACCCGAGTTTAAAGGCTATTTTATCGGCCGTTAAAAAACCGATGCCGAAAATATCGGTTGCGAGCTGATACGGATTTTCGGTCACAATATCTATGGCCTGATTGCCATAGGTTTTAAATATCCTGACCGCGTATGCCGCACTTACCTCGTGGGACTGGAGAAAAAGCATTACATCCCGGATTTCCTTCTGGTCGGCCCATGCCGTGCGGATCATTTCAATCCGTTTTTTCCCCACTCCTCCAACCTCGTAAAGCCGGTCCGGATCATTTTCAATCACGTCAAGCGAGTCTTTTCCAAACAGGTCTACTATCCGTTCGGCCATGACCGGGCCGATCCCCTTTATCAATCCGGAACCGAGGTATTTCTTTATCCCATAAATGGTGGAAGGGACCATGGTCCTGTATTCCCGGACATCAAACTGTTTCCCGTATGAGGGGTGGACCTTCCATGTGCCGGAAAGCTCCAGTGTCACTCCCGGAACCAGGCCGGCGAATTTGCCCACGATCGTGACGGCATCGGCCCTTGCGTTAATGCGCAGCTTCGCCACTGTGTAGCCTGTCTCGGAGTTTGAATAGGTGATCCGCTCAAGCCGGCCTGTCATTTGGATGGGATTTGGGGAAGGGGATTTCATGATAAAAGTTTTTGACAAGAGATGAGATTTCTCGTTCCCACGCCGGAGCGTGAGAACGAGGCCAGAATCTTTTTTACCGGCAATATCGAAAAGCACATGATAATGCCGGTAAATTCATCGGGCGCGGAATCAACCGGCAAGGTTTTGTTTGGCTGTGTTAAGATAAATGGAGCCGGGAAAATCCGAAACAATTCTTTTAAATGCCGACCTGCTCTTTTCAGTCTGCCCTGTTTGGCCATAAATCAGGCCCAGGTTGAACAATGCCTCGTCCTGTCCGGTTGCATCCGGATTTTGGGCAATTTTTTCAAACCATGAAATCGCATTTTTAAAATCCTTTTTACCGGCGTAACCGTATGCAAGGCCGCTTATAATCAAGTCCTTTAACATCGGGTTATCACCGTATTTGTCAAAGGCCTTTTCATATGAGCCAATGGCCTTGTCATAATCGCCTGAAAAACAGCAGACCCCTGCATACTGAATCAATGCCATCTTACCGGCATCCGTATACCCGTATTTGTCCATGACCTCTTTTAACTCACCCTTTATGGTTTCATAGGCGGCAAAAGGGCCGTTGTTGCTCCTGGCGGTCCTGAACTCCATCATGGCCTTTCCAAGCAGGGTTGCGGCACGATTCTGTGCATGGTTATAATAAAATGCGGCGCCTGCTGCGGCCGCTATCAGGACGAATATCACGATAGCCCAGACGATCAGGCGTTTCTGGTTCTCTTTGGCCCAGTTAAGCAGCCTGTTCATGCTTTCCATGAATGGATCTATATCTTCCACGATCTCCACTTGCCGTGCTGGTTGAGCCATGCCTGTCTCCTATTCAATTTCAAATTTTGTACGTATCTTCTCCCATCTGTCATCGGGAATTTTGGCCCCTATGACCTGGCAGACTTCATATCCGCAGGCCGATCCGATCGCCCCGCATTTTTCAAGATCAAACCCCTTCACAAGCCCTGACAGAAAGCCCGCAGCCCACAAGTCTCCGGCGCCGGTAGTGTCAACGGCGTGGCCGTCACCCTCGGGCGCGATGGGAATAATATCATCATCAAAGGCGATCAGGCTTCCACGGGCCCCCAGTTTCAGGACGGCAATGTCCGCATAGGTCGAAAGGGCATCAATTGCATTCTGCTCATCGCCCTCTCCCGTAAATGCCCGGGCCTCGTCTTCGTTTGCCAGGAGTATATCTGTATAATCCATGACAACGCCGTGCAAAAAATCTCTTGATTCCTCAACCACGTTGAAGCTTGCCAGGTCGAGGCTTATTTTTGCCCCCATGGCGCTGGCCGCTTCAAGAACCGCCATCATGAGATCATGGTTGAATAAAAGGTATCCTTCGATGTGAAAAATTGACGACACCCCGCAGCATATATTCGTGATTTCCTCGGGGAGCATTTCCGCTGCGGCGCCCAGGTGCGTGAACATGGTCCGCTGGGCATCGGGCGTGATCACGGAAAGAACCCTTCCGGTTGGGGCCGCCGACTTGTAAAGCAAGGGGTCCACATGGTGACGGATAAGGTCTTTTTCAAATGTTTCCCCCATCAGGTCCTCTCCCCGCTTACCCACAAACCGGGATTTGCGGCCCAGCATCCCAATTCCTATGGCCGCATTACAGGCAGACCCGCCGGGCACGATTACCGGCTCGTTTCCGGCTTCAGACAAAAGCCGGTCGATATACTCCCGTTCAACAAGGATCATGCCTCCTTTTTCAACTCCGGCCCTTTCGAGAAAGGCGTCATCCTCTTTTATCAGGATGTCCATAAGCGCCGAGCCGATACATGCTATCGATCCATCTTTTACGTCAAATTTCAAAATTCACCTCCTTGTGACAATCTCCGGATTGCCACTACCATACCAGGCTTTCGTACACCCATCCCCTGTCTCCGTCCGAATGGAGGACTTTAAGCCATTTTCCTTTACGCTTCAGCACCTTGAAAGGAACGCCTTTCTCGGCCTGAAAAGCGATGTCAAAACCGGTTCCCGGTCCCGTCCGAATGTTACACAATTTTTTTTTGGTAATAACGGTATCCAGGCTGCCCACAAGGTCTTTTTTTATCCAGCCCCTTGATCCCTCAAAATCGGTAAAAAAATACCACCCCTTTGATTCCCGGATAACGGTAACGGGCATGAATTTTTCAACCCGCCAGAGAGTGGGAAAACCGGTCCCCGCACCGGACCGGATATTGGCAACCGAAACCGTCACGGCCATGCGCCGGGACTTTGCAAAACCCGGCATCGATATGAGTAAAGCTGCCGCCAGGCAAATGATAAACGATATTTCAATTTGTTTTCTTCCGCGCATGGAAAAATCCCTTCACGCCGCCATAAGCATTGTTACCGCCTCTTCCAGGCCGTCTATAGTCAATTCAACCATGGGAAATATCCGGCGGAGCATAGTAATTGTACGGGTATATGACCACATCCGTTCCGGAACCGGATTGAGCCAGACATTATGAGTAAAGGTTTCGGCTAAAAACCGCAATTGCTCGATGCTGGCCTTGCCACTGCGCTCATGGATATAGATTGATCCATCCCTGGCCATTATCTCATAGGGGGCCATGCTGGCGTCCCCCACGAGTATCAGGCGGGTGTCCGGATCCCTGCGGGCAAGGTCCGCCACGCTCACGGGTTTCCGGTAACGGGCCGCATCCTCCCAGAGCGTATCATATATCGTGTTGTGAAAAAAATAGGTTTTAACTTCCTTGAACTGGGACCGGGCATGGTTGAAAAGGGTCCGGACCACCGGAACATAGGGGTCCATGGAATACCCCCCGTTGTCTATGGCAAGTATCACCTTCAGACGGTCCTTCAGGCGCCGATCAAAGACTATCTCTATCTCGCCGGCGTTTTTCATGGTCTGGCAAATCGATTCGTCTATGTTTACCTGGTCCCTGGGGCCGGATGGAATCAGGTTCCGTAACCGTTTTAACGCCTCGCCCATCATGGCCTGGGTCAACGGCCCGGACCGCGAATAATCCTTGTACCGCCGTTCATTGGCGACCTTTACGGCCGATTTGTTGCTGGAGACGCCTCCTACGCGCATGCCGCCCGGGTGATGACCGGAATGTCCCACTGGAGATGTGCCACCCGTGCCTATCCAGCGGTTGCCGCCATCATGCCGCTCGGTCTGTTCCTCAAGCCTTTTCTTAAAATATTCGATTAATTCATCCGGCGAAAGCTGTTTTAAAACCGATTCATCCACACCCATGGCGTCCGCAAGCTTTTTCGGGTCTGAAAGCCATTCTTCCAGAAGCGCCTTTACGATTTCATCCACGGCAAAACCTTCGGCGTCGGGAAGCTCGGCCCCCTCGAAATAATGGGCGAATATCTGGTCGAAAAGGTCGAAATACCGCTCGCTCTTGACAAGAATGCTGCGTGACGCCGTATAAAAATCCGAAAGCGACAAAACCAGGCCTTTGGCCAGGGCCCTTTGCAGCAGCAGAAAGGACGTGGGTGAAACCGGTATCCCGGCATCCTTTAATAAATAAAAAAAGGCGATAAACATATTATATTCAAAACCGTTTGCGCCGGTTGGCATACGTTCCGGCGGCCAGGTAATCCTGGCTTTTTTTAAACAAAACCCCGAGGAAAGGGACGTCCCCTTTCACCAATTGTTTCGGCTTGAAATTCGGATCCAGGCAAAGTGCCCGAATCCAGTTGATAAGCTCACGGGTAGCCGGTTTTTTTTCCACCATGTCAATCTCCCGCATCCGGTAAAAGACTTCAATGGCGTTTTCCATTAATTCGGAGTCGATCTCGGGGAAATGGACCCGGATGATTTTTTTCATCATCTTGGGGTCCGGGAAGGCGATATGGTGAAAATTGCACCTGCCCAGGAACGGATCGGACAAATCCTTCTTAGCGTTGGACGTGATGATAATCACGGGCCGGAGCTTCGCTTTTACAGTCTTGTCGATTTCCAGGATATCAAATTCCATCTGGTCAAGAACGTCCAGCATGTCATCCTGAAAATCCGTATCCGCCTTGTCTATTTCGTCTATTAAAAGAACGGTCCGCTGATCCGCCGCAAAGGCCTGGCCTATCTTTCCCATGCGAATATAGTCCTCGATCCGGCTCGCATCCCGGGTTGAATCCCCGAACCGGCTGTCGTTTAACCTCGTAAGGGTGTCGTATTGATAAAGGGACTCGATCAGCTTCATGTTGGATTTGACGTTAAGCACGATCAGCGGCATCAAAAGTGACTCGGCAATGGAATGGGCCAGCATGGTCTTTCCCGTTCCAGGCTCGCCCTTGAGCAACAGGGGCATCTCAAGCGCCATGGAGATATTGACGATCTTTGCGAGTTCTTCATCCAGCACATATTTTTTCGCGCCGGCAAACCCGGCGGTCTCTGTCTTTTGTATCATGTTGTTCCCTTCTTATTATGATCCCGCATCACGACCTCGAAGTGAATTGGAAACAGCCCGGGTCATCCTTATTACCCTGACGGCCTGGTCAACCGACAGGGAACCCGTGCCGCAGCTCGGTGTAATCAGGGACTGGGAGAGAATCTGCTGCCGGTCAAAACCGAGCCGTCCGACACGGGCGGCCGCATCCTCCCAGCGCGCAAGAATAGAATTTTTGGTCTCTTTTTCAATAGCCTCCGGATCACCGGTGGGCACAATCCCCCAGGCCAGGATTCCGCCTTTTTTAAGAAAAGAGCGAACCTGGTCTTCGTACAGGATAAATTTGTCAAAATAGGAATATGCGTCAAAACTGACGATATCAACCGGTGTCTCCAGCAGCAGCGGCCATTCCGTGTTGGCGCACACGTGAATCCCGGCGATGCCTCCTTCTTCGTGAACCGCATCGATCACTTCGGCAAAGACCGTATGAAGTATTTCGGCGGATACGCTGATAAACGCGGATGAGCCGAATCCGGCCAGGGCCGGCTCGTCCAAGAACAAAAGCACGGGCACGTTAGCTGCTTTCATGCGCCTGACCTGCCATTTTGCCTTCATGGCGATGAGTTTTACGGCGGCATCCCTGAGCATATCGTCGTAAAAAACAGCCCGCCCGTCCTGATCAACAAGGGATGTCCCGAAGGTAAAGGGACCCGTGACCTGTCCCTTTACGGCAAAAGGAGAAAACGCCTTTTGCCCAAGCGCACGCTCAAGCGCGTAAAACCCCGGGGCAACCGATTCTTCAAGCGCAAACCGGGAGACATCAATATCGAGACTGCCGTCGGCGACTGCCATATAATCCTCAAAAAAGGATAGCATCTCCGCATCAAACCCGGGCCCGCTGCTATCCACTAAAATTTTGTCGTCCTGCGTCTTAAGACCCGGCATGCCATGCGCGAACTGGGGAATCATCTGCTCTACGGGAAAATGGGGGAGCTGGACCCAGATCGGGATATCAGGGCAATATTGCCTCACCAGCCATACGGCCTCTTCGTGATCCTTAACGGGAAGGCTGCCGATCCATGCACAAAGCCCGCCCGGAAGCCAGTCTGTACAAACACCGCTGTTCATTTATTAAAAATTCTCCTTCGACTGTCGGGCTGTAACGGCATTATCGCAACCCGATTTGTCTTACAATACCGCTTTTTACAGACAAATTTTGTTAGTTAATCGATTTTCCGTCCAAAGACAAGGGTTTTGTCAATTGATTTTTATAATCCCATGTGGTAAAAAACTTTTCTATCCGGGTTGGCGGAAGATTATGTATTGAGTGATTTGCATGAACACTTTAAAATTGCATATTTAAGGAGACGTATAAATGTTTGGCTTGGGAATGCCCGAACTTATCGTAATACTCGTTATCATCATGATTGTATTCGGGGCCGGAAAGCTCCCTGAAATCGGGGCCGGTATCGGAAAAGGAATCAGGAATTTCAAAAAAGCCGTTTCAGGGGAGGACGAGAAACCGGTTGAAAAGATAGAGGATAAAAAAGAGAAGGATGCGTAGGGCCCACGCAAAAATAACTTCACATTTTAAGTGCCGCTGCATCCCGCCTGGCTGCATTGCGAAAGCTCGGAATATTCCCGATATTCCTGCACTTTCGCGCCTTGCCAGCCGGGCGCCTCAACACCAAAAATCTGTGAACTTATTCCTGTGCGAGCCCTTAACGAAGATTTGACGTATTAAGAAAGGGTCGGCTACGCCACTGACGGCATAACCGGCCCTGCAATATTGTTCTGATCAGCCGAATAACGGATCAGAACGGAATATCATCGTCTATTGGAGCGGGAGCGGGGGATGGTGCGTTGGAAGAAACCGGTTCACTGGCTGCGGGCGGCGGGTTGGTTTCCCTTGCCGGCTGTGCGGCCTGCCCGCCCGCATCATAACCGCCGCCGTATCCGGCCGAGTCTCCTTTTGAACCGAGCATCTGCATTTCGTTTGCCACTATCTCGGTCGTATATCTTTTGATCCCGTCCTGCTCCCACGAACGGGTCTGGAGCTTTCCCTCTATATAGACCTGCTTTCCCTTTGAAAGATATTGCCCGCAGATTTCACCCAGACGCCGGAAGGCCACAATACGATGCCATTCGGTCTTTTCCCGTTTTTCACCGGTCACCTTGTCTTTCCACGTATCGGTGGTGGCAATCGTAAAATTCGCGACCGCCTGGCCATCCTGAGTATACCGGATTTCCGGGTCCTTTCCAAGATTTCCCACAAGTATCACCTTGTTGATTCCTCTTGCCATTTGCTTTTCATCCTTTCACAATTTTAAATTTAACCATATCTCAAGCGGAAAAAACCGCTCCTCCACCCCTGTAGGGGAGAAGGAACGGTCCCGGTTATTTCTTATTAATAAGTAAGGGTTGACGTCTGTGTGCCTCCGGAACAGCCCGGGGCATCGGTGGAGCAGGTGGGCGTAAATGTGAAGATCACCTGAACATCAGTATCCACGATGGTGGAGAAGACATAAGGGTTATTTGTATCGGGATCCGAGGGATCACTCCAAGTCCCCGTGTGCGTATATCCATCCGAGTAGGTGATGTCAACCAGAGTGGTGGCTTTGTCTCCAATCTTCCGTATCACGTTGAAATTGGAATCCTTGATGGGCGGATTTCCGTTGGAATCCTGGATGTACACTGTGTAGGTTACCACATCGCCGGTGCGCTCCTCCTTATAAATGTTCATATTGCACGCACCGGAAAAGAGGATCGGCATCCGGGCCATGATCGTGTTGGTAAGCCCGCTCTTGCTTTCCAGCCATGAAGGAGTTCCCGCCGTAAGGTTTGGCGCGCCTGTGGCCTTGTAGAAATTAATCCCTTCCCCGCCCACGAATAGCGCCGTGGGTGTTCCGGGATTATCTATCGCCAGTGCATGCTGGGCGAACAGGGTCTCGTCCCCGGGCGGATCATATGCCGGAAGTCCGGTGTTGGCATCGGACCATGAAGCGCCTCCCAAGGGAGCACCCGTGGCCCCGTCAAGGGCAAGGTCGTAGATATTGCCCACGGCGTGTGGTTCGAGTTCCCCGGTAAAATAGGTCACCGCGTAGAGATAATACCCCGTCCCGTCATCATAAACCAGAAGATCCTTGATATTCATTCCCGGATCACGAGTGGTCGAGAATGTGAAGGTATCATCCACTGCAAAATCGGTCGACCCGTCCGTGATGGTAAAGGAGAGGACGCCGGGTATGGTGTAGGTCCCGGATGTGATGTCATAATCCGCCTGGGGTCCGGACACACTTCCGGTGACAGTGAATGTGCCCCCGTCGGCAGCCGCTGTCTTGCAGGTAACGGTCCAGTTTTCAGTCAATGTATCCGCATAGCCCGGGAACACCTCGACCGCGCTCATTACGCCGTTTCCGGTATTGTTGGAATCCGTTGATGGGTCTGTGGCGCTGATCCCCTGGCCGAGCCCGGTCGTAACCACTTGATTCCAGCTGTTCCCCGAGTCGTCACTGTAATAGATGCCGTTATCGGCGGTCCCGGCATAGATAACAGAGGAATGGTTCGGGTGCACCACCAGGGCCTGGATATTGTCGCCTGTAAAATCGCTCACTATTGACCATACCTGGCCGCCGTTTGTTGTCTTGTAAACACCGGTTGCCGTTGCCGCGTACAGGGTCGCGGTATCGCCGGTCCCGGCTGCTTTTACGATCCGTCTCACGAGTTTTCCATAGCCGAGCCCGCTACCGGTGGTGCTGAACGTAAACGAGTCACCCGGTTCAAAGGGTGTCGTGCCCTGGGTGATGGCAAAAGAGACTTCCTCGTTGTCGGAGGTGTAAGTTACGCCGTTTTCAGCCCGGTTAGACTGAGCGCCGGACACGGTTCCGGCAACGATCCACTCTCCGGTGATGATGGTGGTAAATTCAAACTTATCGCCGGTTTCATAGAACAGGCCCGTGGGTTCGACGATGGTAAACGAGATTTCGCTGCTGTCGGAGGTATAGGCGACGCCTGTTCTGGCCGCTGTCTGCGAGCCGCTTCCCGTGCCCGTGACCGACCATCCGTCCGCCATGGTTGAAAAGGTAAAATTATCATCCACAGCAAAGCCGGTACCGGTAATGAAAAATTTAACGACATTGCCGTTCTGGCCGGTGGCTATATAGTTTTTGTTGATTTCCGCCTGATTGTCCTGAACGCCGCTTTTGGAACCGATTACCAGGAATTTTTCACTCCCGGCCGTATCATCCGTGCAGGTCACGGTCCAGCCCTCGGACAATGTGCCGATATAGGTGCTGACCACGGTGAGGTCATCAGCCGTGGCGGTTCCGCCGCCGGCGTTATCATACGTGACTGCCGAGGCCCCGCCGGTATAGCTCACGGTCCAGTCCTCGTTTTTCGCCGCGCTTGTCGCGGAAACACCGGACATTGTCCCATTGGCCGCACCTGTAAATACCGGAGTGCTGGTGTCGGCCCCGTTCTTGGCATAGGTTGCGCTCCAGTCCTCGGTTACGGCCGTAAGCCCCAGGGTTGGGGTCGACATGACGCCGTTACCAACGTTGGCGCCGGCAACAGGCGTCGTCGAGGTCCCGCCCCACTGGAAGTTTTCGCCGTCGGCGGCAAACAGAGCGCCCATTCCGTTGGTGCCGGCCCATACATAGGGACCGCCATCATCGCAGAGCACGGTCTGCACGGAACTTCCCACCGAGAGCAGACCGTTCCATTCCTCGGGATCATTGGAATTCCAGCTTCCGCCCCCGTCCTTGCTGCGATAGACATGACCGCCGCCCAGGTATCCGGTGGCCGCATAAACGACATTGGGATCATCCGGGTCAAGCGATATGCCGTTCACATAGGGGTCGATAAAATTCCGGCTCACAAAGGAAGACGACCGGCTGACATTGCTCCAGCTCGCGCCCGCGTCGGTGGACTTATAAACTCCGCCGCCGTCCGTGCCGATATATAAGATATTATTGTCGTCCGGATTGACATCAATCGAGGTCACATGGGTGGTCCGCCCTCCGTTGTTGGCCTCGGCGGTCACGCTCAGGAAGCCGTTCAGGGGCTGCGGACTGGTCCCGCCGGAATGGAGGGTATTGCTGGCAAGGCCCCCGGTGGTCGCTGCGGTATTGGGTGAAAAGAAACCGCCGGTGTTATAGGTCTTAAAAGATATGGCCGTCTCATCCGGCACGGCGTTACCATAAATATCGCCGACATTAACCGATACCTGTTCCTGCAGATCGGCCACCCAGAGACCCGAAACATTCAGGAACTGCGCGAAAATACCGAATTCCTCTCCGACCGGGGGACCGGCATTTATGGCAATCTGGCTTGTTGTAGTTGAAATATTAGTGTTGTTATAATAAGTTACCTTGATGCTCACCGGCCCGGATTTAGTGCCGGATCGCAGAATCGTTGCGATCTGTCCCCCTGAAGTCGTGGTTGTGGAGGGCTCAATAGCCTCATTTCCATTAGGTCCGGACAGAATCTCAAAATCGACTCTGTACCCGTCCGCGACCGGATTCCCGGCGATATCCTTGACATCGAAAATAAGCTGGGAGGTCGACTGGCCGCCGGTCCCCTTGATATTAATAGATGTCGGATCCGGATACCCGTCGGCAACTTCGATAAACGCCGGAGGTTCCTGGATATCGATGGTGGCCGTGCCGGACACATCGTTGCTGTTTGCCGGGTTATCCGGAATATCGGGATCATAGGAGGCGGTGATGGTCACCATGCCTCCCTTGGCCGCGCCAGTGAACTGGAAGGTCGCCTTGCCGTCCACGCCGGTCGTGGAGCTTGCCGGTGAAACCGTTCCAAGACTCAGATCATCCAGTGCGACATTGACTGTTTCATTATTCAGGGGCGCGCCCGCAGCATCCAGAACCGTAACCGTTATGTCGGCGGTCTTGTCCCCGGTTCCCAGAATCGAATTGGGCACAACCAGCAGGCTGATGCTACCGGGCGTGTATTCGATCTGAATCTGGGCGGTTCTTCCACCGGCAGTGGCCTGGATAACGGCCGTACCCTGAATATCGTCACTGATCAGGGTTGCCAGTGCAACGCCCGAGGACGTGCTGGCCTGGGGTGTAATCTGGTCATTCCCGTTTCCGTCTAAATCAGTTATCGTAAAATCGACCGTGGTGCCGTCGGGAACGGCCCCGCCGCCAACAAGGGTAAGAGTCGCACTGATAACCGACTGGCTGCTTCCGTCTGCGGGCAGGCTCGTGGGCGAAGCAGACAAGGTAATGCTTGCGATCTGCTGTCCGATCAGGGTAATGTCCGCAGTCCCGCTCTTCCCGTTCGCGGTTTCCACAGTAATGGTCCCACGTCCGTCGGCCGGAACGGAATTGGGCGAGGTATAGGTCGCGGAAGCCAGCCCATTTACCGTGGTTGCCACCAGGCTGTTCAATGTCCCCTCGTCCACGCTGATGGTAAGCGTTTCCCCGTTTACGGGATTCCCATTGGCATCCTTCACGATGATATTGATAGTGCTGGTGCTGGTTCCGTCGGCGGTGAGGTTGCCCGGAGTGGCAGCCACGCTCACCGTTTCCGGCGCTCCGGCAATAAAGGTCACGGTTATGCTCGTTCTGAAGCCCGAGGCAACGGCCGTAATGTTGGCCGTTCCCGCGTTGGTCGAGGAGGTCAGGGTCGCCTCGGCAATTCCGGAACTGTTCGTGGCAACCGGACCCGCAGTAATTGTCCCTGCCGTGGTTTCAAATGCTACGTTGACCCCTTCGGTGGGCGCGCCGCTGGTATCCGTCACCGTTGCCCGGACAATAATTGTTGTGCTGCCATTGGCAACAAGAGTGGTCGCTCCGGATGTAAGTGAAACAGACCCCACCACAACGGCTGTGGGATCGACATCCACGGTCACTGTTTTGCTTGTTCCGTTGCTGGTCTGGGCCGTGATGTCGAGATCATTGCTGCCGTATGCCGCCGCCGCATCCAGTCGAAGCACGCCGTCGGCATCCGTCACCTGTTCCATCGTATCCAGGATATCCGTGCCGCCATTCTCCGTAATTATAATGGTGACCCGCTCGTTTGACAGGCGGTTGTCCTTTGCATCCAGAACGATGGCCGCGATCTGGAATGCGCCGCCCGGAAGAACCTTGTCGGGCGTTGCATAGAGAATAATATGATCGGCAGATCCTGCGCTAAACGTTATGCCCGCCGTGCCGATAAATCCGTTGTATTCCGCTGTTACAGTTCCGGTTCCGGTGTTTGCCGGGGCCGTCAGTGAAACTTCGGCAATCCCGTTTGAATCCGTGATATCAGTTGCAGCTGAAAGGGTTCCCGTGGTGGTGGTAAAATTCACAGTGACTCCGGAGACGGGATTACCTCCGGTATCCGCAACCGTTGCCCGGATAGTGGTGGAACTGCTCTCATCGGCCGGAAGCGATGCCGCGCCGGCAATAACCGTGACCGATCCAGTAACCTGGGACTGTGTACTCACCGTGATATCTTTGGTGCTGGAGGTTCCATTGCTTTGCGCGGTTGCACCGATCGTATCCGTCCCGGTATCGTCACCTGCGGTAAAGGTAACATTCGCCACGCCGTTTATATTCGTTACGGCGCTTGCCGCCGACAAGGCGCCGCCGCTGTTGTTGAGTGCCGGATCGAGATAGAACCCGACAGTTTCACCAACGATCGGGTTTCCTGAAATATCGGTTACCCTTGCGGTGATGGTCGAGGTTCCCGCCGGGTTGACGGTTCCCGGGGCGGTATTGATGGCAACGCCCGCCGGGGCCCCGGCCACGAAAGTCACGTCCGTGGTGCTGACAAATCCGCTCGCCGTGGCCGTCACCATGGCCGTCCCGGTCGTGGTACCGCTGGTAAGCGTGATTTCCACAACGCCGGTATCATCGGTAGTTCCGCTTGCGGTCTGCCCACCGCCGGTCAATGTCCCCAGCGTGGTTGCAAAATCGACAGTGACCCCGGAAGCGGCCGCGCCCGATGAATCAATTACCGTGGCGCGGATTACGGTATCATGGTTCGAATCAGCGACAATGCTTGCAGCGCCGGAAGAAAGGGAAACAGACCCTACCACCGTGGCCGCGGCATCGACCGTAACGGTAAACGCGGCAGTTTTTCCATTTGTCGATTCAAGGGTCACATCCAGGTCTTCCTCTCCCCAGAGGGCAGTGAAGTCCTCGCGTACCACGTTATCGGCCGCCGTCGTATCCCCCCGGGTCTCGACAATGGTTGAATCTGAGTGCTTACGGATGAGAAACGTCACAAACTGGCTTGTCAGCCGGTTGTCATGATCATCCTCGAGCCAGGCATCGATATGAAAACTCCCGCCCGGATTTACCGTCTGGGGAGCGACGTAATAAATAAAATGGTCGGCCGGTCCGGCAATGGCGTTTATATCCACTGTTTGTGCAAAACCATCGGTAATGGCCCGGACCGTAACGGTTCCCGTGCTTTCAGGCGCGGTCAGAAGGATTTCCGCGTTTCCGTCCGTATCCGTGTCGTTGGTTGCCGCCGAAAGGGTCCCGGCGGTGGTTTCGAATTTTACGGTTTTGGAAACAAGGGGATCGCCGTTGATATCCGTGACGGTCGCGCGGATGGTTACCTGGCCAGCCCCATCGGCCACGATGCTTGCAGACCCGGCAATCAATGAAATTCCTCCCATTACCTGGGCCTGGGCGCTGACTACCACGGATGCAGGCGTTACGGCTGCAATGCCGTTGCTTGCGGCAACGGAGGTTATCTTGTCCGTGCCATCCGTGCCGCCTGCCGTATAGGTAATTGCGGCCTGGCCATTAACGTTCGTCACCGCAGAAAGGGCCGAAAGGGCGGCCCCGCTGGCATTTGTATCAAACGCGAAGTTTACAGTCTCCCCGATGACGGGGTTGCCGTTTGAGTCCGCGATATCCGCCGTAATGGTTGACGCGCCGTCGGGGTTAACGGTACCCGGGGCCGGAGAAACGGTAACCGATGTCGGCGTACCCGCCACAAGGGTAACGTCAATGCTCCTGACAAACCCGGATGCGTCTGCCGTTATCGTCGCGGTCCCCACCGTGGTCCCGGCGGTAAGGGTCAGCTCCGCAATGCCGGAATTATCGGTTGTCACGCTCGCCGTCCCGCCCCCGCCGGTCAATGTGCCGAGCGAGGTTTCAAAGTCCACGGCTATATTCGGCGCCGGATTGCCGGCCGTATCCAGGACGGTCGCGCGGATCGTCGCTTTTTTCGCGCCGTCGGCCACGAGTTGTCCGGCCCCCGAGGTCAGGGTCATGGATCCCACCACCACGGCCGCCGCATCCACGGTAACGGACACATCGTTTTTGACCGTGGTATCGCTTGCAACCGAACCGGTTATGATGTCGGCGCCGCCGCTGGTTGAACCCGCCGTAAATGTCACGCTGGCCCGGCCGTTGACATTGGTTATCGCGGAAAGCACGGACAGGCTCCCGCCCGAGGCATTGGTTGAAATATTAAAATTAACGGTTTCGCCCACAACGGGATTAACCCCGTCCGTGACCGTTGCCGTAATCGTTGAGGCAAGGCCCGGGTTTAAGGTATCCGGTGATG
>JAADHK010000008.1 GCA_013151835.1 Deltaproteobacteria bacterium
TTCATCCAAACGCAGCGTTACAACCCGGTTCTTTCTGAGCGTCAATTCGCCTGGAGGGGGCAAAAAGTCATCCACCCGCCGGGCACGGTCGATGTCAACATCCTCCGGTTCATTCGTGTATATGATTTTCTTTTTCATAAATCTTTTTTCCTTTCCGCCAATAGGCTGCGCCGAAAATTCTGATTCTTACATCCCGATATGTAAACCGGACAGTCATGATTCCACCATGCGCTTTCCCGATGCAGAAATAACGCTGTTCATTTTTACTGTGGCGGACATCCTCAAGAATAATACGCTGCTCATCCTGGAATGCGAGTTGCGCGTCCTGAAACGTTACGCCGTGCTTCTTAATATTCTCAAGCTGTTTGGCTTCATCCCAATCAAAATTCGACGGTTTCATGCCTCTATTGTAATACAAACGAATCATTTGTCAATTGTTTTGAGGCAAGTCATAAATCGAAATCGGGGACCTGGTGGACGGGAAGCCGTTGACTCGGTTTTTTGAGGTACTGGCAAGAGGGTACGTCATGGTCGGTTGTTAAAATTACCCGGCTTTTAATTTTTCAGAGGGATTTAAAATAAAGAGGTGGTCTTTTGGTGGTTTTTTTAGTCTCAAATAAAAAAGGCTTGCACCTACCACTTGCAAACCTTTGATTTGTTTGGTGGAGCTGAGGGGGATCGAACCCCTGACCTCATGACTGCCAGTCATGCGCTCTCCCATCTGAGCTACAGCCCCGTCTCCCGTAAATGTTGGCCTAACATAGGGGCTCCGTGTGGGGATGTCAATATTTTTTTCCTGCGTATCGACGCCCTTTTGCCCCGGATGTATTGTAGTTACGTAAAGGAGTTTTCTTTGTGCAGGTATTTCCTGTATCGAATAATCTGGTGCGGGATATAAGGGCGGGATATAAGGATTGACAAACCGTGCGGCAGGTCATAATAATATCAACCCGAATCCTGCCGGATCAGGCGAATGAGCCGGCCGATACGGATGGCACATCGCTTTACTATGATTTTTCAGGTATAATTATAACAAGGGGTTGCACATGCTAAGTACGATGCGAAAAAGCGCGGGATCATGGATGATCAAAATTTTACTCTTTATTATCGTGATTGCCTTTGTACTCATGGGCGCCGGGACCTTTTACGCCCAGCGAAACCGGAAGTTGGCTTCCGTAAATGGAGAACCCATTACCGTCGAGCAGTATCAGCAGGAATACAACAGGCTTCTCGCCAATATCCGA
Source organism: Deltaproteobacteria bacterium (assembly GCA_013151835.1). GTDB lineage: Bacteria > Desulfobacterota > Desulfobacteria > Desulfobacterales > Desulfosalsimonadaceae > JAADHK01. The sequence continues at coordinate 1,245 of JAADHK010000008.1, forward strand.
AGTCAGTTTCAGGGTAATATCAGTGATGAACTGATAGAAAAGATGAACTTAAAGAAGCAGGCGCTAGATAGCCTGACGGAACAGGTGCTTTTAAAGCAGAGTGCGGACAAGCTTGGATTGCACGTCCCGGGAAAGGAACTCGTGGCCGCCATAACGCAGATCCCGTCGTTTCAGCATAATGGCGTCTTTAACCAGAAACAATATCAGTACGTTTTACGCCAGAATCACCTTACACCCAAGACTTTTGAATCCCTTCAGAAAGATTCAATGATAACCGGCAGGGTAAAGACTTTCGTTGGAAACAGTGTTCAGGTTTCCGATTCGGAGGTACGTCAGTATTACAATGGGGAAAATGCTGCAATAAATATTGATGTGGTTGTCTTTGATCCTGCTGAAATCAAGGATGTAAAGGCAACAGATGCTGAAATTAAAGCAGATTTCAAAGCGCATGGGGAGGATTATAAGACCGAGCCCGAGATAAAGACGCGGTATGTACGTTTTGCCCCTGAATCATACCTTTCGGAAGTTACCGTAACGGATGACGGGGTAAATCTTTATTATTCCGAACATCCGGATGAATTTAACGCGCCTGAAACGGTAACGGCCCGGCATATCCTTTTAAAGCTCGACAATAAGGCCGATGACGCCTTGGTTGCGAAACGGAAAAAAGAGGCTGAGTCGATAGCCGAAAAAGCAAAGGGCGGCGAGGATTTCGAGAAACTTGCAAAAGCATTTTCCGAGGGGCCCAGTAAAGACAAGGGCGGTTTTCTGGGGACTTTCAAGCGCGGGGATATGGTCAAACCCTTTTCTGATGCGGCGTTTTCAATGAAACCGGGCGAGATCAGCGATCCGGTGAGGACCAGATTCGGCTGGCACATCATAAAGGTTGAAAAACATGAGGATGCATCCGTTAAGCCGCTCGACAAGGTAGCCGATACCATTCGGAAAAAACTGGCGCTGGAAAAAGCAAAAAACATTGCCTATGAAAAAGCCGAGGCGGCATATGATGTCTCCTATGATGGCGACGATCTTGTCAAGAACGCGAAGCCCCTGGGTTTTACTATAAAAGAGACCGGCTTGTTTGCTGAAACAAAGGGGCCTTCGGGTATTGCGGACGCACGGGCCTTTGCCAAGGCGGCTTTTTCCCTGGAAAAGATGGAGATAAGTGATGTCCGGGAGATCGGAGGGGCATATTATCTCATTCAGGTTGTTGAAAAAGCCGCGCCTGAAATACCTGATTTAAAGGACGTGAAAGACAGGGTGACCGCTGATGTGCTGGCAAAAAAACGTATTGATGCAGCGAAACAGGCGGCAAAGGATTTTTTAAAAGCCGCAAAGGCTGCAAACGAAATGGCGGGCCCGGCTGAAAAAGCGGGGCTGCAGATTGAAACGACCGGCTTTTTTAAGAAAAAAGATCCCATACCGACAATAGGGCGGAATTCGGAAATTGCCGATGCAGCTTTTAAGCTGGGGGAAAACAGGCGATTCCCGGATGCCGAGATAAAAAGCCGCGGCAAATTTTACGTTATCGGATATAAGGGCGCAAAACTGCCCGATGACAAAGCATTTGAGACTGAAAGGGAAAAGGCGAAAAAGAGCCTGGTTTCCCGCAAGCAGACCAGGCGGGTTGAGCAATGGATAGCGGGCCTGAAGAAACGGGCGGAAATTAAAACCTTTGACCGTTACATGCCGTAATAAAAGCCTTGCGTGAACAGGGCCACGGAGGGTATAGTACAAAAAAACGCAAAGGAACGAACTCCATTCCTGATGCGCGGGAGGCTTTGGGATGGCATTGCTCGATTTTATTCGCAGGAAAAAAAAAGGCCCCAAGCCGGTATACCAGGCCAAGCGGTGTCCCGAGTGCAACGAGAATATGCCGCTTAAGGCCGTGCGCTGTCCTTCCTGCAAGGTGAGGGTCGGCGGGGTGGACCGCTATGGCAAGGCCCGTAAGGGGATCGGATGGTTCAGCTACCTTTTCTGCATTCTTTCCTGGGTAGCGTTTATTTATTATATAAAATGGGCGTTTCTGCAATAGCCTGACGTTACCATGGAATCATAAAGATCATACCTACCTTGCTATCATTGCCCGCATCATATCACCGGCATTTTCCGCGTGATCCGCTATGTTGCCGATGATCTCGGCAAGCCTTATCATGTGAAAAACAGTGATCGGGTCAGTTTCATGATCAAAGATCTTTTTTATGAGCCGGTATTCCTTTTGATCTGCTTCGTGCTCCATTTTTCTGATATTTGCGATAATTTCCTTTACTTTATTCCTTTGTCTGTCCGAAAAATTTTTGAAATAAAGGCGGGCCCCGGTCACCATTTTGCTCAATTCCTCGGTCGGCTCTATGGCTGCGTCCACCAGGAGGAAGAAGTCCTTTTCCACTGCCTTGGGGATTCCCTTATGCCCTCTGTGCGAGAGCCAGTTTAATGCCCCCTGTACCGAATCCAGAACCTTATCCTGCTCCCGGAGATATCTGAACAGCTCGAATTTTTCCACGGGCATCATAACACCCTTGGGCAGGTGCCCCCTTATCCGGCGTTTTATTGCATCGGCCTCATGCTCCAGGCGGATTGCATGCTGGCGATGCTCCTCGAAAATTTCACACTCAGCGGATGCAAAACATTCCATGGCCTGCTGAAATGCCCATGCGCATTCCTTGACCTTTTCCGCATGCTCCTGAAGCCCTTTGAAGGGCGATGTTATGAATATTGAAGAAAACGGGATACGCATTTTGTGCCCCCTCTTTGAAGATGATTATAAAATAAAGTTTAATGCTTTGAATATCAGTACACAGGTTGCCGCCGCGATGGGAACCGTCAGTACCCAGTATATCATAATCTGGAAAATAATATTGAAGTTTACCGCCTCGATCCCCTGGGCCATGCCTACGCCCATTACGCCGCCCACTGCGGCATGGGTGGTTGACACCGGCAGCCCCATTTTTGATGCTATCAGCACGGTTGTAGCGGCCGCGAAATCAACTGCAAAACCGCGGGTGTTGCTTAGTGTCGTGATCCGTTCGCCAACGGTTTTGATAACCCTTGCCCCGCCCATGGCGATCCCCGTTGCAATACCCACGCCACCGAAAAGGAGCAGAAAAAACGGGACGGGTATTTTTGCCCCGGGCGAACCGTTTTGCACTAGAAAATAGATCAGCGCCAGGGGCCCGATAGCGTTTGCCACGTCATTTGCTCCCTGGGCCAGGGCAACGTAACAGGACGTGCCGATCTGTATCTTACGAAAAATGCCTTCCACACCACTTTCTTCCTGATCTTTCTGGAATGCCTTGATCAGTTTTTTTCCCGCTATTCCGACGATAACCGCAATCAGCGCCGCGATCAGGATTGATGCATGGCTTGAAACAGCCAGTTTTTTTCCAACCGGGGTTTTAAAGATAAACGACATGGCCACGATAAAGACCGTGATTCCGATAAAATAGGGCGAGGTTTGCACGGCCCTTCGGTATGCATCTTTTTTTGAAAGGATCAGCCTGACGATGATTTTAAATACAATAAAGGAGATCCCCAGGCTGAATATGGGTGAAATGACCCAGCTTGCGACCACCGCGCCCAGGACTTTCCAGTCAATGACGGAAACCCCGCCGACCGTCAGGCCGAAGCCTACCATTGCGCCCACAATGGAATGGGTTGTGGAAACCGGGAGTGATTTCCATGTGGCGAACGACACCCATAGGGCAGCAGCCAGAAGCGCGGAGAGCGCCCCGAGAATCGCGGTATGCGGATCGCCTAAAACTTCCGGTGATAATATTCCTTTTCGGATGGTGTCGGTGACGTGCGCGCCGATAAAGGCGGCCCCGACAATATTCAATATTCCGGCGATAAAAATGGCCTGGCGCAGGGTGATGGCCTTGGCGCCGACCGCCGAAGCCATAGAGTTTGCCACGTCATTGGCACCGATGTTCCATGCCATGTAAAAGCCGATGACAAACCCCAATGCCAGTACCGTATATTGAAAGAGCATATGATTTCATCCTGTTAGAGTGCGCAAACGGACAAATAAGCAATCTGTTGTGCCCTGAATACCACAGCGTGGATAGCGGTTCAAGCCAAAATATGGGAGTCTGTCGGTATCTCTGTTGACCATGGCCGGGTATAGTAATATGATAAAATGTTTTATTTAATCATCAATATTCTGCTCACATCTAACTATAAGGTTTTTCAATGAAGACAATTCACATCTATAAGCGTTTTGGCCTGAAATTCATCGTCTTCTTTTTTTTAGTCATACTCATCCTTTCGCCCATGATCGTGTTTTCGGCGGGAATGCGGCCTGGCCCGACGGAAAAGGCAGGCGCTGCATGGCCCTGGGAAATATCCGATCTGGCGCCGGACCCGGCCCTCATGTATGGCAGGCTTGAAAACGGATTTTCCTATATTCTGCTCCCAAACAGGAAGCCGGAAAACCGGGTTTCCGCACATCTTTTTGTTTCGGCCGGCTCATTTCAGGAAACCGAAGCTCAGCGAGGGGTGGCCCATTTTCTCGAGCATATTGAATTCTGCGGATCAACGCATTTCAAGCCCGGCGAACTGGTCGAGTATTTCCAGCGCATCGGCATGAAGTTCGGGGCCGATGCAAATGCTCAGACCGGTTTTTTATCCACGGTGTATGATCTCGACCTGCCGGGCGGGGATGAAAAAAGCCTAACCGAGGGGCTCGTGGTTATCCGCGATTATGCGGCAGGCGCCTTGATTCTCCAAAGCGAGGTCGACCGGGAGCGGCACGTCATCCTGGCTGAAAAAAGGACCCGCGATTCAGTGGGGTACAGGACATTTGTATCGGTTTTAAAATTTGAACTTCCCGGAACGAGAATCCCCCGCAGACTGCCCATAGGAGACGAGACGGTCATCAAAACCGCAGGCCGTGATCTTTTGAAGTCTTATTACGACACCTGGTATCGGCCTGAACGACAGACCCTGGTCATGGTGGGTGATTTTGATCCGAAAATCGCTTTGTCGCTGATAAAAGCTCGTTTTTCCAATATCTCTCCACGCGCGCCCGAAAAGATGGACCCTGAGCCCGGGAATTTTTCCCATCGCGGGTTTGTGCCGTTTTACCACTATGATAAGGATGCCGGGGATGCTTCCGTTTCTATTGAGGTCGTCACGCATGAACCGCCCCCGGCCGATACAGCGGCATTTGAAAAAAATCGGCTGCTTTCAGGCATGGCAAACCGGATCATCGGCCAGAGACTGGACGAGATGACAAACCTCCCGGATTGTCCGTTCACCCGGGCCTATATAGACTCCGGGTATTATATGAAATTTATTTATAATGCGGATATCGGGGCCGACTGTCCGCCTGGAAAATGGAAGGCAACACTGGAAAAGCTGGAGCAGACCCTGCGCCGGGCCCTTGAATACGGGTTTACCGGGCCCGAGGTAAAAAGGGTAAAAAAAGAGATGGCGGCCGCCTTTGACCGGGCCGTGAAATCCGCGAAAACCAGGGAAAGTTCGACCCTGGCGCGCCATATTATTTCAAGCCTTTCAAATGATCGTGTTTTCATGTCACCGGAGCAGCGCATGAAGCTTCTCGGGCCGGTGGTCGGTTCCGCAACTCCGCAAACTCTTCTTGAAGCCCTGAGAAACGACTGGAAACCTTCCCACAGGCTTATCCTAGTCACCGGAAACGCCGATCTGAATTCTCCGGGATCAACGCCTGAAAAAAAGATATTTTCGGTTTTTAAAAAGAGCCAGGCCATGCCGGTATCAAGGATCGAGTCCACCGCAACACCGGTCTTTCCATACCTTACCCCCCCTGAAAAGCCTGGGAAAATTCGCTCAAAAGAAACGATCGACGGCCTTGGCATCACCCGGGTGGTTTTTGAAAACAATATTGTCCTTTATGTAAAGAAGACCGATTTTTCAGAAAACCGGGTGACTGCAATGTTGAGCTTCGGCCCGGGCAGTTCGGCCCAGCCTGCCGACCAACCGGGTCTTAGCATGATGGCGCAAAAGGTGGTTAATTTAAGCGGCCTTGGGAAGATGGACATGGATACGTTGAAGAAGGCACTTGCCGGCACGAGCACCGGAGTATCGTTTCGGATTGACGACGATAAGTTTGTATTTTCAGGACAGAGCATAAGCAAGGAAATACCCCTGCTTTTTGAGCTTATGTATGCCCATATCAAAGATCCGGGTTTCAGGAAAAGGGCCTGGCTACGCGCGAATAAGGAGGCCACGCAGACATATGAAAACCTTTCCCATGCCATCCACGGCGCGATCCCGCTCCATGTAAGCCGGTTTTTTGCCGGCGGTGATTCCCGTTTCGGGATGCCCGTACCCGATGAATTTAAAGACATCTCCCTTGAGGATATCCGGTCCTGGGTCGGAAATTATATCCTCACGGCTCCAATGGAACTGGCCGTTGTGGGCGACCTGGATGAAGATGAGGTCATAAATCAGGCGTCAATTCTTCTGGGAAGTTTGCCTGTGCGCAAACCGGTTGAGGGCGGCTTCAGCCCTCAAAAAGGGCCGGTTTTCCCCAGGGGCGGGAATGCGGAATTTAAGGTGCCGACGCCGGTTAACAAAGGGCTCCTTGTCGTGGCCTTTCCCACAACCGACATTTGGGATATCCATAAGACCCGGCGACTGTCCATTCTTTCCGAGATATTTACGGACCGGATGCGGAGTTATATCCGGGTGAAGCTTGGCGCGACCTATTCCCCGTATGCGTATAATTCGCCGAGCCGTGGTTTTACCGGCTACGGTCTGTTCCAGGCGATGATCACCATCAATCCCGATGATGTCAAGAAGGTAAGGGATGCTGTTTTCTCCATCGCCTCTGATTTGAGGGCAAACGGTGTGACGGAAGATGAACTGACCCGCGCAAAAAAACCGGTATTAACGGGTATCCGAGAGGCTCTTGAAACAAACGGATACTGGCTGGGCACCGTCCTTGCCGGGGCCGCCCGGCATCCTGAACAAATCGACTGGAGCCGGACGATTCTAAAGGATTACAAATCCATCACCAGCGGAGAAATTGATGCGGTAATAAAAAAATATCTCGTGATAAAAGATGCGGCGACCGTTGTTGTCGGGCCGGAGAAGGACGGTTGACGGTGGTCTGTTATCAGTTGTGGTGGTCAGCAGTAGGTGTATGTATCCGACGGCTTCGTAAAAAGCTCCGTATGCAAGGCGCACGAGCCGGGAAAGGCGTAGGCGTACTTTTTGTACGGTAGCATTTTCCCGGCGAAGTGCAACGCCGCAGACGGACTTTTTACGGAGTCGTCTTTTAAAATCTCGCGGCGGCGTAATAGTAGTGCCGTCCGGGTATTACCGTGATTTCCGGCAGCTCGATGTCCCCACCTGCCGTGCGGATTGAAAGCCTGTGGCTCCCCTGCGAAAGGGGAACCCTGACCAGGGTCAGGTATGCGGGCAGGGTTTTCCAGCAGCGGGTGTCCGCCTTTTCGGTCGCAAAAAAGGCGATCCTCACAAGAATTTCCGCCAGGGGATTATCTATTTTGCGGGCAATGGCTTCCTTTGCCACGACCCGGGCCGTCTCCTTTGCGATGATTTTCTTCAGCCTTGCCTTAAGTGATGCCCGCAGGGCCGTGCCGAGGCCGGTGGTTATGGCTGTAGCGTCCGGGGAATAGTTTGCGGTCATGATATTAAAATTCATGTACCGTTTTGTTCTGTCCCGGTATTCGGGTATGGAAAAACGTATGGATTTGGGAGCCACGAACCCCACCGATTTTTTTATCGGGCCTTTTCCCTGGGATATAAAGAGGATAAGCTCGCCCGCCGCAGGCTTTACGGCCTCCTTTTTTTCTTTTGCGCTTAAATGTTGTCCCCAATTTTGCGCCTCGTCGTAAAAACCGAGGAAAAGTGCCATGGCATAAAGCCTGCCCATGACCGCATCCGGGTCGGGCATGTCATTTGCAAGTTTTTTGTATTCAATGTAGGCGTCGTTTATTTCGTCCAATGCCTCGTAACAATGGGCGATGAGCGCCCGTGAAAAATAATCCGTCTTGCAGGAGGGGTGATCCGAGATAACCTCCAGAGACTGTTTTGCCTCCACAAGGGCGTCGTCACGTCGGCCTGAAAGAAGGTAGTTCATCATCAGATAGGTGTGTACAAGCAGCCGTTCCTCGTATTCGCCCGGGTATGCGACCACGCTTTCGGATGTCACAAGGGATGCCCCCTGGTGACCGATGCTGATTACCTCCTGTTCTCCAAGCAGATCCGCAGCACTGCGCAGGGCCTGGATGCTTTTTTTGTATTCTCCGGCCTGGTGGAGTATCAGCCCTTTTTCCATGAAGAAAAGGAGCCGGTCCCGGTTTGAAACAAGGTCAGCATTTTCAAGCACCGATGCCGCCTGACCCGTATCTCCCCGGTAGAACTCGGCCCGTGCCCGTGCAAGCCGCGCCGACGCACAACCGGATAAAATCAAGGCAAGGCAGGCCAGAAGAAAAAGCAGGCCCGGCCATACACCGGGCCTGCGCATCGGGGAGAAATTTTTCCGCAAATCCGTATCCGTTCTTTTATCGTTTTTACACAAACAAGAAGCCACAGCCATATACAAGGCGTAGCGTTTTTTCAGGAACGAAGGCATACATATAGTATTCCGAGTGACTGAAAAAACGCTACAACGCAGTAGATGGGACTTTTAACGAAGCCATTTACCAGCCGATAAACGGCTTGGAAGCTTCACGGACGATTTCGGCGCTGTCGGTCCACTCGATAAGCCCTGTCTGGAGGTTACTCAGCTCAAGGGTCAGGCTGTAATACATGAGGACCTTTTTCTTGAGCCGAAACTGCTTGGGCTGTTTCTTTTTAATGGAGCGCAATGTCCCGCTCAGCATGAACTCGGCTCCGACCTGCCTTGCCTTGAGCATCCTTGTCTCGGCCGATACATTGCCGCCATACTGGTATGCAAGTTCTTTTTCGATGTTGCTCCTCTGCACCCGGTTTACAAACCGGGCTTTTCCGGATGCGAGAATTTCCTGGCGTATGGCGTCGGTGATACCCGATGTGTCGATATGCTCGGACGTTCTGTTGGCCACCCCGTAAACTATGATTACCGGCCTGTCATAACGGGCTACGAGCGGCGGTTTGGCGATAAGAGAGCTGACCAGGTCTTTTACAATGGCGTTCTTGTCGGAAAAATCATATCCCTCGTCATAGTGCATGACCTCGTCGGGGGAAATGCTCCGGGTCGTTGCACTGCACCCAAAGAGCGTAAATACGGCGGTCATGGCGAAGATGCCGAAAAAAAACATTGAAAGTGTCTTTTTCATCCTTAGTTGTTCCTCCGTGAGTATTCGTGAAAAAATGGCCATGCCCGTATTGCGCCGGTATGAGTGGCTTGTCCGGACATGGCCGGAGCCGGTATTTTTATACATCATAATGAAAAATGCGCCCGTGCGCAAGTCCTGGTTTTTATCCCCGGTTTATCTGCCCCCTTGCCAGACAAAAAACCTTTTGATATGGATAGAAAACCTATTGAAAATGAAATTTTATTTTTAGGATAATGCATGGAGATAACAAGACTTGGGCTCGTTTCAGATACCCACGGCATGCTGAGAAAAGGAGCCGTTTCGGCCCTTGAAGGTGTGCAATACATTATTCATGCGGGTGACATCGACACCGGTGAAGTTTTGGAATCACTTGAAAAAATCGCACCCGTAACCGCTGTTCGGGGCAACATGGACAGTCCGAGGATTTTCCCCGGTATTCCCGAATGGGATTTGATTGATATCAGCGGCATGTCTTTCTATGTTATTCATGATCTCAACCGTATGGATATAAGACCCGAGGCCGCCGGTGTATCGGTGGTCGTGTCCGGCCATACCCATCACCCGGAAATCGGAAAAAGAAACGGGGTGCTTTACCTCAATCCGGGAAGCGCGGGGCCGAAACGGCTCGGCCATCCGGTGACAATCGGGATTCTTGAAATCCGGTCCGGGCAGGTTCAACCTGAAATCATAGGGCCCGATATAATAGAAATAGACGGTTTTTGATAATGATCCGGATTTCCGATACTCTTTTTATTCGCGAAGACGAGCTAAGCTTTACGGCATCCGCGTCCGGTGGCCCGGGAGGCCAGAATGTAAATCGTGTTAATACACGCGTGACCCTGGTTTTTGATGTCAACGGGTCCACGAGTCTTTCCGAGTACCAGAAGACGCGTATACGCAAACGACTTTCGAGCCGTATCAACAAAGAGGGGATGCTCAGGGTCATCTGCCGGGAAAGCAGGAGCCAGTGGGCAAATCGTGAGCTTGCAGTCGGCCGTCTGATCCGCCTGCTCAAAGACGCGCTCAAGGAAGAACGCCCCCGCAGAAAGACACGGATTCCGGCCCGCGCCCGAAGGCGTCGGCTGGACGAGAAAAAACGACAGGCCGGGATAAAGAAACAACGGTCAACGAAGACATTTGACGAATATTAAAGGAGGTGCGCCATGAGGGGACTGCTACTTGTCGGGCTTTTGATTGTAACACTTATTATCGGTATTCTCATGATAAAAAATATCGAATCAGGCCCTTCGGGCGCCAAAAAGACCGAGGCGATCAATCGGGCAAAAGAGGCTGCAAAGGTATCCGAAGACGTTGCGAAGAGGGTGAGAGATATTACCGGAAAGCCGGGGTTGGCTATTCCGGATACACCATAATTTGTAATCAAGGAGAACATACATGTTATTGCTGAATCCCAAAAAATACCAGGACCGGAATTATCCGGACGAGCGGTCACGGGAAATCATGCTCAAAACCATTGACTGGTTTGAAAACAAGGGCCTGAAAAAAATGAAGGATGATTTTTTCTCGGCCCAATTCACCTATGATTTTGCGGAATTCATTAAAAAGGAAAAGATTTTTGAAACCCTCTTTCTGCCAAAAGGATATGGCGACAAAGATCAGTATTACAGCACATACAAGATGTTCGAATTTTCCGAAATCTGCGGGTTTTACGGCAGCGCCTACTGGTATATGTATCATGTGTCCACCCTGGGACTGGACCCTGTCTTTCTTGGGGATAATGAGGAATTAAAACACCGCTCGGCGGAAATCCTGCGGCAAAACCCGCTGTGCGCGTTCGGTCTTTCTGAAAAAGAGCACGGTGCGGATATCTATTCATCGAGCATGAAGCTTTACCCCCAGGAGGATGGAACATACCTTGCCCGGGGCAGTAAGTATTACATCGGCAACGGTAATGAAGCCAGTGTTATCACGGTCTTCGGCAAAATAGACGGCAGTGATGAATATGTCTTTTTTGTCGTGGACTCAAAGCATGAAAAATATGAATGCATCCAGAATGTGATTTACGCTCAGAACTATGTGTCTGAATTTGAATTGCATGATTATCCCGTCACGGACGCTGATATTTCCGCAAGGGGGCCTAAAGCATGGGATGATATGCTAAATACTATAAATATCTGTAAATTCAATATCGGCTCTGGGGCAATCGGCATTGTCACCCACTCTTTTTATGAAGCATTAAATCATGCGGCCCATCGAAACCTTTACGGAAAAGACGTCACTGAGTTCCCCCATGTCAAACGTCTTTTCGTGGATTCGTTCTGCCGCCTGGCAGCCATGAAACTGTTCGGGCTCAGGGCTACGGATTACCTGCGGGCTGCTTCCGAAGACGATAAACGCTACCTTTTGTTTAACCCGATCATGAAAATGAAGGTCGCCATCCAGGGCGAGACCGTCCATGAACTGCTCTGGGATATCATCGCGGCCAAGGGCTTTGAAAAAGACAACTATTTCAGCCAGGCGGTGATGGAATTGAGGGGTTTTCCGAAGCTTGAAGGCACACGCCATGTCAATATGGCGCTCATCGCCAAGTTGATCCCCAGCTATATGTTCAACCCCAAAGAATTTCCGGAAGTGCCGAGGCTCAATGGTAATCAGGATGATGATTTCCTCTTTAAGCAGGGAAAGACCCGCGGGTATGCCAAAACCCAGTTCCATGATTTCCGCAAAACCTATGCGACTAAAAATACGCCGAATATTGAAATATTCAAGGAGCAGATCAAGGCGTATGAAGAGTTCCTGATGGTTTCGGGCATGGAACTCGGAGAGCAGATGATGAATGATTTCGATTTTCTCCTGTGTGTGGGCGAAATTTTCACCATCATCGCCTACGGCCAGCTAATTATCGAAAGTGCGGCCATGGAAAATATTGACGATGAGCTGCTGGACCAGATATTTGATTTCATGGTTCGGGATTTTTCCGCGTACGGACTCGACCTGTACGGTAAACCGTCATCCAATGAAAAACAGCAGGCCGCCTGCCAGAAAATGATTAAACGGCCCGATGCCAACATGGAGCGGTTTGGAAAAGTGCTCAAAGAGCATGTTTACTCATTGATTGACGCGTATCAGATGAATTTGTAACTAGCTGATTATGAAAAAAATTATCCTTATTATATTAATGTCGGGCTTCGGCTGGATCGGCTGGGCCATCGGCGAGCGGTTCGGGTTTATGACCGCCTATTTTCTGGGCTGCATCGGCAGCGGTCTGGGGTTGTATGCAGGGATCAGGCTGGATAAGCATATTTCCGGATAGCGGTAGATAGGGGTCATGCCTCCGCCATCCTGTACTCTGGATTGAGGAAAAACCGGAATATTCGATATAAAACCGGTTTGGATTTCGCCACCGCATGGCCGTATGCTTACAAATATGTGCATTCCTGCTCCCGCGCCCGGGAGTGCCGCACCTCAGTACGGCAATAAGGGAGATATGATTATTTTCTTGCTTTTTAATGCCGATGGCGTAAAATACAGTTGGTTATCAAATTTGTTAATTAACTGTATTTTACCATGAGCTATCTTGCCCTTAGAAAAATTAAACCTCTGTTTTTTTCATACAATGAAGTCGCGGACAGGCTGAAGATTAAACCTGATTCCGCACGGGTTCTTTGTTCCCGGTATGTATCCGGAAATTTTCTTATCCGGTTGAAAAGAAATGTATACATGCTCAGGGAGCGGTGGGACTATATTGATTACAGCGACCTGATGCGCCTTGCCAATATCGTTCAGGTGCCTTCCTATATATCCCTGACAACTGCCCTGTCTTATTATGGATATACGACACAGATACAGCAGAATTATGTGGAGTCGGTTTGTCTGAACAGGACGTATAATAAGGTTATTGATTCCGTGGAATTTACTTATACCAAGGTGTCGCCCAGGTATTATTCTGATTTCGGCAAATTAAACGGTGTATTTATTGCCTTGCCGGAAAAGGCGCTTGCAGATGCCCTTTATCTTGCTTCCATGGGAAGATACAGCCTTGACGCTTCCGCCCTGGAAATATCAAAATTTAACTCCCAAAAACTAAAAAACCTTATTGACCGATACCCGGAAAAAACTAAAAAATTCTGGAGATCCTATGAAGTCGCTGGAACAGCATGAAATGTTTGAAATTGAAACATTGCGGTTCATGAAAAACAGGGGATTGTTAAGCCCCATTGTCTTTGGCGGCGGTACCATGTTGAGGCTTTGTCACGAGTTGAACAGATACTCCGTTGATCTGGATTTTTATTTTAAAAAACAAGAGGCGCAAGATAGTTATTTTAAAAAAATAGGCACTGCTTTCCACAGCCATTATATTGTTTCCGACTATTGTAACAAATATAACACCATTTTGTTGGAGATCAGGCATGACCGCTTCAGGATGAAACTGAAAATCGAAATCAACAAGATCAAACGGATTCCTTCCTATCATACAGCCATCGCGTTTTCTCCCCATTCTACCGTTCAGGTGAATGTCGATACGATCCCGCTTGAAAATATGATGATAAATAAAATTGAAGCGCTCTTGGACAGAAAGGAAATACGCGATGCATATGATATTGAATTTATGCTTAGGCGTGGTGTCCATTTTCCGGCCGACGCCGAAAAAGCGGCCAATATACTTAAAACAATTAAGCAATTTAAAAAAAATGATTTTAATGTAAAACTCGGCTCCCTGCTGCCGCCTGAAGCCAGGCAATATTACAGGCAAAACCGCTTTGAATATTTTGAGCGCTACTTGATGTCCCTTTTGGTATAAATCGAGCCCTGAAAATGATACTTCACGTTGACATGGATGCGTTTTTCGCGTCTGTTGAGAAACTGGATAATCCGGAGCTTCTCGGCCGATGCGTGATCGTGGGCGGGCAAACGGCCCGGGGCGTTGTTGCGGCTGCGAGTTACGAGGCACGGGCAAAGGGGGTGCGCTCGGCCATGCCCATGTACAGGGCGCGCAGGCTCTGTCCGGACGGGGCTTTTCTGCCTCCCCGCAAAAGCCGGTATAGTCAAGTGTCTGAAAGGGCCATGGCCGTGCTCCGTTTGTTCTCGCCGCTGGTGGAGCAGGTCTCCATAGACGAAGCTTACCTTGATATCTCGGGGTGCGAGCGTTTGTTCGGGCCATCGGTGGATGTGGGAAATAGGATTAAACAAAAAATCAAGGCCGATATCGGCATCACCTGCTCCGTGGGCATTGCGCCCGTGAAATTTCTGGCCAAGATCGCGTCCGCCATGAACAAACCCGACGGCCTGACCATTATCGGGGAGTATGACGTGCCCGGCTTCATTGATTCGCTTTTCGTGGAAAAGGTGCCGGGTGTCGGCCCTGCCGCACGTTCCGCGCTTTTAAAGATCGGCATTACACGGCTTGGTGATATCAGGAAGTTTCCCGAAGATATTCTGGTTAAACAATTGGGCAAATTCGGGCGTAAATTATATGCCCTTGCATTGGGAAACGATCCATCCGCAGTGTGCCCCGTCCGGTCTGTCAAGTCGATCAGCCACGAGGCAACGCTTGAATCCGATACAAAAGATATCAGTTTGCTACGGGGTTTTTTATTAAAACAGGCCGAGGCAGTGGGCCGGGCTTTGAGACGCGAAAACGCGGATGCATCTACAGTTTTTATCAAGGTAAAACATTCTGATTTTTCCCAGGCCTCCCGGCAGACGGCCCTTTGTCCACCCACGCGCGCGTCTGAAGAGATATTTTCGGCGGCATCAAGGCTTCTTTTGGCATACGAGATCAAAAAACCGGTGCGACTCATAGGGGTGGGCGTATCCGGCCTTGATTTTATCAAAAAACCACGCCAGATGAACCTTTTTCCTGAAACCGGCAAGGGTTATAAAAAATGGGAAAAACTGGATAATACCGTGGATGAGATACTTGAGCGCTTCGGAGACGATGCCGTTAAAAAGGGGCGTCTTTTCGATCAGGATAAAGAATTTTAACTCGTGGCCGGTTTATC
>JAADHK010000126.1:0-383 GCA_013151835.1 Deltaproteobacteria bacterium
AAACTTTACGACTCCATAAAAAGTCCGTCTGCTGCGTTGCGCTTCGCCGTGAAGGGCCTCAACGTACAAAAAGTACGCCTTCGCCCCTTCCCGGCTCGCGACGCCTTGCATACGGAGCTTTTTACGAAGTCGTCGGCCGTATTTTTACGTGGTCTGAACCCTTTTTTACGTGTTAAAATTTAGAGTTTTTACGAGTCCGTCAAATTTTACGAAAAAGGCATGGTGTTGTCAACAGCATTGTCCGTATACGGGCAGGCTGGAGTCCATATAAGGACATTGTTGGATTGTTTGAAAATAAAACAATATATAAATCAACATGTTTTATCTCTTCAAGAGTTGGCATGCTGCTTGCAAACATAGTTAAGTCAGGTAATCATAGTTTA
>JAADHK010000126.1:410-16554 GCA_013151835.1 Deltaproteobacteria bacterium
AAGGAGGAAATGATGAGCTTGTTTAGAGACACCAATCATATGTATGAATTCCTGGAAGACCTCTGGAAGTACATTGTTTTTGAATCCGGTATTGGTGAAAAAATGAAAGAGTATGGAGTGTCGTACAAATACATTCTTACCGAACCGGACGGATATCTTTTTGTTGATCAGGATACCGTGATCACCGGAGACGAGGCTAACAGAAAAGCGGTTATTACCATGGAACTTTCCGGCGACACCGTTATAAAGTTCTGGACCAAACAACTCTCCCTGCCCGTGGCGCTGGCAACCCGCAAGATCAAATCCAGGGGTCCCATACCCAAGGTTCTAAAAATGCTGCCGGCATTAAAACCGGTATATGAAATTTTCCCTCAATACTGCAAGAAGCATAATGTTCCCCTGGAGTAAACAGGATTTAACCGAACAGTATTTTACGACTTAGAAAAAAATAATATATATTGAAAGGGGAAGGGAAATGGCTGAATGCAAAATTCCCGGACATATTGCCCATGAGTTGGACTTCCGGGCGGAAAATACACCGGATTTAAATATCGTGACCTTTGAAAACAATGATCTGGGCCAAGAGGTTCTGACCTATGGTGACATCGTCATAAAGGGCCGGAAAACAGCGCGTCAATTAATTTCGGCCGGTATCGGAAAAGGCGATACCTTTGCCTTGCTGATGCGGAATCATCCGGAGTTTTTATATGCGTTATATGCGGCGACATTGATCGGCGCGGTTATGATACCGGTTGATCCCCGGGTAAAAGGAGACCGCCTGAAGTATGTATTCAAGGACTCCAGGACAAAAGGGATTATTTTCACCAGTGAATTCATGGACAATGTAACAGCGGTACTTCCCGATCTGCCGGATATAAAGGTTTTGGGTGTCGCTTATAAGAAAGGCATGAATGTTGCCATAAATAATCAGTTTCCCGTATTAAATGAAATTTATGAAGGCCCGGAGGTCGCCCCGCCGGACAATCGAAGCAATGAACTGGCCGTTCCCGTTGAAATTATTTATACATCCGGAACCACCGGTGATCCCAAGGGGGTGGTGCTCAAGGGAAGCCGCCTTACCCCTTTTTCTCAGTTGGCGCAATTTGTCTGGCAGTATACGGCCGAAGACAAGCTTTATACCGGATTGTCCCTGACCCATGGAAACGCCCAGGCCGTTACACTCATGCCGTCTATCATGCTGTCGATTCCATCGGTCATCAGCGTAAAATTTACCAAAAGCCGTATCTGGGATATCTGCAGAGAATACGGATGTACCTCTTTTTCTTTGCTGGGCGGAATGATGATGGGAATTTACAGCGAACCACCAATGCCTGATGATGCGGATAACCCGGTGCGCCTGGTTTTAAGCGCCGGAACACCGGCAGTGATATGGGAAGATTTTGAAAAAAGATTTAACGTCATGATCCACGAGTGGTATGGCGCGGTTGAAGGCGGATTCGCCCACAAACCCCCGGGAGTCGGGCCTGTCGGCTCCTTTGGAAAGCCACTTGAAGGACTCATGGAAATGAAAGTCGTCGATGATAAGGGCAATGATTGCCCGTCGGGCGTAACCGGCGAGATTATTTTCCGCATGCCGGGCCAGGAAACGGTAGTTGAGTACCTGGGGAAGAAAAAAGCCTCTGAGGATAAAACACGCGGTGGCTGGCTGCGGACAGGGGATATGGGCCATACGGACGATGCCGGCTGGTTCTTCTTTGATTATCGGGCCGGGGGGGGCCTGCGCCGTTCCGGTGATTTTATTCAGCCCCAGTATGTGGAAGCCGGCATTGCAACCCACCCGGACATCAGTGATGTCTGTGTTTACGGAATTAAAGCCGCCTCCGGAGCCCCGGGGGAAAGTGATCTGGTGGCGGCGGTTGTGGCAGGCAATGGACGGGGGATAGATCCCAAAGCCATCTTTGCCCATTGCAGAAAGAGACTGGAAGGCAATGCCCTGCCGTCTTACCTGCAGGTTGTGGATGCCATTCCAAAATCCGCATCGGAAAAAAATCTGGACCGTCTGCTTAAGGCGGAATTTACAAAAGACGCGGATAATGTGTATGCGTTGGAAGAGTTCGGATAAATGATTGCTGATCAGTAGGCCGGGTTTCTTACCCGGCATTCGCGCGTGTAGGCAAAGAATCCCGACCTGTTGTTTTGGCAACCAAATAAAAAGGAGCGCCAACAATGAAAAAATACGTGGAAGACTTGAATTTCCAGGGCGAGGAATATGTCGGTGAATGGACGCCTTGGTCCCCCCAGGATATCCGCCGGAAAAAATGCGTGCTTGAGGCGGCCCGCCTGATGGCGGACTCCGTGATGACAGCCCCTTGTGCCGGCGGAGTGCCTTCTGTTGAGGTGCATATTGTTTACGGCCAGGAGGAGATAGAGGCAATCGCCAGAAAAGTAGAAGAAATCGCCCACAGCCAGGAAAGCTGGAAAGAGGCGTTTTTATATGAAGCGGTGATGGTCCGGGATTCGGATGTAATACTCTTTATCGGGAATACCCGCTGCCATGAAACCCCGCTGGATGCCGGATGCGGCATGTGCGGCGGCACCCTGGACTGCGGTTATTTTTATGATAAAAAAAACCATAAATACGGGCTGGTTGATATTACCGACCGCTCATCGGACAAAATGATCGACGGCCCCCTGTGTTCCGCACGGGTGGGAGACCTGGGATATGCCGTGGGAAGCGCGCTCTGGACGGCTGCCACGCTGATGGTGGATGCCCGGCCGTTTGCAAGCATCGGCATGGCGGGCCAGAAAATGGGATACTGCCCCAAATCCGGAATGGTGGTGGCTGTCCCCGTGGCGGGAAAAGCCAAAAACCCCTATGTTGATGTGAATGTGGATTATCACCTCATCAATATGGACAAGGCCCTGGACAATACGCGAAAGATTTATCAGACCACACGGATTATCCGCGGATTTGATTATCGCAAATGGATTCCAAAACCTCGGAAACCAGGCGATCAAAAAACAGGGGGGGATGAATAATGGGACATTTAATCGGGAAAGAATATTGCCTGGATCATCTGATCGAGGTGGCAAAAAGTATTGTTTTGGCGATTCATAAAGCCCCCCAGATTACCGGCAGGACAAAGATTGAGGCGGAAATTATCTGGGGCAAGGACCTGGAGCCGATCATCGAAGTCATGGGGCCGGTGGCTAAGGTTATGAGATATGTGCAGTGGGATTATGAGACCATTAAAAATTGCTATGACAAGGGTGAAGCCCCGGTCATTATCAGCATAGGCGCAAAACTCAGCAGTTCAAATTTAAACTGGAACTGCGGAGCCTGCGGTCATGATACCTGTAAGGATTTTAATGCCTATGCCAATGAATACAGGGGAGGCGGGCAGCTGGGCGGCCCTTCCTGCAACTGGAAAGTCCTTGACTGGGCCATGGCATGCGACTGGGCATGCGCATCGGCGGCACAATACCGGGTGGA
The DNA here is from genome assembly GCA_013151835.1 of Deltaproteobacteria bacterium. Taxonomy (GTDB): domain Bacteria; phylum Desulfobacterota; class Desulfobacteria; order Desulfobacterales; family Desulfosalsimonadaceae; genus JAADHK01. The sequence goes on from JAADHK010000126.1 coordinate 3,865, forward strand.
TAACCGGATCATGGGATCATTGGGGTTTGCCATGAATGCCCTGGGATTTATGCCGGGAATGGATTCTCAGCTCGGGCTGGCCCTGGGGCCGCCCCGGGACATGGTCTATTACAGCCGTGATGAAATGCATAAGAGCATGTCCTATGAAATGGACAAACAGGATATGGTCAATTGTGTTCCCACCATGTTTACGGCATTCCCGGGCGGGGGTACCCCCATGTACAAAACAAAGGATGACTGGTGGGCGCCGCCGGAGTTCATGGGAATCGGATATTCCGATGAAGTGATGGAGGTTTACCAGCAGGTGCTTTTTGAGCAAGTGCCGGAAATTGTTGTGAAGCATGCGGACAGGATCGCGGCCCGGTATAAAAATAAAGAATAAAAAGGAGCGGAAAATGAATTACCTGGATCTGGACCTTGATTTAACCGAGGAGGATATTGAACTTAAACGTGCAACCCACAGGTTTGCCAAGGAAGTGATGCGGCCCATTGCCAAGCAGCTTGATGAAATGACGCCCGAGCAGGTGATTGCCAGGGACTCTCCATTTTGGACATTCATGAAAAAAGCCTATGAACTGGGATATCACACCATACTCATTCCGGAGCCCTATGGCGGGATGGACCTGACACCCAAGCAGCAGGCGATTATTTTTGAAGAACTGGCCTGGGGGAGTGTCGGTTTGGCGGTGGCCCTCGGTGTTGCGTCGTTCCCCTCCTTTGCGGGGTCTCTTGTGGCCGAGGAAACATTAATCGAGAAAATCATCGAGCCGTTCTGCGCATGCAGGGATGCCAGCATAATTGGCTGCTGGGGGATTACCGAACCGGATCACGGGTCGGATACATTGTTGCCGTTTCATCCGATTTTCAGTGATCCAAATATAAAGGCCCAGTGCAGGGCAAAGCTGGATGGGGATGAATATGTCATTAACGGCCAGAAATCCGCCTGGGTTTCCTGCGGAACGATCTCCACTCACTGTGCCCTGTTCTGCCAGGTAGACCCTTCAATGGGGCATGCCGGCGGGGCCATTTTCGCCATACCGCTGGACCTTCCGGGTGTCAGCAAGGGCGCGCCCTTGAACAAAATCGGTCAGCGGGACCTCAACCAGGGAGAAATCTTTTTTGACAATGTACGGGTGCCAAAGGATTACCTGATTGCCGGTGCCGAACCCGGAGTATATGAAGCGCTCCTGGAAATCACATTGTCCGCCACAACCGCCCTGATGGGTGTTTTTGCCGCAGGCATTGCCCGGGCTGCCCTGGATGAAACACTGGAATACGCCAGGAACAGGGTGCAGGGCGGCAAGAAGCTGATTGATTATCCGAATGTCCAGATGAGGCTGTTTAATATGTTTTCCAAGGTGGAAACCACCCGCCTGATGTCCCGGGCGGCTTTTATTTACAACCAGAATACATCAACGCCGGCGGAGGAATATTCAAATGTCGCCAAGGTGTACGGCACTCAGTGTGCCTTTGATGTGTGCAATGAAGCCATCCAGATTTTCGGCGGCAACGGCCTGACCAAGGAATATCTGATTGAAAAACTCTTCCGGGACGCCCGGTCCATGCTCATTGAAGATGGGTCCAATGATACGCTGGCGATCGCGGGCGGGCACAAGCTTATCCATACGTATCCCCGGATGGATTAATAATTACGGCGTCGTAAAAAGTCCATCTGCGGCGTTGCGTGAGCCGTGAAAGAGCTCAACGTACAAAAAGTACGCCTTCGCCCTTTCCCGGCTCCCGCGCCTTGCATATGGAGCTTTTTACAACACCTTGAGTGCAGTGCTTACCTGCGTAGCCGTCAATCGACAAACTAACCATCAAAGGATTTTCAAATGTCAAATGTATATATCATCGGACTAGGAATGATCCGATTCAATAAATACCCTGACCGGGGGGTCCGGGATATGGCCCATGAAGTAATCCGGCTGGCTCTGGAAGATGGAGGCTTGCAAAAGGAAGCTTTGCAGGCGGCATTTTTTTCAAATACGTTCTGGGGAATGTTCGCCAACCAGCATTCCATACGGGGGCAGGTGGTAATGCGATCCATGGGAGTGGGCGGCATCCCGGTCGCCAATGTGGAGAATGCCTGTGCCGGAGCTTCAACAGCACTGCACCTGGCATATACCGGTGTCCGGGCCGGGATGTATGATGTGGCCATTGCGATTGGTTCTGAAAAAATCACGGATCCGGACAAGATGAAGTCGCTTTCCGCCTATGCCACATGCATGGACGTGGACAATTTCGGTGAGCAGCTCAAAATGATGGAAAAAGCCAATGCAATGTTTGCCGTGGACATTCCGGAAGGGCAGACACCGCCGGGAGAGGGCCGCAGTATTTTCATGGATGCATATGCCATGGGCGCTCGATGGCATATGAATAAATTCGGCTCCACCCAGCATCAACTGGCAACGATCTGTGCAAAAAATCATTTTCACGGATCATTAAACCCCATGGCCCAGTATCAGATGGATATGAGCGTGGACGATGTAATGGCGGATAAGCCGATTGCGTATCCATTGACCCGTGCCATGTGCGCCCCGGTAGGGGACGGCGCGGCAGCAGCCATTGTCTGCTCGGAAAGCTATCTTAAAAAGTTGACCAATGCCCGGCCCATTAAAATACGGGCCTCGGTCCACGGTTCCGGTGCGGACAGGAATTTTGACGGTGAGGATATCGGTGAACGCCTGGTTAAGCAGGCCTATAATATGGCCGGTGTGGGGCCGTCTGATATTAGTTTTGCCGAGCTCCATGATGCAACAGCTTATGGTGAGCTTCACCAGACCGAAGCCATGGGCTTTTGCCCCATGGGCGGAGGCGGCCCGTATGCCGAGACCGGGGCCACAAAGCTGGGCGGAAAACAGCCGGTAAATACCAGCGGCGGCCTGGAATGCCGCGGTCATCCCATAGGGGCGTCCGGCCTGGCCCAGATTTATGAGCTCGGACTCCAGTTGCGGGCAGAGGCCGGAAAGCGCCAGGTGGAAGGCGCCCGAATCGGGCTTGCGGAAAACGGCGGCGGCAATATCGGCCTGGAGGAGGCGGCCATGTGTATTCATATACTTGAAAAAGTTTGATGGCGTCGTAAAAAGCCGTTTTGAAATTGATTCGGGAGATAATCACATGTCAAGCGTATGTATTATTGCGGAACACCAGAATGGAAGGCCCAGAAAATCAACCTTAAACGCCATCACGTTCGGAAGGGACGCGGCGGATAAACTGGGGGCTGAACTTTGCCTGGTAGTCATTGGGCACAATGTTTCCGGTGTGTCTGACGAATTGAAAAGCTATGGCGTATCAAAGATTATCGTGACGGATGATGCCGGTCTTGAAAATTATACAGCGGAGCAATGGGCGCATGCAGCTGCGGAGGCAGCAAAAAAATATGACGCCGTTCTGGTCGGCATGGCTTCCGGCACCACCGGCAAGGACATGATGCCCCGGGTGGCGGTTAAGCTCAATGCCGGTATGGGCTCTGATATTGTCGGATTTGACGGCATGTCTTTTACCCGGGGCATGTGGGCGGGAAATGCGCTGGCAACCATAGAAATTACAACACCGGTCAAAGTTGTTACTATTCAGACAACTGCGTTTGCGGCGGTTGCACCTGTCGAGGGGGAATCTGTTGTTGAAAAACTGGATGTTACCCTGCCCAAAGCCAAAACCCGGTTTGTGGAAATGAGGCAAACAGTCAGTAAGCGGCCCGACCCCACGGAAGCCGGCGTGGTAATAACGGGCGGACGCGGCGTCAACGGCGCTGAAAATTTTAAAATTATCGAAAGGCTGGCCGATATTTTCGGCGGGGCAGTGGGGGCGACACGGGCGGCGGTGGATGCCGGATGGGTTCCCAACGATCTTCAAATCGGACAGACCGGAAAGATGGTTGCACCTGATTTATATGTGGCCGCCGGACTCTCCGGCTCCATCCAGCACCAGGCGGGGATGAAGAACAGCAAGGTGATTGTCGCCATCAACAAGGATGAAGAAGCGCCGATTTTCGAGATCGCCGATTTCGGAATTGTGGCCGACCTTTTTAAAGTCATTCCGGAAATGAGCGACCTGCTGGAAAAGGAAATGTCATGAATCCATTTGCAATGGGTTTGTTACTGACGATTTCCCTTTTAGCGTTTACGTTCAGCGTTGTGCGCCGGTTTTTACCCCTTTTTGTCATGCAATCCGATATCAGGTGGGACAACCCAAAAGAGCGGATCACAGGCGTATTTAAATATTTCTTCGGACAACTCAGATTTTTAAGACCGTTTGAACGTATCCACGGCATGGCCCATGTCATGATTTTCTGGGGTGCGCTTGTGGTCACCCTTTCCACCATCCAGATGGCAGGCCGGGGCTTTGTGCCGGGCTGGCACCTGCCCGGTTTTGGCGATACCGGACTCGGGCTGACCTATATTTTTTTTAAAGACCTGTTCACCTTCTCCATCATGGCCGGGTGCTCCATTGCTTTTATCAACCGGGTTATCTTCCGGCCGTCGAGAATGATTCTGTCATTAGAGGCTCTTATTATCCTGAACTGGATCTTCTGGATGATGGGCATGGACCTGCTCTATGAGTCAACCCTGTTCATACTTTCACCAAACAGTCCGGAAACTCACGTGGCATTCTTAGGGATGTTAGGAAAAAATATCCTTATGACAGCGGGACTGGCAGCCGATTCGCCAATAACATCACAATTGCACGCCATGGGAAGCTGGGGGCATTTGATTCTGGGATTGTCCTTTTTAAACTACCTGCCTTATTGCAAACAATTCCATGAAGTCACCTCCCTGCCTTCTTTGTATATGCGAAGCCTGAAAAAAAAGGGCGAGCTGACGCAGCAGAACCTGGAAGATGAAGATGCCCTGTTCGGCGTGGGAAAAATAGAAGAATTTTCCTGGAAACGGGGCATGGACATGTATTCCTGCGCCGAATGCGGCCGGTGCCGGGCCAACTGCCCTGCATATCTGACGGACAAGCCGCTTTCGCCCATGGCGCTTATCATGGATGAACGGGATCTCCTTAAGAAGAAGACGGATCATATGTGCCGGGCCGCCTTGCATAAGTTCAAAAAAGAGCCGGAAAAGGCCGTTGAGGTTCTTGAACAATGGGAGGGAGATAATCTCATAGGGGATGTTATTTCAGAAGACGCCATCTGGGCCTGCACCACCTGTGGTCATTGCATTGCCAACTGCCCGCTGATGATTGAGCATGTGGACAATATCATCGACATGCGGCGGTACCTGGTCCAGATGGAAAGCCGTTTTCCCAAAGAATTAACCCAGTTTTTCAAGGGATGCGAAAATCTTTCCAACCCGTGGAGCCTGGCGTCCAACACCCGGGGAGACTGGTTCAAAGACCTCGGCGTACAGACACCTGAAGAAAACCCGGATTTTGAATACCTGTTTTATGTGGGCTGCGCGGGCTCGTTTGATGACCGGTATAAAAAAGTCAGCACGGCTCTGGTGGGCCTGATGCAGCAGGCCGGGGTCAATTTTGCCTGCCTTGGAAATGATGAAATGTGCTGCGGTGAAACCGCGCGCCGCCTGGGCAATGAATATCTTGCTCAGCAGATGATAGGTTCAAATATTGAGCAATGGAATTCCATCGGGGTCAAAAAAATCATTACCGCCTGCCCCCATTGTTTCAATACGATCAAAAACGAATATCCTCAATTCGGGAAACATTATCAGGTTGTTCACCACACGGAAATGATCCGGGAACTCACCCGAAAAGGGGCCTTTAAAGGAGCAAAGAAATTTTCCGGCAAGGGACCGGTGGTGTATCATGATTCCTGTTATCTGGGCCGGTACAACGATCTTTATGATATCCCCAGAGACATCGCCCGTTTTATCCCGGGTGTAAAGCTTATGGAAGCCGAACGCAAAGAACGCACCGGTTTCTGCTGTGGCGCCGGCGGCGGGCGCATGTGGATGGAGGAGAAGATTGGAAAACGGATTAATACGGAGCGGTTTGAACAGCTTGCGGCAACCGGCGCCAGAACCATTGCAACTGCCTGTCCCTACTGCATGATTATGTTAGACGACGCCATGAAAGAAAAGGGCGTTGAAGAAGAATTTGAAATTCTGGATCTGGCTCAGATGATGCTCCGCTCCATTGAGAATTGATAAATTTGAGGGAGAGATTCATGAAAATTTTGGTTACAGCAAAACGGGTCACTGATCCGGATATGAAGATCAAGGTACGCTCCGACGGCGCCGGGATTGAAACGTCTTCCATGAGTTTTAAAGTCAACCCTTTTGACGAAATCGCCATTGAAGAAGCCTTGCGCATAAAGGAGGACAAGGGTGGCGAGGTGATCGTGGTCGGCATTGGTTCGGACAAGGCCCAGACCGAAATCCGTTACGGACTTTCCATGGGAGCGGACAGGGGTATTCATATAACTGCGGGCAGTGATCCGGATTCCGATGCCGTGGCCCGGATTCTGGTTAAAATTGTTGAAGCGGAAAGCCCGGATATGGTTCTGCTTGGAAAACAGGCCATCGACGTGGACGACAATCAGGTGGCACAATTGCTGGCTGAATACCTTGGCTGGGGACAGGCCTGTTTTGCATCAAAGGTGAGCATTAATGATAACACCGCCCGGGTGGAGCGTGAAGTGGACGGTGGAATCGAGGTCGTTGACATGGACCTGCCCGGCGTGATCAGTGCGGATCTGCGTTTAAATGAGCCGCGTTATCCGGCATTGCCGGCGATTATGAAGGCCAGGAAAAAAGAGATCAAAAAAATGACCCCCGCCGATCTCGGGGTTGATACAACTTCCAAGGTCGTTATTACTCAACTGGCAGAACCGCCCCAGCGAAAAGGCGGTCGGATTGTGGAGGATGTTGCGGAGCTTGTCAAAGCACTGAAGGAAGAAGCTCTAGTGATTTGAAGTAGCTGCAAATTAAAAAAGATGAACATCGAACATCGAACGTCCAACTTCGAATATTGAATGAAAGGCAAAAACAAGAGGGCTATAATAATGACAAAGAAAACAATATTGATTACGGGCGCGGCATCCGGCATAGGCAGGCAAACCGCCTTATTTTTTGCCCAAAAAGGCTGGTTTGTGGGAATTTTCGATGTCAACGAAGCGGGCTTGAAAACCCTTGAATCCGAGATCGGCGCATCCAATTGTTTTTCCATGGTCATGGATGTCATTGATGAAAATAGTGTTCAAACAGGGATTGACACGTTTGTAAGAAAAACAGAAGGCAAGTTAAATGTTTTACTCAATAACGCGGGTATTTTGGAATTCGGGCTCTATGAGAATATTCCATTAAAGCGTCATCTTCAAATAGTTGATGTAAATTTTAAAGGATGTTTGAATTGCATTTATTATTGTCTGCCATATCTTAAAAAAACAAACAACGCCCGTATTATCAACATGTCATCTATTTCATCTTTGTATGGCAGCCCTGAGCTCGCTGTTTATGCAGCCACCAAACATGCATTGTCCGCAATGACGGAGGCTCTGGATATTGAATTGGAACCCTATGGCATAAAAGTCTGTGATATCAAGCCCCCGTATGTTAAAACCCCGATGCTTAAGGGCGGGGAGAATTCGAAGAGCCTGAAGATATTGAGAGTTATAGGCGGACAGACCAATGTGGAAAAAGTTGCCGAAACAGTCTGGAAGGCCGCACACAAAAACAGGCTCCATTGGAAAATAGGATTTACCAATCTGATGGCTTTTCAATGCTGGTTGTTGCCGTTTACCATGCGCTTTGTTGTGAAATTGCTGGCCATGCCGGGAATTAAAAAATAATGGGTTCGTAAAAAGGTGGAAAATATGAAGATACTGGTAACCGGAGCCGCCGGGTATATCGGCGGCAGGCTCATACAGGCCTTGTGCGAACAGACATGGGTTGAAAGCATTATCGGAACCGATATTCGGGAACCGTCAAGGCTGTGTGGCAAATACCGCTTCGACCGGCGGGACGTGCGCGAATCCATGGACGACCTGTTTGATGCGGAAGGCATAAACACGGTGGTGCACACCGCCTATGTCCTCCCCCCGATTCACGACAAGGGAAAAATGGAAGCAATCAATAAGGGCGGAACCTTAAACGTGCTGGAATCTGCGGCCCGTGCCGGGGTTAATCAGGTATTGTACACCAGCTCTACCACGGCCTACGGGTTTTACCCGGACAACGACACCCCGTTAACCGAGGAGAGCCCTTTGCGGGGAAACAACGATTTCACCTATGCCAAAAACAAAAAAGAGATCGAGAAGATCATTGCGGATTTTGCCGATGATCACCCTGAAATGGCAATAAGCGTTGTCCGGCCCTGTTTTGTTGTGGGCCCGGGATTCGACAATCCTTTGGCCCGACATTTGAAAAAAAAATTCGTACTCCTTCCGAAAAAAACCCTGCCGTGGCAGTTTGTTCATGAAGAAGACCTCGTGAATGTTATGCTCCTCTTGCTCGAAAAGCGGATCAACGGCGTATATAACGTCTGTGCGCCCGGCACCATGACCTTTGGCGAAATGATCAGAATGCTCGGCAATATCATGGTGCCCGTGCCCTGGCGCATACTTTACCCCTTGAACAATCTGGCCTGGTTCCTCAGGCTTTCGTTTATAACGGCATTCCCCTCTCCCTCCATGCGCATGATGATAAATCCCTGGATAGCCAGTTCTGAAAAACTGGTAAAAAATACGGGCTATGAATTCAAGCATACGAGCAGAAAAGCCTTTGCGGATTTCGTGCGGTCTGTTTAAGGGCCCGTCCATAAATAACTGATACATTTTGGCGCCGATCCATCCCGCCCGGCTGTGTTGCTCGTCGGTTGAATACGTATAGTATTCGCCATCCTCGCGCCTTGCCGGGCAGGCGCCTCGACTCCAAAATTAGCACCACTTATTTCCGGACAGACCCTAAATCGTTAGTCAAAATAAATAAGACGGCCCGAACCAAGGCGAGGTCGGCCGGCGGAGTGGTGTGCGCTTTTTTGGGGCGTGGGCAAAAAAGTTGCGACCAACAGGGAGCAATTTTTTCGGGAACCGAAAAAACGCAGGGCGCAAACAACAAGCAGCTGTTTCCGATGATAGCCAATGATTTAATTCAAGACCCGGTACGCATCAGCATTTCACGCATCCCGCAAACGCTTTGGAGAATATAAATAATTTCTTCTGAGGATAATTTGTGGTCATGGTTGATATCGACACCTGCGGTTGTATAATCGGGGCGGATATCAGTGGTCAAGTCAAAATGACTCACTATTTGCATACCGATGATAGCATCCGCCAAAGTAATTAATCCATCACCTGTAATATCGCCTGGGATGGAGTCAGAAACAGAAGTGTTTTTCCATAGGTTTTCCCAGGAAATCATAGAAACTTCAATCTGTTGGTTTTCTAGTATGGGGATATCCAAAACCTTATCAGGGATAACAAAAGAAGCTCTTACCGATAATACGGTCTGCTGATCTAATGGGGAACTGAATGCCGTTAAATAAACCCAGAAACCGACAATTTTCCCCTCAGTTTGGTCGGTATATAATCCACCACTACGCCATTTCAGTTTATGTGTTCCCTGCGTTTCAACGTATGGATCCTCACTCGTCGCCATACCAACGCAACATTCATCATATAAACCTCGTATTTTTAATTCTGTATAGGATGGCTCGCCATAAATAATTGCACCTTCAGAAAAATTGATATCAAAGGTCACTCTGTCTCCTGGGCTGACATTAGTGAATTTTGCATCATCAAAGGAGATAAAACCATCTGGACCTGTTGGCATCATATTGGCTGGGATCGTCAGGTGACATATGTGTTCTGCAGCGTCAGCGGTTGTGCTGCAACATACCGCCAAGAACACCAATAACAAGAAAACCCGTTTCATGATTATAGCCTTTCAACGTAAAAAGTTATTAATTTTGTTTCTTCCGTTCATTGCCACGATAAGCGTTCCACCCCGTATGCAGACGGAAATATAATTATGATAAAATTTTTTCGTGATCGCAGTTTTCATTTATTGAGCGATAACGGTTTTGAATATTTTGCCGCTTTTTCCGCACTCCCCGCTCAGCCCATGGGGCTGAGATTGTGCCGGCCCGTTGCTTCGGGCTGGAGTGTTCCGGCGTTTTTCCTCTATCACATATAATATCGAAAATACAGAGAAAATTTTCAAAAATTTTGTAAGGATTTATTGATTTTTTTGTCAGTATTTGTCTGATATGCTTGTCGGTATTTGTCCTACATTTGACATGGCTGACACCGGTTGTCTTGGTTTCATGCTTGTTTTTAGACGCGATATTATTATTTAATGCGCATCGCTGAAGCCCGAAAAGGGGCGTTTAAAGGCGGGAAAAAATTTTCCGGCAAAGGTCCGGTGGTGTATAATGATTCCTGTTACCTGGGCCGGTACATAGTCGTTGGAACAGACATTAAAGAACCTGAATTCAAGCATTCCAAATACAAATTTTAGATTCGCGATATTCGACATTCCACGGATTATGTTTTTTCTTGCCAGGTGCGCTTAATATCGCTATAACACGAAAGATATTAGTGGATACGATTTTTTAAAAGAGGAAAATATGGTATTTCAAAATATTGAAAATGCGACTGCAAAGATTGCCGGTGAACACAAGCTGATCACCGATTACGTTGAACGGTTTTTAAAGGCGTACAAACACCGGGATAAGGCTTTTTTTGGAGAATTGTCCGCATTTATGAGCCTTATGGAAAAAGAGCTTTACAACCATTTTTCTTTGGAGGAGCGTGTTTTTTTTCCGGCGGCGGTGCATGGAGCAAAGGACTATGATATTACCCTCATGGTGTTGAACCTCCAAAAAGAGCACGGGCTTCTTGAAACAAGGCTTTCAGGCATACTGAAAAACAAGTACGCCATCGTTTCCGGCAGGATGGAAAATCCCCTGGTCAAAACCATCGCCGATTTTTTAAAGGATCTCGGGAGCCATGCAGAGATGGAAATGCGTGACCTGTTTCCCGCCATGGATGAGAACATCCGGTGCAAGACATTGATGGAGCGGTACCTGTCCATGTTTTCAAAGGACGAGCAAACAGCGCCCGATATATCAGACGAAAAACCGGGTACCCGAAAAGCTGCGGCGGATTCGGGCAATAAAAAAGAAAGCCCGTCTCAAAGTTTAAGCGCTTACAGCAGCGTTTCACGCCTTGCGGGGGAACACAAGCTGATGGCAACCCATGTCACCCGGTTTGAACGGGCTCTGCGGGATAAGGATGAAAAATTTTTCGCCGAACTCTCAACCTTTCTCGAATTTCTCAAAAAGGATCTGCACAGCCATTTTATATTAGAAGAACTCAGTTTTTTCCCGGCCGCCTTAAATGGATGCTTTGATTATGACATGACCATGACCGTGTTAAACCTACAGAGGCAGCACGGGGTGTTTGAAACCGAGCTTCAATACATAAGGGAAAACAAGCAGATAATATCCGCCGGCTGGATTAAAAACCCGGTCATTGAAAGAATCGCCGTTTTTTTAAGGGCGCTTAAATCCCATGTAATACTCGAGTTAAACCAGGTCTTTCCCAATATCGGCAAAGACGATGCATGCAGGAACCTGCTGATTAAATACCTGAAGGATATGAAATCCAGGGACTGAGTTCCGGTCGGCCCGACCCTGCTTCTTTACGACTCAATCGCCACCCTGCCGGCAAATCCGATAAACTCGCTGATGATCTCGAAATATGACCTGCCGGCCTCCATCATGATGGTATTGTGGTCCGCGTTTTCGACAATGTGCAGTCGTTTTTTGAGGCCGGGCGCTTTTTCGTAAAGCTCATGGCCGTTTTGCACCGGGATAATCCGGTCATACCGGCCGTGCATGACCAGAAGTGGCCCCGGATAGCCTGCTATTGCCCGCGCATTGGAAAACACCCGCGCATCATCGCCGTCCGGCAGGGTGATATCTATTCCGAGCCGTTCCAGCAGGGAAAGGGTCTGCGAAAAACCGCTTTCTACGATCAGCCCGGAAATATTTTCGGGATGTGCGGCCGCAAGATCAATGGCAGGCGCGCTGCCCAGGGATCGACCCATGATCCACAACCCACCCGAGAACCCTTTTTCCGTCATCCACGCCCGGACATGAGTCAAAACTTCATGGGCATCCTCGAACATGGAGACGATTCCCGGTCTGCCCCCGCTCCTCCCATATCCCCGGAAATCCGCAACAATGAAATTCATCTGAAATTCATTGTAGACCGGCCCGATGGGATCATAATCCTGCGCGATCTCCCCGTTTCCGTGAAAAAAGAGGATCACCGGCAGATCCGGAGACGGGCAGTGCATGCGGATGCCCACGGGCGTGCCGTCGGGCATCGGTATTTCTTTACAAATTACATTTTCGGGCGTCTTCGCCCCCGACTCCCTGCGCGGATAAAACAGAAAATTTACGATCTCCGGCCGGTCAAGGACGGCAAGGTCTTTATGGCGGTTCATAACCGGTTCTCCCCATGGGTATTATCTAATCATTCGACCAATCAGCGCAATAAAAGCGCGGCATTTCGGGGACGGCATTCCGGGGACGTCCATGATAAGTATAGTCAAGAAAAAAATATAGAAATCCCTTAACCTCCATAACAGGTCCTCCGGCAGTACATCAAACTCTGCTAACTACATTGCTTCTGACTTCGCAATTACCTCGCATCTGGTTCTTGCCCAGTGATAGTGCCAAAAAGAATTGAATCTTTTGACCAGACATCCATTT
>JAADHK010000102.1 GCA_013151835.1 Deltaproteobacteria bacterium
CAAAACGGTATTACATATCCGGTCAGATATGGCACATCACTCACCGTTGCCACAAAAGAGAATTCTTGCTTAAGTTCAGACCTCTTTACTTCTGGGAAGTCTACGTGACACCTTTTCCGCTATTTTTATCATTTAGCACGATCCCGCCGAGTTCATAGTACAGTCGCATTTCGGTACCGGGATATTCTACTTCGGCGGCATTGAGATGTTCAAGAAGACGTAAAAGAGCTCGATTCGCAGCAGGCCTTGACGCATTGTGGATACGAATTCTTAATAATCCGGCTTCGGGCTCTGGAAGGATATCGGCTTCAGTAACGAATAGATCCTGCAAGAGTCGTCTTGCCGCCGGTAAATCCACTGCCGGGCCGATTAATATACCGGCCATGGCGGTTTCCGCACGATATGCAATCATACGAACCGTATCCATCAGGCGTTTACGGCCTGGAAGCAACCGATGGAATTTGTCTTTTTCTTCCAATTCCACCCATTTGATATGCTTTGGCATGCCTTTCAGGTCAGCCTTTACCCCCTCTAATTCTTTTTCATATTGTTCGATCTGTTCCAGCAATTCTGATTTTTGCGTCAACCATTTTTTGTATTTATCCGGATCATCTTCGACTGCGGGATGCATGGTTAGATATTGAAAGTGCCATTAAGCAAGTAAGGTCAAGTAATGTCAAATAACCTCAGGATGGTAATAGATACAAATGTTTTTATTACATCATTTTTCGGTGGCATTCCTAAAGACATAATTGATTTATGGAAGGACGGTAAAATTATACTGTGTCTGTCACAAAATATAGTTGAGGAATATATTGAGGTTTTAAATCGTCTTGGACTGCAAAACAAGAAAGAGATGCACGAACTTACAAGGTTGTTCGCCGAAGGGTGCAATTCTGTCTTTGCAGCTACAACTCCTCAAATTAGAATTGTAAAAGATGATCCGGATGACGATAAGTTCATAGAGTGCGCAGTTGAACTCGATAGCAAAATTATCATTTCTGGAGACGAACACTTGAAAGAAATAAAAAAATACATTGATATTGAAATATTGTCTCCGAGAGAATTTATTATCCGATACAGTGGCAAATAAAAGCAAAATATCCAAGCAGATAAAGCGCTAACGAAGGCAAATTAACTCGGATGCAAATTCTGCTGCCCTCCATTTGCACCGTTTATTTGCAGCGAGATGTTTTCAATCACCGTCCGATCTATAACTCCTCAAAGAAATCATGTGTCATTGTCCTGAATAAAGCGGTCATGAACGTATCGGTTATCGACTGACGGTTATGAGATATATCTCAAAACGGCCTTCATCGCATGCAAATCGCGGTCATTTTACATATCTGATAAAAATTCTATTTTTACGGGTTGTTAAGGTACTAAAAAAAAGGCGATTTTGTATCCCCTGCCCTATGGCCGAGCATGCAAGACGTCTTGCATGCTAACAAAAATTACGAAAATCGGGGAGATCAGGGCGGGTTGCTTCCATTATTTTCCAGCATTTCGAGCAATGACTTCAAACATCCCGATGGAGCCACACCCAATATGAAACCCCAGAGGCCCCTGAGGAAATGGCCGTGCGTTTTCATCATCGGCTGGTATCCGGCAAACTAAAGGACAAATGTTCCATTCGTGTGAATAATCAATTCGTGTGAATAATCAATGGCGTATTCTTTTTATTTGGAATGATGAACGCGGAGTTCCGATATTATTTCCGGCCTTCCGCCCGATACACGCATGGAGCTGACAAGCAAAACAATACAATGACTGGATCATATGGAAAACATACGGCGCCAATGTACCGCTTTGCTCGAATTACTGGAAAACGGGGAAATCGCCCCACCCTGATCCCTCCGATTTTTTACCTGCCACGCGCGTGGCAGGTAAAATGCTCATTGCCTGGGGCCGTGAAAACGGCCCTTTTTTTTGCAGTTAACAGCTTGAAAAAATAGTTTTTTAGTTGTATTCGCAAAATCGACTTGAGTTGGACTCATTTCAGGTTGATCTCCATGAAGACCCCTGGATAAAAGAGTCCGTCACTGCTTGAAAAGGTGGTAAGAATGGAGTTAATATTCTAAAATATGATCAGCATATTTTAGCATATTGACACACTCTTTTCTTATCGCTATAATCTAGACAGACTAGACAATTTTATCTGGGGAGGAGTAACTATGGGAAACGTATGGCAACTTCAGGAAGCGAAAAACAAATTCAGTAATTTGGTGGATAAGGCCCACCATGATGGCCCTCAACTCGTCACGAAACACGGCAAAGAATCTGTCGTAATAATTGCTGTTGAGGACTATAAAAAACTTAGCAAGCCGAAGTCTGACCTGGTATCTTTTTTAAAAAATTCCCCTCTTTCCGGCATAAACGTAGACCTCGCAAGGGATAAAAGTCCTTCAAGGGATATAGAATTATGAAATACTTATTGGACACATGCGTTATTTCAGAAATTATACGACCAAAACCATCCGGAAAAGTCACCAAATGGATCAAGAATGAAGATGAGAGTAATTTTTTTATAAGTGTTTTGACCATCGGGGAGTTTCATAAAGGTATTGAAAAGTTGTCAGAATCTAAAAGAAAGAGAGAATTGCATAATTGGGTGGAAAACGACCTCAAAGAAAGATTTTGGAGTAGAATTATCGACATTGACATGCAAATTGCCATGATTTGGGGAAAAATTCAAAGTAGGGCGGAGTGTATTGGCAGGCCAATGCCAGCGGTAGACTCGCTCATTGCTGCCACGGGAATTACTCATAATTTGACAATTGTAACTCGTAATATTTCAGATATGAAAGAAAGCGGGGTGCCACTATTTAACCCATGGGAATAAAAAAGGTTAACGATTTGATATGCTTGACGAGAAATAGCGCGCCGTTTTGCTTTGCGCCATTTCTTTCAAATGATCCATACGTTATGGTAGAGGAAGAATGAAGGTCCACGGAAATATCTCGATAAACAACAAGACCTATGTCAAGGGCGCGAATATCCCCTGGCACCAGATTTATCCATTCTTCCTGATCCACATGCTGGTATTCGGCGGCTCAGGTTTTTTCCTGGCCTATGGCGACGGTCGTCCCGATGTGTTTTTGCTTTTCATTCACGGTGGTTTCGCGATCATAATCTACACGGTGTTCTACCTGGTTATTTTCGGGTGTGACGAAGTCAAATGGATGTTCATCAATGCCGCCCTGGGGTTGCTCGGCATCTATACTCAGATCGACTGGTTGTTATCGCTCTTCGGTAGAAGAGCGGACGATTATCCGATTTACGTGCACGTGATCCCATTTCTGTATTTCGTCTTGTATACATTTCTGATCCGGCACGCAGTCCTGGACATCACCCAGTCACGGGAAGACAGCAACAGAAAGAAGCGGGTGGAGTACGGCTACATCGCTATCTCCGTGGCGATTTACACGGTCTCTTATTACCTGGAAAAACTGTGAAACAGCGATGGGGGCGAAGATGCGTGGCCCTTGTAAGAGGATGTTAATAAATGGAGCTGATCATAACAACAGAGAGCCGGCCGATTAAATTATGGCTCGATAACATAGAAGACGGCGCTTTGGCCCAGGCCAGGAATCTTGCCAACCTGCCATTCGTGTTCAGGCATATAGCCGTTATGCCGGATGCGCATCAGGGGTACGGCATGCCGATCGGCGGCGTTATGGCAACGCGGGACGTTATTGTTCCGAACGCAGTCGGGGTTGATATCGGCTGTGGCATGTGCGCCATGAAGACCTCTTTGACTGAAATTGAAACTCCCGCCTTGAAAACGATTATGGATCGGATCAGAAAGAGTGTCCCTGTCGGGTTTAAGCACCAAAGTGTAAAACAGGATAAACACCTGATGCCGGAGATCGTTTATCGCCATGGAATCGTTGAACGGGAGTTTGCCAGCGCCTTAAAGCAGCTTGGCACCCTTGGCGGCGGGAATCATTTTATTGAAATCCAGAAAGACAATGACGGGCATATCTGGATTATGGTTCATTCGGGTTCGAGAAATATTGGGCTGCAGGTTGCCAGGCATTACAACAACGTTGCAAAAGAAGCGAATAAAAAGGGGTATAGTTCGGTTCCTAAAAAGTGGGATCTGGCATTTCTGCCTGTCGACACAAGCGCCGGAAAGGCATATATTGACGAAATGCAATATTGTGTGGATTTCGCGTTTGCCAACAGGCGTTTAATGATGGATCGTATTATGGCGGCTGTGACCAGCGTTGCTCCCTGGGCAGAATTTGATGAAATGATTAATATTGCCCATAATTATGCGCAACTCGAACACCACTTCAATGCTGATGTATGGGTTCATAGAAAGGGCGCAACAATGGCGCGTAAGGGACAACTCGGAATCATCCCGGGGTCCCAGGGCACACCCAGTTATATCGTAAGGGGAAAGGGGAATCCGGAAAGCTTTCAATCCTGTTCGCATGGCGCCGGGCGGAAAATGGGCCGCAAACAGGCACAGCGGGAACTCAACCTTGAAGCTGAAAAGAAACGCCTTGATGACCTCGGTGTGATCCATTCCGTTCGCGGCAAAAAAGACCTTGATGAGGCTGCCGGGGCATACAAAAACATCGCGGAGGTTATGGCAAAGCAGTCTGATCTGGTTGAAATCATGGTGGAATTACGGCCGCTGGCAGTAATCAAGGGGTAAAATCCAACGCCTGTGATGCCCTGCCGCATATCTATCCTTGCCCATGAGTCTGCCGTCGATAAGGTAGTCGGCAGTACCGGGATATCTGCGTCTCGGCGGATTCTCAGCGGATGTTCGGTGGATGCAAGGTTTGACGGACTCGTAAAAAGTCGAAATTTTAATCCGTAAAAAGGGGCTCAGCCCACTTGAAAACACGGTCGACGGCTTCGTAAAAAGCTCCGTATACAAGGCGTCGCGAGCCGGGAAGGGGCGAGGCGTACTTAAAGTACGTTGAGGCCCTTCACGGCGAAGCGCAACGCAGCAGACGGACTTTTTACGGAGCCGTCAAGGTTGACTCAATATGATCGATGACGCTATGGTCATGCCGGGTGAAAATTTTTTCTTAAAGACAATAAGGATACAAGCATATGAATGACCAATTAACCATCGCGGACCGATCTTTTAGTTCACGGCTTTTGCTGGGAACGGGGAAGTTCTCTTCTTCCGGGCTCATGTCAAAGGCCTTGAGCGCATCCGGGACCGGGGTGGTCACCGTGGCCCTGCGGCGGGTGGATGTTGATAACCCCACGGACAACCTGCTTCAGGCAATAGACACCGACCGGTATCTGCTTCTCCCCAATACATCCGGCGCCACAAACGCCTCGGAAGCCGTGAGGCTGGCCAGGCTGGGCCGGGCGGCCGGGTGCGGCAACTGGGTGAAGCTGGAGGTCCATCCCGACCCCAATCATCTCCTGCCCGATCCCATTGAAACCCTGAAGGCCGCCGAGATTCTGGTAAAAGAAGGGTTTATCGTATTGCCCTATATCATGGCGGACCCGGTGCTGGCAAAACGACTCGAGGAGGCCGGAACCGCCACCGTCATGCCCCTTGGGTCACCCATCGGGTCAAAACAGGGGCTTCGGACCCGGGATTTACTGGAGATTATCATTGAAACAGCGGGTTGCCCCGTAATCGTGGATGCGGGCCTCGGGGCGCCCTCCCATGCCGCCGATGCCATGGAAATGGGAGCGGACGGGGTATTGGTCAACACGGCCATTGCCGTGGCCCATGATCCGGAAGCCATGGCAATCGCGTTTAAAAAAGGCGTGGAAGCAGGCCGGGAAGCCTTTTTGGCCGGCATCGCCCAACCCGGGAAAAACGCGGAGGCGTCAAGTCCGCTGACCGGGTTTTTAGGTGCCTGACATGCCGAGCTTTTATGATTACTCAAAACAATTCGCCTGGGACGGGATTGAAAAGCAGATACGCCAGGCCCGGCAAGCCGATGTCGAAAAGGCGCTATCCGCCGATCACCCTACAATGGCGGATTTTGCGGCCCTGGTTTCTCCGGCTGCGGAACCGTTTCTGGAACAGATGGCCCAGCGGGCGCATGGACTCACCGAGCAGCGTTTCGGCAGGGTCATCAGCCTGTTTGCGCCCCTTTATCTCTCCAATGTATGCACCAATCGCTGTGTATACTGCGGTTTTAACGCCGGCAATATCGTCGACAGGCTGACACTGTCCCCCGAGGAGGCGGCCCAAGAGGCGCACTACCTGTATCAGGAGGGATTCCGGCATATCCTTCTCGTGGCCGGGGAAGCCCCCAAAATCGTAACTCCGTCCTATCTTGCCGATGTGATTAAACGGCTTCGGCCGGAGTTTTCATCCATTTCAATCGAACTGTTCCCCATGGAAACATTGGCATATAAGGCGCTTGTGGATGCAGGCGTGGACGGCCTGGTCATCTTTCAGGAAACCTATAATGAAAAACTGTATGCAAAGGTGCATCCGGCCGGGTACAAGTCAAATTTTAAGTGGCGGCTTGAAACGCCGGACCGGGGAGGCGCCGCCGGGATGCGGCGTATCGGACTCGGGGCGCTTCTGGGTCTGAGCGATTGGCGGGTGGAGGGTTTTTTCCTCGCCCTGCATGCCCAATACCTGTTGCGCCATTACTGGCGATCACAGGTAACGATTTCCTTCCCCCGTCTCCAGCCGGCTACAGGCGGCTTCCATGCGCCTTATCCGGTCTCCGACGCCCACATGGTCCAGTTGCTCGCGGCCCTGCGAATGTTTCTGCCCGATGCGGGCATGATTCTTTCAACCCGGGAAAAGCCTGAATTCAGGGACGCCCTTATCCCCCTGGGAATCACAATCATGAGCGCGGGTTCTAAAACCGATCCCGGTGGATATACAAGGGAAAGCGGCGCTGAAGCGCAATTCGAAATTGCCGATCACCGGTCCCCTGAGGTTGTCGCCGACATCATTCGTCAAAAGGGATTTGAAGCGGTATGGAAGGACTGGGACGCGGCTTTTCTTCAATAATCGGCGTAGAATTGATAAAGGCGGACAATATGATCATCACCCTTAATGGCGAAACCCGGGAATTTAAGACCCCTCTTACCGTCGCTGAATTACTGAAAGAACTGGATTTAGACGCCCGGCTGGTCGTGGTCGAGAAAAATATGCAGATCGTTGAGCCGGGGGATATGGCAAACACACAGGTTGACCAGGGCGATTCAATCGAGATTTTGACGATGGTGGGAGGCGGATCATGAATAAGGCATCTCTTCTTGACCGCCTTGACAAAATCGATATCTACCCGGTGACCTGCGAAAATCTGTCGGCCGGCAGGTCCAACGTCGAAGTCCTGACGGAAGTGATCAGGGGCGGGGCAAAAATTATCCAGCTTCGGGAAAAACAATATTGCCTGCGGGAATTTTACAAGCTTGCCGTTATTTTTCGTAAAATCACCACCGAGGCGGGCGTGCTTCTTATCATAAACGATCATGTTGATATCGCGCTGGCCGTGCAGGCCGACGGCATTCATCTGGGACAGGATGATCTGCCCGTCCCAATGGCCTTAAAACTCGCGCCCGGCCTTATCATAGGAGCATCCACCCATAACCGCGAAGAAGCCCTCCAGGCTCAAAAGGATGGAGCCGATTATATTAACATCGGGCCGATTTACCCTACGAAAACCAAGGAAAAAGTGGCACGCTTCCTGGGTCCCGGGGCCATCCCCGCCATCAGCGCCGGGATCCATGTGCCGTTTACCGTAATGGGCGGCATCAATGCGTCCAACATTGATGAGGTTGCCGCCCAAGGCGCCCGGCGTATCGCCATGGTTTCCGCCATTACAAAAGCGCCCGATATTGCCGAAACCGTAAGAATGTTAAGGAAAAGGATTTCAGGGCAGTCTTAAGCCTTTCTTATCTCAACCACCCAATAATCATCATCCATTTCCTGGCGGATAATTTCGTGGCCGTCCCTTTTAACCGAGCCCGGAACATTGGCGATGGGTTCGCCGTCGTCCAGGTAGATTCTAAGGGTTTGGCCTGTCTTCATCATGGCCAGTTGCACCTTGGTCTGGGCGAAATTGATCGGGCATCGAACCCCTCTTAAGTCCTTAAAGCGGTCAACCGCATTTGCGCCTACATTCGGTTCCGTTTTTTCGGAAACCGGGGCCTTCCGGGGTGAAGCCGACTCTTTTTTCCCCGCCATCTTTATGGCCAGGTTTTCCGTTTCACCGGGAAAACGCATGGTATTGTCCATGCCCTTGTAAAGCGCGATGATGTCTTCCCCGAAATTGATGATAACATCTTTAAGGTCAATCAATTGTCCGCAGCCGATGTCCCGGGCCGTTTCGACGGCCTTGCGGTAACATCCGGCAACAATGCCCGTATCCAGAAAGTGCCTGATGAAAAGATCATAGGTTTCCGCCGGTGTTTTCGGGTCTTCGCCGCGCGTTACAAGAAGCATGCGGGAAGCTGAAAAGGCGATTTCCCGAAGAGCGGAATTGACCGCGTCGGTATCGGATTGACGGGCATTGGCGATTAACACATTTTTTTTGATGATTTTTACGTCCACGTCGATCATGTCGTAAATCCCGGCCGAGCATTCATCCTTGCCCATGTCCGCTATGGAAAATATCTTTTTCGCCCCGTGGTCAAAGTAGTAGTTCTTGTCTTCCTCAAAGGTCGGGATGTCGTTAAATTGATCTTTGCACAATTCACCCGCATACCCGCTGCCGCTCGAGCGCCAGTATGTTGTGAAGTTAATGGGGTGATCCGAATTCGTTTTTTTGTTTCCGTAGTCATGCAGGACAGCATTGATAAATCTCGGCAGGTCGCGGGAGTGAACCCATCCGACCGTTTCGGCAAGTTCGATGCCGGATGCGGTAATCCGGGCGCCGCCGAGGACATTGTAGGTCGGTATCGGGTATCCCTCAACGCGCCGGACCTTCCCGTAAAAGCAAAGATCGCCGGACCAGTGCCTGGCGCATGAGTTTGGGCATCCGCTGATCCGGATTTGGACATCGTCCATCAAGTCCAGGTCCAGGTCGGATTTTTCAAGTTCCTTAAAGATCGCGGTCGCCGCCGGCCTGGGAAAATTAATGCCGATCTGGCAGGTCTGCGCACCGGTGCAGGGGACAAGGTTGGCGAACAACTCCGGCTTGTCGCTCAGCGTGTCAAGGGCTAAAATGCATTGATACATTGTTTTAAGATGTTCTTTGCCGATATTACGGATATAAAAATTCTGGTCAACTCCGCATCGCAGCACGTTTTCGCCAAAGGGTGCAAGCGCGTCGGCAAGCTTTGCGCAATCGCCGCTTTTAAGGTCCCCCAGTTTCAATGCAAGCTTTATTTCGAAGAGCCCTTCCTGTTTCTGGGCGGACACGTTCCGGGCCGCCCAGGTTTCATAACCGTCAAGGTCGCCGGTAAAGGGCGGAAGATCGATTTTGCGTCCCTGATTGGCCCCATTGGCCTGATTATTAATGGCGCTGATGTCCAGATTCAGACTGTCGTCATCATAAATTTTTTCAAGCGCCTCCTGGTAAAGTCGCTTAAACTCGTCTGCGCCCAGATCGTCATGGATCAGGAACCGGATCCGGTTTTTATTCTTGTTTTTCCGGTTTCCGCGAGCATGAAAAACATCCTTGACCGCCCGAACGGCTTGAAATATTTTATCCTCGCAAAGAAACTCATGGAGCAGTATCCCCGTCCTCGGGTTTGCCCCCAGGCCTCCGCCGGCATAAACCTTAAATCCCTTTTTCCCGGTCTCGTCCTTGCATGCGATAAACCCGAAATCATGGAGCCGGCAGTCGGACGCGTCTTCGGCCATGGAACTGAAGGCGATTTTAAGCTTTCTCGGCATTTCAAAGCTGTCGGGCTCCTCTATGAGCCGTTCGGTCAGGGCAAGGGCATGGGGCTGCACGTCAAACAACTCCGAGGGATTTATGCCCGAATCATGGTTTGTAATAATGTTTCTTATGGTATTGCCCCCTCCGCCTTTAGACGACAGCCCGCAGGCCGTCAGCCCCTTGAAGACCGTCAAAAGATTTTCAAGTAAAATCCCGTGAATCTGGATTTCGGCGCGGGTCGTCACATGGATTCGAAAATCCCCGTATTTTTCCGCCAGCACGGCGGCGGCCCTTAATTGTCCTGGCGTGATAAAGTTTCCGGGGCATCGGATCCGGCACATATAGGTTTTGTAGCTTCTTTCCATGTAGACGCCCATTTGCACCCGTTTACTCGTAAAGGCGGTTTCGTGGAGTCTGCCTGCGAGAAAATCGGACAGGTCTTTTTCAAACGCATCAATGTCCTGCCGCGCGGAAGTCGGCAGTTTATAAAAACTCATGGTTGCTCCTTTATTGATCCAATAAACGGGATCAGATGATCTCTATGGGTTCCACGGCCACTGTTTCGCCGTTAATTTTAAAAGATTTTATCACATTGTTCCCTTCGGCCAGGGAGACGATGACATAGCTTACACAAGGATCATGGGCCAGCCGGATATCTTCCTTGGACGGGCGGGCCGGAGTCTCGGGATGGCTGTGATACACCGCGATAAGATCCGTGCCTTCTTTTCTGGCGGCCTTTACCACCCGGAACTGTTCTTCGGGGGCAAAGGAAAAATGGATGTTGCTCTGATCCGTGTTGGTCATTTTGTAGGCTTTGGTTATGGTCCCGTCTTTTCCGGCAAGATACCCGCAGGCCTCGAGAGGGGCTTCGGCAATTGCGTGCGAAATCAGCTCATCTATTATTTGTTTTGGAATTTTCATTTATTTATGCCATTTTAGGTCTAAGGATTTAACAAGACGTTATTGTTTGAGATCACAAATTGCCTGGTCATAATCGATCAATGTCGTGATGCTCGGGTTTTCCCCGCAGATCGGGCATTTTGCCCGTTTTTTCAATTTAACCTCCCGAAATGACATCTTCAGGGCGTTGCAGATCAGGAGCCTGTTTGTCAGCAAATCGCCGATACCGATGATATATTTTAAGACTTCGGATGCCTGGAGGGTCCCGAAAATGCCGGCCAGCGCCCCGAGAACACCCGCCTGGCTGCACGTGGGCACAAGATCTGGCGGCGGCGGCTCGGGAAAGACGCACCGATAACATGCGGACTCTCCGGGCACAACCGTCATGATCTGGCCGTCGAAGCGCAGAATTCCGGCATGGGAAAAGGGCTTTTTTGCAAGCACGCAGGCATCGTTGATCAGAAATTTGACCGGGAAGTTGTCCGTGCCGTCGACGATAAAATCATAATTTTCGATGATTCCTGCGATGTTTTTAGAGTTCACGAATTCGTGATGGGTGATCACACGGATATCCGGATTTATTTTGTTTATTTTTTCCTCTGCAGACGTAACCTTGGGCAGATCCACATCGTCGGTGAAATGAATCACCTGGCGCTGGAGATTGGTCAGGTCGACAACGTCGCTGTCAACGATGCCTATTGTTCCCACTCCGGCTGCAGCAAGATATAAAAGGACAGGTGACCCCAGGCCGCCCGCACCGATAACCAGAACTTTTGCTTCCGAGATTTTTTCCTGGCCCTCAACGCCGACATGGTCGAGAATAAGATGTCGGCTGTATCGCTGAATCTGTTCGTCAGTAAATTCCATAACTCTGCTCTCCTGTTTATTCCATTGCCTGAAGGATGTCCGAAATCAGGTCATCCACGGTCTCGATCCCCACTGAAAGGCGGATCAGGTTTTCCGTTACGCCCATTGCCTCTTTTTCTTTTTCCGAAAATTCATGAAAAATCGTGGATGCCGGATGAATGACAAGCGATGTGTTGTCGCCGAGATTGGACGCTCGCTTGATTAATTTCAAACGGTTGATAAAGTCGAAACATTTTTCGCGGTTTAAAAGTCTAAAAGAGATAACCCCGCCGAATCTGTTTTTAAATAGTTTTTTTGCGATTTCATGATATTTAGAATCCAAAAGCCCGGGATAGCTGACGGATATTACCTGGTCTTGGCCCTTTAAAAATTCCGCTGTTTTCAGCGTGTTTTCGCATGTCTTTTCAACCCTGAGCGCAAGCGTTTCAAGGCCGAGGCTGTGCAGATAGGCGATATGCGGCGACATGCAGGCCCCCGTGTTTCGATATACTTCTGATCTGAGGCGTCCGAGAAACGCCCATTTGCCAAATTTTGCATATGGTTTCAGCGCGGGAAATCCCGACCAGTTGTTGTTTCCGGCATCGGTGATAACGCCGCCGATGCCGGTGGCGCCGCCTGAAATCAGCTTGGTGGAAGAATGAATAACGACATCCGCACCTGCGGGCCTGCCTGTGAAGAGATAGGGGGTCGTGACCGTGCTGTCAACAATCACGGCAATATTTTTTTCATGGGCCATGTCCGCCAGTTTTTTGATGTCCGGCACATTCATCTTCGGGTTGGATATGGTCTCAAGAAACAGGACCCGGGTCTTGTCATCCATCAGTTTTGAAAGCGAGTCCGGTTTGTCCACGTCGAAAAACCGGGTTTCAATTCCCAGGCCCTTTAACGTATGCACAAATAAGGAATAGGTGTTTCCGAAAATGGCGTCCGACGATACGATATTTTCTCCCTGTTTGACCAGGTTAAGCACGGCATTGGTTATGGCCGCCATCCCCGATGCCACCGCGATGGCGCCGCGCCCGTCTTCCAGGGCATTTATTTTCCGTTCAAAGGCTTCAACAGTAGGGTTGGTTACCCGGCTGTAGGCATGGGCCGGTTTTCTGAAGGCAAAGGCGTCTTCTATGGCTTCGGCGGACTCGAAGGCAAAAGCGGCCCCGGCATAGATGGGAAATTTGATTGCGCCGTGAACATCCTGCTTTGGAGTCTTTACGTGTATGGCTTTTGTCTCAAACCCGTGCGTTGTCATTATTTTGCCCCGCCGCCCATGAAATAGAGAAACTCTAGTTCATCGTTTTCCTTTAATATAACGGCATCAATCCCGTCTTTTTCGAGGATTTCGCCGTTGAGTTCGATGGATACCATCTCCGGAGATTCAACCCCCCTTTGTACAATTAAATCCGTTAAACGGATCCCTTCGGTTGCATCTTCTGTTTTGCCGTTGATTTTCAGTTTCATCACGTTCTCCTTTTTGTAAACATAACAATTTGATTATATAGTATATGTATAGCCGGTGGCATTGCGCTCATGATGCTCGGCTTCCTTTTTTCGGATATCCTCGAAGCTGATGTGATCAATTACCGCACAAATCGCTTCATCAATCTCCGAAAACAGACCGTAAAAGCCGTTTCGGCCGTGATTCCCGCCTTTTTCCAGGCCATTTTGGCCCGGTTTTTCCGGATAAAAGGTTCTTTCCATGATTCGGATCACCTCGCCAACCGTGATCTCTGAAGGCGGCCGTTTTAATGTATAGCCGCCGTCCGGGCCTTTTTTGCTTTCCACCAGATCATTTTTTTTCAGCTGGAGTAAAATCTGCCCCAAAAATTTGGCGGGGATATCTCTCCGCTCGGCCAGGTCGATGATATGAGCGCGACGATAATGGTAAAAAGTCGAAAGATCAAGCATGACCCGCAGCGCGTAATTGCATTTTTGAGAAAATTTCATTTTGTCCATAGCTTGATGGAAAGGTGAACGGCCTGCCTCGCAAATAAGTTATCAATAAAATAGACTACAAAGTATAGCTTGTCAAGTAAATTTTTATTTTTCTATATTATCAATAAGATAACTACTATTAAAATAAAATATATAAATGATAGTCAATTTTAAAATAGGCGTATGCCCACAGATGCAGGGGAGGCTGCCGGCCTGTTTGGGGTAAAAATGCGGAAGTGGATATATCCCCATAGTTTATAAGTATCGTATGCTTTGCTTTTACAACCCTTTTTGGGGAGCGGAGCATTTAGGCGAGGTAGATTCTCTGAATCATCGGTTCACGGACATTTGCAATGGATAGGGGAGGGGGGATATTTGACTGGCTTCTTACGCGCCCATTAAAAAACGTTAACACCCGAAATCTTCCTCCTCCTCATCGTCTTTTTTCATGTTTTTTTTCTTTCCGTCTTCAGGATTTTGTAAATTTTTTTCACCGGGGTCAATTGCGCGGGTGCCGAGTATTTTCTCCACCAGGGGTCCCAGGCTGCCCATTCCCGCATCACGTCCCGCCTGGATGGCTTTTTTGGGGTTTGTTCCAAGCCGTTCCGCAAGATATAGCGCCCATAGGGCGCCTACCCGGTTTGAGGAACGGCAATGAATATAAACAAGACCGGGGATTTTAAATTGCGCGTCAAGGAAATCGTACATGGCCTGGCGATGTGAAATCAGCGAAATCTCTTTTTCGGAAACTGAATGTCTTATGAATATACCGCCAAGATTTTTTACAAAGGCTTGTTCGTTAAAAGATTCCTCTGAAGGGTAGCGAAGGCTTATGACCCGCGCGCCGCTTTCGATAACCTCACGCAGGCGGGTTTTGCCGGGCTGCCCGGCCCCGATCCATCCTTTTCGGAGAATATGTTCATAAGCCCCGGAAGGAACAAGTTTTTTATCGCCCGGTCCGGCTTCCCCATTGGCGCAATCATATGTGAAAAGTATGATAGCAATGAAGAGACCTGTAAAAATCAGACTGAATTCTCTTTGATTTGTCATAATGATGCCTCAAAACCTTTTTAGAACTGCAATTGAAGCCGGCTGAATATTTCGTATAAATTTTCGGGTTCATCGTTTCCTGTTTTGTAAAAATCCCCGAGAAAAGCATATGCCGCACCCAGTTGAAGGCTTAAATCTTTTGCAAGGGCATATGTTCCCATTGCGCTGACTTCCGTTCCCATAGTGGAATCCCCGGCTGCGTTTTCTTTTGTTGTCGTAAACCAGCCAAGGACGAATTCCCCG
Source organism: Deltaproteobacteria bacterium (assembly GCA_013151835.1). Taxonomy (GTDB): domain Bacteria; phylum Desulfobacterota; class Desulfobacteria; order Desulfobacterales; family Desulfosalsimonadaceae; genus JAADHK01. Next base: position 14,772 of record JAADHK010000102.1, read on the forward strand.
GTCAGTCTTTCAGACAGCGGGGCAGTGAGCCTGGCCTGCGCGGTGGTTATGCCTTTCCCGCCATTGTCGATGCCGATACCCATATCGTTGACATCCGACGGGCCGTTGGGCGTAAAAATATGGGTGTAGGCCCAGTACCCTTCCGTGCCGAAAATACCCTGGACCGTCCTGAAGCGATGGGCGGTTTTCCCCTCCCTGTCACCGGATGTGTATATGGCCATAAGATCCAGCTTAACTTCCCCCATGGGGATGCCGGCCTCTAACTTTACAGCCGTGCCGGTGTTGTCGGATGTACCGTAATGGCCGGAGTTCAGGCAGATAAACCCGTTCAATTCAAGGCTGTCTATGTCCAGGGCGCCGCTTACGGCGTACCATCCCTGGGTGATTTTGCCCCCGATTCCCAGCGCCGTTCCGAGTTTTTCAGGGGCATTTAAAAAATAAACATGGGCGCCGATCCGTGCTTCATGGCTTAGCGTAAAATCGGCATCCCCCACATAAAGCCCGGAATCCTTGCCGACAACATCCCTGTCGCTGGACGCGATCCCATCGACCATACGAACCCAGGCCAGACGATAATCGAGCCGGTCAACCCTGCCTTTATAAACAATACCGCCCGCGTTAAAGTCCCAGTCGGCGCTGAACAGGGTGTCTCCGAGTTGATCCGAGACAGGAATGATCCCGGCGGCCAGGTACGAATCCGCAGCCGGTGTATAATAGATATACCCGTAGCGGACCCCTCTCGCCTCAAGGCGGTTAAATGCATTCAGGGACAATCCGGCCCCCCGGGGATCGCTGCTCGCCGGACTCGACCCGCCCCATCCACCCCGGTATTCGAGCTGTACAAATCCGCCGGTATTATCCGATGGCTTTATGTCCAGGTTGATCCGCATTCTTTGTCTGAAAAAATTGTAGGATTCTGTTTCGGCTGGAGTTGTCACACCGGATAGCGGGATATTGCTCCCGTTTGCCATAATCCGGTATTGAAGCCCGATGCCGACACGTAAATCCTCAATGGGCGTAACCTGCGTATCACCATTTGGAATCGGTCCGGCCATGCCGCATGTTATTATCTGGCTGAAAAGCAGCATGCTCAAGAACAACGGCTTAAGATATTTTTTCATTCACAATCACCCTTGATGATCTCGTAAAAAGTCAGGCAACCCGGTAAAGATGGCATCGTTGCAAGTTCCATATACAAGGCGTAGTGGTGTCGCGAAAGCGGAGGGCATACATATAGTATTCCGAGCATTTCGCGACCCGCTACAACGCAGTAGATGGGACTTTTTACGACGCCATCACCCTTTAATGGATATTTGCACATCCCGGGCCCTTCAGGCGGGACACCGTACAATATAAATGGCGCCCCATAGGCATGGGACGCCATTGCAGTTTCTTCTTAAAAGAGACGCTTGTTAATATTTTATCTGCCAGACCACCTGGACCTTGTGATCATCGCCAAGATTTGTGGCGGCAACGGGGGCTTTTCCTTTTCCGGCGGAATCCGATCCGTAATCCGTGGACTCGTAAACGGCGATGAGCCTGTTGCCCTTGTAGACCTGGTAGGCGAGGCCGGCGAAGAACATGTCGTATGCGGTGTCCGACGCAATTTTGTCGTTCTTGTCGGCATCGAAATGGTCGTACCGGAGAATCACGGAAAGCTTGTCATCCATGACCGGCAGGCGGAGATCGCCGAAAAAGGAATATGCGGCGGTTTTCAGGGCGTCATTATTGGCGTCGACCCATGTGCCGTCCTTGTTTCCCTCGGTCCGGATATACTGGGCGGTAAGGACGATCCGGGGATTCTGAAAGCTCAGCATCCCCAGGTTTACGGTATAATCCGGGTAGTCGGTGCCCTGCATGGTATTGCCTTCCCCAAAGACTCCGAAATAGGTGAACTGCAGGCCGGGAACCGCATCAGGCAGGGGCCGGAGCGTCAGGCGGCCTTCCACGACCTTGTTGTTGTTCTGCTCTTTGCCGTGGTAGCCGGCGCCGTTGTATACCCCTACGTGCCATGAACCGAACCGGCCGTCATAGTGATGATTGCCGACGGTTTTCATCGAATTGGTGAGTCTTCCGCCGAAGTATCCGCGTATGCTTGCGCCATTGTCTGCGGAATTCAGTACCCCGCCCCGCTCTATGGCCATGGTTCCCTGCATCCGGTAGAGGTTGATATCTTCCTCGAAGTCAAACCAGGGGATATGGCCCAGACCAATCTCGGCTTTCATGTTGGTCAGAAATCCCTTGTCCCCGGGCTTCAGCTCCGCGTAGAGGTACTTGAGCCGCTCATTGTACTGGCCGGTTGCGTCCTGGTGAATATCCAGCGTGGCCCGTGCAGTCATCCAGGGCTGGATCTTTTTCTTCACGGTGAGGTAGCCCCGTGTGAGGCCGAACTGATTGTAGCTTTTTTTATTGTTCCCGGCCAGGGGTGTCTGACCGGCAGAATAGTCGACGTAAACAAGCGCCTCGACGTCAAGTCCTCTTACTCCTTTGAGATCCTTTAATACATCGTCAATCTCCTTTGCAGCGGCAATGCCGGTTAGAAGAATGAACATCAGGAACATTGCGCCAAGTAAAACAATCATGTTTTTTTTCTTAAAAGACATCTCATTTCTCCTTGTATTCTCATGGATTAGAAAAAATAATGCATATTGCGATTTCGATACCTCGGAATCCTCTTTTTACCTTCACCTCCTTATGGGATTCATGGGTTCAATTCATTTTCTACGATCCTTTCCCGAAAGAGCAATCCGGGAAAATGCATTGTACACAATTGCGGCAGAGCCCGCCCTGCCCCAGAAGCGCAAGCTCGCCCCTGCCAACATGCTCTCCTGCCAGAACCCTCGGCAGGATCAGGTCGAGCACGGTTGCCCGATGATGCAGGGCGCAGGCAGGTATGCCCAGAAGAGGGACGGAGCCGATGTAGGCCACCAGGAACATCGCGCCAGGGAGGGCCGAAGCGCCGTAGTGGATTTCATCGGCACCGGCCATTTGAATACCGATTCTTGTGACGTCGTCCGGATCGACGCTCATGCCGCCGCTTGTAAGGATAAGGTCGCAGCCGTTATTCAGAAATTCCCGGATATGGCGGCAAATCTCGGCGGCGTCATCCGGAGCGTAGGCGATATGCCCCGTTGTCGCGCCGAGCGCCGTGAGTTTTTCACGCAGGATAGGGGCGAAGCGGTCCTTGATAAGACCACCGAAAACCTCGTTTCCGGTAATCACAATCCCGGCCCGGGCATTTCCAAGAGATCGAACCGACAGGATACCGCCGCATCCTGATGCAATGGACGCAGCCCGCTCAATGTCAGCCCGTTTCATCACCAGGGGTATGGCCCGTGTCGCCGCCACGATTTCCCCTTTTTTTACCAGGGTATGTTTATGCAGGGTGGCGCACATGACATCCTCAATCATGTTGACGGCGGCAAGGGCAGCCGTATCGATAACCAACAGGCCGTTATGCGTCGCAAACAGCGTGATCTTACCCTCGGAGGGAGTGTTTTCCCATTGGACGCCCACGCCGGCGAGCGCCCCTGCAAGAATTGACGCCGCCTGGTTTTCATGAATTTCGTCTTCTTCAAGGTCGATGAGATAAAGGTGATTCTTGCCCAGCTTCTGCAGATGGCAGATATCATCATCGCAGACCCGGTGGCCTTTTTTAAATGCCGGACCCTTGAATTCTCCGGGTCTGATTTCCGTAATATCGTGGGCAAGGGACATGCCCACCGCTTTTTCAAGAGGAACTTTGCGAATCGCCATGAAGCGTCTCCTTATACGGCCACCAGATTGACCCGGGTGCTGTTGAACGAGGCGCTGCCACCGATGGGATCGGTGATGCAGATATCCTTCAGAACCGGGTCCACCCGCATCACGGGATTGGGACAAATTCCTGCGGCCCGTCTCGGATCACCTGAAATCCGATTCCCATCCACCGTCACGTCGTTGCTCCCATAGGCCCAGTGGCCGTAATGCCAGGAGACGCCCAAGGTGCCGGGCCGGATCCCTTCCATGATTTCCACTTCCGCGATTGAATCGACCACCCGTTTCGGGCCGTCATTTAAAATTAATTTTCCCTCGGGATTGTCCTGGGAAACCACCCGGACCTGCTGGTGCTGCTTCAGACCGAGTTTTTTGGCATCCATGGTGTTAATCCATACCCGGTTTTGAGGTTGAAGGGAAATATTGCTCCAGTAATTGGAGATGGTCCGGGAATGACCGCCGAACGGCTCTTTGAATGTAATCAAATAAAAGGGGTAGTGATCGGAGAACCGCAATGGTTTTTCAGCGCAGTCGTAATTATCCTTCAAAATGGGCATTCCGCTGAAATATTTACCATTCATGCTGTTTTTCTGGCGCGCCACATCCTCTATGAACAGGTTGAACATTTTACCAAAGGAATGATATTTCATGGTCCGGCCGCCATAAGCGTTGCCGTATCCGTCAAACCTTCCGCCTCTGTTGAGAACATAAACAACTTTTTGCCATTCCTGGTCTGACCGGAGGGCCTTTTTCCATTTCGCCACATCGAACACCGAAGCCGGAAGGTGCCTGCGTGCCCTTTCGAACATGGCCAGTTCCCGGGCATCCGCGTTCGGGACGGCTTTACCTTTTTTATCTCCGTAAGCGATGTTGGCGACTTTTTTTAAGTAATAGTCCTCGGGCCGGTTGAAATCCAGGCCGGGTCCGAATGCATCGGGTCCGAAACCGGGCAGCTTTATTTTCCGGGCAACGGCGATCATGAAGGTCTCCAGGCAAATGGGCATCCTTTCGCCTGCCACGTCAACCTCCTCCGTCATGGGAATGGCTGCGGGCTGGCGGATCTTGCTGGTCTTTGTGGGCACGTCCGGCGTCACGTGCGGCAGTCCCCACCGCTCCAGAAAGGTAATGTCCGGGAGGATATAGTCTGCGTACATGGAACTTTCCCCGATAATGATATCCGACGCTATAAAAAGCGGGATCTTGTCGGGATCTGAAAGGGTCTTAATGATATTCTGGTTGGCTCCCGGAATGGACAGGGCCGGGTTTCCCATATGCAGAAACAGAATTTTGCATGGATACGGGTAACCGGCGGCAAAGGAGGGGATAATCTCCTGGTAAACGTTTCCCGTGAATGGATACCAGGGTCGTTTTGCAGGGTACCCCTTTTCCGCAAATATGGAATAATCCTCATACCGACTTTTTTCCCTTGTCATCGGCGGGCCGAAGCCCTTTAGTGTTCCTGGATGCATCTTTTTAAAATTATAAACACTCCCGGGCTTGCCGCCGGCCTCGTGCCAGTGGCCGCCGCCAAGGATCAAACCACCCTCGTAATCGGCGTTTCCGATCAGGACGTTTAACAGAATAATGGCGCACCCGGCATAATAGCCGTTCGGGTGCTGCACCGGTCCCCGATAGAGTTCGACCACCGCCTTTTTCCCGTGGGAGGTGAATTCCCGGGCCACCTCGATGATCGTCCGTTCCTCGATGCCGCACTTTTTTGCGTATTGTTTTACGGTCATGGCAAAGGCTTCTTCTTTAAGAAGCTGAAACGCGCTTTTTACCGGTACCCCGGCGGCAGTGGACGTGATGAACAGATCCCCCTCAACTGCATTCTCCTTATCTGCCGGTATCACCGGAACCATCTCACCATTTCTGGAAACCACGTAGGCGTCCTCCGGGCCAAGGCCGATCTCGGACGCCCGGAGAAGTTCCCGGGGCGCGCCGTCGATGATCTTGACCAGGTAGGGCGCGTTGCTCCAGGTGGGTTCATTATCGGCGTTGGCCGCAGCCTTGTTGGCATTTTCAAGATACCGCTGATCATACCGACGGTTTTCGATGATCCAGCGAATAAACGCCATGGCCAGGGTCGCGTTTTGATCGGGTTTAACCGGGAGCCACCAGTCGGCATGAGCCGCGTCATTGGAAAGACGGGGGTCCACCACTGCCGTTTTCATTCCCCGTTTCTGCTTGCCGGTGGTCACCTTCTCGGCCATGGGTGTCATGCCGAAATTGGCCGAATAGGCGCCTGTTCCCCAGAACAGGACGAATTCGGAGTTCACCAGGTCGGGTTTCATGTGGTGGGTTTTATGGCCGGTTGTCATAGAGTAAGCGATATGATGGGACTGTTCACAGATGGTGGTATGCTCAAAGGCATTGACCGAACCTATAGCATTGTGGGTAAACCGCTTCATCAATTCCTTGCGGCCGTGCTCGATCCGGCCGGCCATGAAGACGAATCCGTTGTTTTTAAGGCCAATATCCGGATGTTCCGGGTCAATCAGAATCCTGGCATGGGTAGGATATTTTTTACGGAACGCGCCCAGCGTTATCTCCTTTTTGGCAAACTTTTTGGCGTCTTCGGCCAACTGCCTGGCAAGTTTGGGATCGCGAACCGCAGCCACTTCATCAAACCCCGGGTAATGGCGCTCGTCCCCGAGGTGGGAAAACAGTCTGCCGCCTTTTGTCACCTCCTCGATGAACCGGTCAAAGGGAATGGATTCCCATTTATTTGCGCCCCGCTTGCCTTTACGCTTGAGCACCTTGCGTATCCGATAGGGATCATAATAGGTCTGTATCCCGGCCTGTCCCTTGGGGCAGAGTTTCCCGTCGATGGTGGCCGTCTTTTCCGGACGGGTATCATAGGGGATGTGAGGCAAAAAGTTCTGCGGGCTGTAAGGGTTTCCGCTGATCTTGGCCAGGGTCCCGTCCCAGAACTTGGTTTTGATCTGGCAGTCGACGTGGCACTGGAGGCAGGTTGTGTAGAGTATATTTTCCGGATCGGCCAAAGGGTATGCTCCTTTTGGGCCAAGCTGACGGGCTTTAGCTTCGGACTGGAGCACAGAGAGCGCGAGCGGCGCCTGCGATGCAAGAATTGCGCAGCCCCCGACAAAGGCGGAAGATTTTAAGAGACAGCGCCGTGTAATCCCGCAGGATTCACGGGCGTTTTCGTCCAGGTCAAGGACATCAACTGTTGCAGGTTCTTCTTTATATTGGCCCTTTTTCATCGGGTTATTCAAATCCCTTTTGCTCATTATCGTTCTCCTTATATCGATATTTCTATTTTCCGTGTTGTGTTTCCAGGACGCTTAATCAACATCGTTGTCCTTGTTGTGAGCGTGTGGATTACCGCAATTGTCCAGGCGTGCTTTCAAGCGGAAGAATTCGTTTTCCGATGAAGAATATTCCGATTCCCATTGCAACGACAAAAGCAAGAACGGACCATTCAAAAGCCGACGGGATGTATGTAAATGTTAGTCGCGGCTGTACGAATGCCTCCGCGACCCCTTTCAATTCGGGTGTGATGAGGCCGGGGATTACCATATTGAGCCGGACCGCCAGGTAAGTAACGGCGATCAGCACGCCGGCAAGGCCGGCGGCAATTCTGGATTGTGGTCTGAAGGCGAGTAAAGCGATTGGAATGACCGAACCGAGCCCGATATGAAAGATCCAGAAAACATACCAGAATCTGCCTAAAAGGATTTCCTTCAATCCCGCGAGCTCGGGGCCGATCCCGGACCACAGGGGAACGAAGAACTCCGCAAATTCCAGCAGAAGGTCCACGCATATAAGCCCGAGGACAATTTTTCCAAGCAGGGATAAAATGGCCTTGCATTCCTGTTCGGATCCCCCGATATCCGGGAAAATTGCAACCAGGGCCAGCATGAGCGCGCCTCCTGAAACCAGGGCGCCAATGAGAAAAAGAATCGGAAAAAGCGGCGTATGCCACAATGCCCTTGCGCCTACCGTGGCGAAAAGAGCGCCAACCCCACCGTGAAAGGCCGTTGCCAGGGGAATGCCGAAAGCGGCAAGGGGCCGGAGCAATTTGATGCTGTTTTCGTGGCATTGCTTCTGTTTTTCCTGATCTTCCGGGCAATTCCAACCGAGGGAAAGAACTCTGTATAATCCCGCCAGGGCTCCCCCTTCACGGGCAAGCCGGTCAAGGTCACACCGAAGAATGAGCCAGAGTTCAGTTAAGATCAGGATAAAGTAGGCCGTGTACAGCCAGACCATCCAGGCCATCATCGAGGAAAAGTGGGGGGAAGTGAATACCTTGTAGAATCGCCATTCATGTCCAAGGTCGAAAAATATGGTAATTAATGCCATGACAAGCGTTATCGCAGCCGTAAACAGAGCCGTTTTTCCGATCCGCTCAAGCCGTTCCAGCCGAAAGACGTAAATTAAAGCGGATAGCAGAAACGCCCCGGCGGAAAGCCCGATAAAATAGATATAGCTGGAAACCCACAGGCCCCAGGTGACATAGCTGCCATAATCCGCCAGCCGATGCCCTAGTGTAAACCGTTGAAACACTCCGTAAATCCCCCAGACCAGCAGGGCCAGCCATGCAAGGATGAAAATCGATTTTCCTGTTTTTGTTATACCACTCATTATATTTCCTCCTATTTCAGATAATAGACGGATGGTTCAGTTTTAAGTTCCTCTTTCAGGCGCATTCCCCGCGCCTGGGCGACCAGTTCGTGCACCAGGCTGGTTTTGTCATTGAGGTCTCCAAAATAGGTGGCCCCTCCGATACAGGTCGTCACGCAAGCGGGCAGCATTCCGTTTTCCACCCGGTGCATGCAGAACTGGCATTTTCGGGTATTTCCCTTGGGGGAGGTGTCCTTGCCGACCGGGCGGCCTCTGTTCTGACCGTATTCCGGGCTTGGCGCGGTTTCATAAGCCGTGATCTTTGGGGTTTTTTCTTCATAATATTCGCCGAAATCGAATGTGCGCGCGTTGTAGGGGCATGCGGTGATGCAGTAACGGCACCCCATGCACTGGTCGTAATCAATAACGACAATGCCGTCCGCGCGCTTCCATGTCGCCCCTACGGGGCAAACCGGGACACAGGGCGGGTTGTCGCAGTGCATGCAGGGCCGGGGAAGAAAACGCCGTCTGACGTCCGGAAATTTACCCACCTCTTCCTGGGTGACGATCCGGTAGACCACACTGGGCGGAAGGCTGTTTTCGGCCACGCAGGAGATGGTGCAGGCTTTGCACCCCACGCATTTCTGCAGATCGATCACCATTATCCACTTACGCTCGGAAATCGGTTTTTTTAAGGCCTCCAGGAGCTCTTTCCGCATCCGCTCCGCGTGATTCCCGCCGGCAAATATTTGCGGCCCGTCCAAAGGCATTGCCGGGGCATTCACTTCCGACGCCCGGGCCGTGGCGCCTGCCATGGCAATGCCGCCGGCAACCGCTCCGGCGAGCATCCGGTTTAGAAGTTTTCTACGATCCGGTTCCGCACCATTTGCCGGGTCATTCATCGTCGTGTTCCCGATCCCGGCATTCCCGATGTGCGGGGTTCTGTTTTCATTTTGCATGTCAACCCCCTTGTGGTCTTAATAGTTGCCTGAAATATAGTTTGTTTCTGTAAAAAGCTTTTCATGGTGAAGGATCACCACTATATGTGAAAATAACTTATCAATTATTTCAAACTGTTAAAATTTGATGGCGTCGTAAAAAGTCCCATCTACTGCGTTGTAGCGGGTCGCGAAATGCTCGGAATACTATATGTATGCCTCCGCTTTCCTTGTATATGGAACTTTCTACTTAGCCATCTTTACCGGGTTGCCTGACTTTTTACGAGATCATCAAAATTTAGTTACATAGAAGTTATTCGTTTAATCCATACGTAATAATCTGGTTTCAAACCGAAGTTGCACCCCCTTCATTTGAATCAGCATAAATACTGGAAATAAAATAAATAATTTCATCCGGATCCACCGGTTTCCGCAGGCATGCATACATGTGATAACAGATGGCGTCCTTGAGATCCGGATGAAAGCGACGGGTCGAGACGCCCAGAAAAATGACCCCCGGATACCGGGTCGTTAATTCCCGGACCTTACGATTGTTAATCTCGGCCATATCGATATCCAGAATGGCGGCAAGAGGCGAGGAACTATCCAGAAAAGCAGTTATATCTTCCAATGACCGTTTTTCAATGGTTCTAAAACCCTCGCTGCGAAGAACCCCGCACAGGACGCAGCGTTCGTCCGTGTCCGGCTCGAGAATGACAATTGTTTTTTCAGCTTCATCCATTGTTCTTGTCTTCCCGCTGTTGTTTTTATCGGGTGGTTATTCCGGATATGGGAAAGCATGATTTATGCCAAAGGAGGAAAAAGTCGGTGTGAGGATGACATAAAAACGTGGGGGAGGTGATCGCAGCCAATGTAAAATCAGGCTTCGGGATGCTGTGCATCGGTGAAAATTTTTTTTTCAGATGAGGTATTGTTCAGATAAAGGAGCACGTGACCGGTGTACAAAAATTAAGCGGCGATAAGGGGGACTTTGAAGGATATTTTAATTATCTAATATAAATTCAGACGATTATAATGTGACTAATATTTGGACGGTGCGCGACTAATAAGCTGACGGTAAACACGATGCTTTCCATTCTTTTTAAGTAGGGGCAACCCCCTGTGGTTGCCCTATGATCAGGGTAAGCACAGGGGCTTACCCCTACTGATTATCATCAGGGTGAGGCAATCCGGAATCTTTTCAGCTTGTGGTAGAGTGAACTGCGGCCGATACCCAATCGCCTGGCGGCCTGGGTCTTGTTCCAGTCGCAGGCTTCAAGAACTTGAATCAAATGTTGTTTTTCGGTTCCCCAAAGGGTCTCTTCCGGTTGCGGCAAGGCGGAAAAGCCATCCGTTGCTACACGGAAAACCGGTGGAAGGTCCGATAACAGGAGATCTTCCCCCTTTGCCAGGACAACGGCATGCTCGATACAGTTTTCAAGTTCGCGTACATTTCCCGGCCAGTCATAATTGAGCAACACCCTCATGGCCCCCGGGTCTATCCGCTTGATCAGGCTCTTTTCATGCAATAATTTGAATTTATGTATAAAGTGCCGCACCAGGAGTGGAATGTCATTTTTCCGATGCCGCAACGCCGGAATATGTATGGGAATAACATTTAACCGGTAATAGAGGTCTTCCCGGAACCCGCCGTCTTTGATCTCATTGACCAGGTCCACGTTTGTAGCGGCGATGATCCGTGCCTCAATGGCAATTGTTTTTTGCCCACCAAGGCGCTCGAATTTCCGGCTCTGGAGGACCCGCAGCAGTTTGACCTGGGCGGCTGCTGAAATTTCCCCGATCTCGTCAAGAAAGATCGTTCCGCCTTCGGCTTCTTCAAATCGGCCGGGTTTTTTCCCGGTAGCCCCGGTGAAAGCGCCTTTTTCGTATCCGAAAAGTTCGCTTTCCAGCAATGTTTCAGGGTACGTCGAACAATTGATCACCACGAACGGCCCGTCGCTCCGGCCGCTTTTGTCATGAATGGCGTGTGCGACCACCTCCTTGCCGGTGCCGCTCTCGCCGGTGATGAGAACCGTGGCCTCCGAGGGAGCGACGTCTTCAATCAGATTATAAATAGCGTGCATCTTAGGGTCTTTGCCTATTATTCCGCCATAATTGGAGGACTGGTCGAGCCTGTGCTTCAATTCGCGTATCTCCTCCTCCCGGTTTCTGGCGCGGCATATCGTTCCGGCGCTGAGGTTGAGGATGAGGGAGACAACGTGGAGTTCGCTGGCAAGGCAACGGCAATCCCCGGGACAGCCAATGCAGAAGGCGCCGAGAAATTCATTCTGATGGAAAAGCGGGAAAAAGGCGATCCGTTCTGCGTCCTTGAAATCTGTTATGGAAACGGGTAGTTCCGCGTTTGAAAGAAAGACGGGAGATTCGTGTTTGCCAACAAGGCCGGATGCACGGGAAACGGCTTCCGGATTCTCTATGGCGCTGACATGGCCCCCAATGCAGGTATATACACGGTTTCTTCCGCTCCCGAATACCAGCAGCGCCATTTTCTTGCAGGTTATGGTCTCCCCGAGCCGTTGGGTCAAAAAGGCGTCCACTGCTTCAAGGTCTGGCAATACGCTGATTTCCTGAGATATTTCAAAAGACATACGTGTCTGGTGGTGGATGCGGTCGAGTTCTGTGTTCTTTTCGGCAAGGGATAGGGCGTTGGCCCTTAAAACGCCGGTATATTCACGCAACCGACCGATAAGATGATTGAATACAACAACCAGTCGTTCAATTTCCCATCCGCCGGAAACGGCGATCTTTTCCGGCAGGTTTGTTTCGTCAATCCCTTTCACCGCACCCGTAAGCCTGGAAATCGGGCGGGTAATCCGCACGATAAACAGGTGGCTGAAGAAAAGCGCGATCAAAAGGACGGCCAAAGTGATCAGCCAGATTCTTATTTTCAACGCCGAAATCGCCCGCCGGTATCCCGCCTCGCCATACCCGAGACGAAGGACTCCCGCCTTGCGGCCGAAAACCGGCCAGGCCATGTCGAGATACCGCCTGCCGTCCCGGACTGAAACGATATGTTCAATTCGTCCGGTGTCAGCGTTCAGAGGGGCGTTGGCACTGAGCAGGGCCGTTGGAATGCCTGATTCGAAAGTATGGGCAATGACACGGCCATCACGAACGAGAAAGAGATACTTGACTTGTGGGTTGATTTTCATCTGGGCATCGAACAGGTCGTGAAGACCCACCCGGTCATTGGTCAGGACCTTGTCCGCCGCCCGCAGCGCCAGGAGGCGGGCCGTTTTTTCCGCATCCGAGAGCGCGGCGGCTTTAAGCGCTTCACCGTAATACCGGGTAACGACCTGGGTGATGATCGTTCCGCTGCCGATGACAAGGCAAAGGACAAGGAGCATCAGTTTGTATCTAATGGTGAACTTCCGCATGCTCCTTTTCTCCCGCGAGTCCGAGTTCCCGGTACATTTGTCTCGCTGATGCATAACAGGAATCGTCCGTATCCCGGAATGCGTCGATCATCAGGGCGTTGAGTATCTTTTTGCCTTCCGAATCGGCATCCATGTGGGTCAGAATATTCCGGATACGGCCCTTTATCGCCTTGGGTAGGGCCTTGGCGACAACCAGGGGTGGAGCGCCGAACAAAACTGATTTTTTAATTATTTTTGTGCGCCGGGTATACGCCGGGTTGTTCAGGTTATAAAACTCCCAGATTGCCCCGTCAATCGATGCGCCGTCCACCATGGAATTGGCAACAGCCTTGATGGAATTGTCATGACTGTACGTATATACAATGTCGGAGAAAAAGGACTCCGGAACCTCTTTCATCTTTGCGAGCCAGTACCGGGGTACCGTCGTTCCGGTATTTGAATCCGGATCGGTAAAGGCAAATGTGTGTCCCTTAAGGTCATTAAGGGATTTATAGGGGCTTTTTACGTTTACAATCAGATAGGCCTGGTAGTAGGGTGTGCCGTTGATGAGCGGCGTCACAAGTCCTTCAAATCCAAACCGGTCCTTTCCGGTCACGTACGGCCCGGTGCAGATAAAGGCGAGATCGAGTCCCCCCTTGGCAAACAGGCTGTTGATTTCCCCATATGTTTTTCGCTGCACCAGCCGGATGTTTCGCCCGAGCTTTTTCCCCAAATAATCGAGAAGATCCTGGTAGGCGGCGAAATTCTCCCTTGGCGAGGTCATGGCCGCCACGGCCACCCGGAGCGGTTTCACATTACCGGGGTCGGACTGCGGAGGCACGGCGTCGATGGTTTTGGAAAAATCGACCGGTTTGTACTCAACGTCTTTGCCGCAGGCGCTGAAACATAGTGCGATCAGGAAAACTACTAAAATTATGGCGTGCCTTGTTTTGTAATCAACATGGCTTGTAATCAACATGGCATTGTTTCGTCGCAAAAGGTCCCGTTATGATCTTATGGTTATCCGATTTTCCGATTTTAAATTAAACGCGGAATAAATCGTACCCTAATCCGGGCCCTGCGGCAAGAAGATAATCGCAAGCCTTCAGCTCTGTTCATGACAGGGGCCTGTGGGGCTAAATAAAAAACGCCATGTTGACAAGTGCGCTGTTGTTCCATATTTTATAGCAATCAGGATACCCCGGGACCGTAGCGGGTTATCCGCTTTACCGCACGAACACATTATAGGGAGGGAAAAATGATCGGAGCGCTTGTCATTCTTGGGGTTCTTCTTCTGCTGGTCGTCATCGTCGCCGGTATGTACAACAGTCTTGTCACTTCAAAAAATCGTTATAAAAACGCCTATTCCCAGATCGATGTGCAGCTCAAGCGCCGTTATGACCTCATCCCGAACCTGGTTGAAACCGTAAAGGGGTATATGAAGCATGAGCGTGGAACGCTTGAGGCCGTTATTTCCGCAAGGAACGCGGCGGCGGGAGCAAACCAGCGGGCCGCAGACAATCCGGGCGATCCCAAGGCCATGAAGGACCTTGCCGGCGCCGAGGGCGCGCTTTCGGGTACTTTAGGAAGGCTGTTCGCGCTTGCCGAGAGTTATCCGGATCTCAAGGCAAACCAGAACATGCTGCAACTCCAGGAGGAACTGACCTCCACGGAAAACAAGGTGTCCTTTGCACGCCAGGCGTTTAACGACGCAGTTACAACCTATAACATCACCTGCGAGAAATTTCCGAACAACATCATTGCCGGTATGTTTAACTTCAATACAGCGGAGCTCCTTGAATCCACCGAATCGCCGGAAGAAAAAAAGGCGCCCAAGGTTAAATTTTAAATTCGAGGCCTGACAAATGGACTTTTTTGCAGCCCAGGACAAGTCAAGAGCCCAAGCCGGCTGGCTGGTATTTCTTTTCATAATCGCCGTTTTCGCCGTGGTTGCCGGGGTATACGCCGTTGTCATCGGCGTCATGTTCAAGACCTCATCTACGCCGGATTTTAACTGGTTTGACCCCAAACTCTTTCTTATCATCGGCGGCGGCACGTGCGCGATCATCCTTGTGGGGAGCATCGTTAAAATCATCGCCCTGTCAAAAGGGGGAAGCTATGTGGCCGAAAGCCTTGGCGGCCGCCTGATTCCGCCCGGGACCACCGATCTTGTTGAGCGGAAGGTCTTAAACGTGGTTGAGGAGATGGCGATTGCAGCCGGCATGCCGGTGCCGCAGGTCTATATCCTTGATAGTGAAAAAGGGATCAACGCATTTGCCGCCGGATATTCACCGAGCGACGCGATTGTCGCGGTTACACGAGGGTGCGCCGAACAGCTCGGCCGGGATGAACTCCAGGGGGTTGTAGCCCATGAATTCAGCCACATCTTAAACGGCGACATGCGGCTGAACATCCGCCTCATGGGGCTTTTAAGCGGGATCATGCTCATTGCCACCATAGGATGGATAATTCTGCGTTCAGGCTCGGGGAGA
This sequence comes from Deltaproteobacteria bacterium, assembly GCA_013151835.1. Lineage (GTDB taxonomy): Bacteria > Desulfobacterota > Desulfobacteria > Desulfobacterales > Desulfosalsimonadaceae > JAADHK01. The sequence continues at coordinate 29,916 of JAADHK010000102.1, forward strand.
ATGAGGGTCAGGACAAAAAGCAGCTCAAAAGGCGGCGGCCAGATTTATCTTCTGGCCCTGCTCCTGCTTGTAGTGGGCTATATCGGTGTCTTGATGGGACGGCTGATTCAATCCGCAGTATCCCGTCAGCGGGAATTTCTGGCCGACGCCTCCGCAGTCCAGTTTACAAGAAACCCTTCCGGCATATCAAATGCCCTGAAAAAAATAGGCGGATTTCCCGACGGATCTAAAATTGTCTCCCCGGCAGCCGGAGAGGCCTGCCATATGTTTTTCTCTACAGCCATCGGCTCTTTATTTGCAACTCACCCGCCCCTGGCCGAAAGGATAAAGCGGATCGATCCGGCTTTTTCCGGGGAATTTGAAGCGGCCGGCTCCGGGGATACGCCTGCTGCGGCAGCAGCTTCGGCATGGGAGGCCCTGGATGCTTCCGTGTCTAGAATGTCGGCTGGCGCCCCGGCCGTGGTCAAAAAGGTGGGGACCATAACGGCCGAACAGGTATCCCACGGCGCGGCCCTTCTTGCCGCCGTTCCCGAGAAGATAAAAGCCGAGACAGGCGATATTCTTGGCGCATCGGCCCTTGTCTGTGCCCTGCTTTTAAGCGGCAATGAGGCTGAAAAAAAAAGACAGACGGCGTTGCTTGCCAAAAGCGCCCCTCGGCAATTTCTGCGCCATGTGGCGCTCCTTGACAAGACCCTTGCGGATTTAAATCAAAGGCTCAGGCTGCCGGTGCTCGATCTTGCGCTGCCGGCGCTCAGGATGATGTCGGTTAAGCAGTATGAAAACCTGAAGGGGTATATCAAAATCCTGGTGGAGGCGGACGCGAAGATTTCGATTTTTGAGTTCTCGGTACAGGAGGTGATTTTTTCAAGGGTTGAGGCCGCTCTTACGGCAAAGACCCCCAAAATCAGATTTAAGAGCATGACGCCCCTGACCGAAGATTGTGTAAAATTAATTTCAGCGCTTGCGGCCGCAGGTCAATCAAATCCGGCCGATGCCGCAAAGGCTTTTTCCGCAGCCTTTGCGGTCCTGCCGCTTAAAAAGGCCGGGATTGCCATGCTTCCGGCCGAAAGTGTCGCATTCAAGCAATTGCATACCTCATTGACCCGGTTTGCGGCATCTTCTCCCGGGGTTAAAAAAGCGATTTTTGAAGCCTGCGCCCATTGCGTCCTCTATGATGGAACCGTTTCCATGCACGAGGCAGAGCTCCTTCGCGCAATCGCATATTTTCTGAATATCCCGCTCCCACCGTTTTTGTATGAAAAATAAAGGCGTTGATTCCGTCTCATGCCATGGGGGTTGTCTTGCCGATTCCAATACGCAGATATCTATTTAAAAATACCTGGATTTGGATTATCGTAGCCGTTTTAATCTGTATTCCGATGCTATACCAAAACGGCGGCTGTGAAATGGGGGGGGTAAAGGGTTGAACCGGGAGTATGTACTGCCCGTCCCCGGCGGCACCGGCCGGTGCCCTGTATTCGTGACACCATTTTCGCCCCATTTTTCCGTTTTTTCCTTCACCGCTGTGGGCTGGTGGTTCGGTTCCCGCTCGAAATTCGATAAAATCATGAAGTGATAGATGATCCGGAATTTCGGGTTGCTATATGTCATAAATATTTGATATAGCCAGTTTTATAATTTTGATAATGCGTTAAAAAGTTCTTATTGACAAACATAACCAAATGGCTATATTTAATGAAAGAAAAAGTAAAAATTATTTATTATCCGGATCGGGAGGACCTGGAGGATAAATCCGGACCAATTGGTAGATTTTTAAAAGATTTAAGGAAAGACCGCCCCGATCTGTGGGCGATAGTGTATCAAACCATGAAATCAATCAG
>JAADHK010000107.1 GCA_013151835.1 Deltaproteobacteria bacterium
GCCGCCCTTTTTGCATCAAGCATGATTTTTAAAGCTATCAGGTATTGCTTACTTCCCGTCCCGAATATTCATTATAGGTCATGGCAACCGTCCGGTAGACCAGGTGCGCAAGCTTTGAAAAGGGCAGGAAGAAAAACAGGTTGAATACGAATGTCAAATGGATGAAGTAGAGCAGGTATGTAAGCTCCGCCATGCCGGAAAGGCGTGTCAGCTCGGTGAGCATGCCGGTGACGCCGAGACCTAGGACCAGGCCGATCAGATACCAGTCCTGGTAAGTGCTGACCTCGTCGGTCTTGTCCATCCGGGTTTTTAAAAGCAGAAGCCCGCCTATGACAAGGGCGATACCGCTGATATTGGCCAAAACCTTGACCGGGTTGAACTGGGCATACGGGCCGTGAATCCCGAAGCCGTAGAGAACCACGAAAAATATCGAAGTCACGATAAACAGCCCGACAAACGAGAACAGAACCATCATATGCGGGGTTGCCCGGCCGCTGTTTTCACCGCATTGAGAAAACTGCTTGTGAGTTATTATCTTCGGAATGACCCGGATAAGCGCCTCGATAAATCCCTTTGCCTCGATCTCCTTTTTGTCGGTTTTTCCGTCTTCAAGAGCGTTTTTATGGATATCCCCGATAAAGCGCTTCAGGCCCATGGCGAATACCGCTACGACCCATATGGCCAAAGGCACGAAAAGCATGTCAACGAGCCATGAGGAGAAAAAGAGGTGATGGGCGATCTGCCCGTGTTCGTTTAATTCCGGTGTGAAATCGAGCAGGCCCGTGATCAGGCCGACAACCAGAAAGATGATTGTGGGGATTGCGAAAAGAACGGGTATCTTTTTCGGATCGCTTATGAGTTTGCCAACGGCCTTGGGCGCGGCATATTCTGAAATGGCATAGGAACGGATGGCGGCAAGCACGTCACCGGGTTTAGCGCCCCGGGGACAGAGCGTGGAGCAGTCCCCGCAATTGTGGCAGAGCCAGATATCGCCGTTACCCACCAGCTTGTCCTTAAGCCCCCAGGATGCCGAAATCATCTCTTTTCTTGGAAAGGGCTTCTTGTCCGGCGATATGGGGCATGCCACCGAGCATGTGGCGCACTGGAAACATTTTTTAAGAGAATCACCACCCCGGGCCTGTATTTCCTTTATGAACTCGAGATCCGGATTTATCATATAGTTGTCAGACATTTGTATACCTCCTATTTGTGACATGCGTCATGCGGATCGACACCGCATGACGCTGCAATATTACTATTGAGACCGGATCAGAAGCCCTTGAACGGGTTGGGTCCGAGTTCTTCAACCTCTTCCACGAACTTATTGATGATTTCCGGGACTTTGTCATAGTCGTCGATGGCAACCTCGAACTGGGCCACGCGCTCTTCTTCAAGCGCCAGGCTTGAAAGGGCATCACCGATTTTGGTCATCCGTACCTGGGCCAGTTCGCTCCCCTTGACAAAGTGGCACTGGTAGTCATCCCCGTGCTTGCAGCCCAGGAGGAAGACCCCGTCCATGCCCTGGGAGAGGGCGTCCTTGATCCAGATAACGTTGACCGAACCGAGACAGCGCACGGGAATAAGCCTTACATCCGCTGAATAGGATTTCCTGTTTAAGGCAGCGATGTCGAGCGCCGGCAGGGCGTCGTTTTCGCATACAAGGCCCAGTATCCTGAATGGCGGTTCGTCGTAATCGTCTTCGGACGGCACCTGGACCGCCTTGACCATGGAGCCGATGCTGTCAATATTGTAGTCGGCAAATCCTATGATCCTCTCAGGGCAGGCTCCCATGCAGGTCCCGCATCTACGGCACCGGGTGGGGTTCGGCTTGGGCGTACCCTTTTCGTCGTCGTCGAGCGCGCCGAACGGGCATTCTTCGGTGCAGCGTTTGCACTGGGTGCAGCGCTGGAAGAAAAAGTCGGGAAATGTCATGTCCCCGGACCTTGGATGAACGGAAATCCCCCTCAGGCTCGACTCCAGGCACTGGATCGCCTTTAACGTCGCGCCGGTCGCGTCTTCTACGGATTCTTCCATGCTCATGCCCCGGCGGATGCCGCCCGCAGCGTAAATGCCGGTGCGCTGAGTCTCATAGGGGAAGCAGATATAGTTTGAATCGGCATACTGGTCGAAAATATCATTGTCCCGGAAACCGGGGCCCTGGCGGTAGGCAAGGTTTACGACCGGATCGTCAAAGGTCACCGGAACCATGCCGGTGCCGAGGACCACAAGATCGGCTCGAACCTGGATGTTTTTCCCGAGGAGGGTATCTTCGGCGTCCACCATGAGCCCGCCGCCGCTGGCCGAGACATTTGTAACGCTTCCCTTGGTCATGAATATGCCGGGGTCCTGCTGAATCGATTTGTAGAAATATTCAGACAGGCCGGGAGTCCGCATGTGCTGGTAAAATATATATGCCTTGCCGTCGCTATAATCCTCGCGCACATATTTCGCATGTTTCAGGGCTACCAGGCTCGTCACCGAGCCTGTAAAGGGGAAATCCGCGTCCGTTCCGTTTTCGGGGCCGTTGCCCGGGCTCTGGATGAAGACCACCGATTTGGCCGGTCTGCCGTCGGACGGGCAGGTAATGCTGCCCGATGCGGCCATTTCCTCAAACTGGTGGCTGGTGATTACATCCTGGCTCTTGCCCAGGCCGAGGTGGGCGAATTCATTTTCTTTTGGCTCATATGGACGCCAGCCCGCAGCCAGAACAACCGATCCAAAGAGTTCACCTTCCGGATCGAGCATCAGGATATCCTGGCGGCCGGTATTATATTCCTTGTATTTTTCCAGGAGCTGTTCGTGGTTAAGTTCCTTGCCGTCTTCGTCCACGCACATTTCAGGAGGAAGGGGAAAGGGGACGTCAAACTCGATCTTTTCCCCGGGTTTTTTCAATGTCACCGTAAATTCACCGGGCTGGCCGGCAATACGTGCAACCAGGGTCTCCGTCCGGATATTGATATTGGAATCGGCTTTAACGGCCTTGATCAGGTCCCCGGCCACCGGATTTATCAGGTCTTCGTAAGGTGGTTTTAACGGGAGCTGTTTTCGCCATTTTGCGGCCTTACCTCCGAGAGATGCCTCCTTTTCCACGATGGTCACCTCGTATCCGGTCTTGGTGGCTTCCAAAGCTGCGGTCATACCGCTGACCCCGCCGCCGATGACAAGAATTTTCTTTGAATAGTTTTCCAGTTTGTAAGGCTCGGGGAGGTCCACTTTTTCCACCCGGGCCATGCCCATGCGGATATAATCCTCGGCCATCATCTGGACCCGGTCGAAGTTTTCCTCATCTTCCTTTTCTTCATCCGTGAGCGCGGGAAATTCAGCTCTCGGATGGGACCATACAACCCCTTCACGCAGGTTGACCCGGTCGACGATGCATCCGTCAAATGAAAAGACATCATAGTTCACCCGCCGGGAGCAGGCCGGCAGGATAAGTGTGTTAACGCCGTTTTCCGAGATTTCGGATTTAAGCATTTCAAGCCCTTCTTTGCCGCAGAGGAAGGGATGGGACTTGCAGGTCAGCCCCTCTTCTTCAACGACATCGGACATGGCCTTTACATCAAGGGCATCGCCGATGCCGCATCCCGTACAAATATATACACCGTATTTTTTATCCATGGTTGTACCTCCTATCTCCTCACCAGGGTTTGAATCGCCTTTAAGGCCATGCCGGTTGCGTTCTGATTGGACGTGACCACGTCGGCCGGTTTGTTTGCGCACCCGGCCGCGAACATGCCTCCTTTTTCAAAATCGTTTACGATGAACCCGTCATCCGTATACGTAAGATCAGCCGGGAGCCTTGTGGCTGCTGCGGTCGGCTGCATGCCGGTGGCGAGCACGGCCATGTCGACGGTCTGGCGGATTTTTTCGCCGGTAACGGCGTTTTCCGCAACAACGGTCACTCCGTCGTCAGGCGCATCCTCCACCTCGGCGACCTTGCCTTTGATGAAGATGACTTTTTCATCCTCTTTGATCTTGTTGTAAAAGCGTTCATACCGGTATCCCGGTGCTCGCAAGTCAATATAAAAGATGTAGATCATTGCGTCCGGATATTGTTCGCGAATGTAGGTGGCGTGCTTGAGCGACGCCATGCAGCAGATGTACGAACAATAGGGAAGATGGTTTTCATCCCGGGACCCCGCACACTGGACAAAGGCCACGCTTTGCAGGGCTTTCCCGTCAGACGGGCGTTCTATTTTCCCGCCAGTGGGGCCGTTGTTTGCGGCCATCCGTTCGAGCATCATGTTTGTGATGATGTTCGGATGCATGCCGAAGCGCAGGTTATCGATTTTAGAGGCGTCATAGGGCTCCCACCCCGTGGCCCACACGATTGCGCCGACGTTTAAGTCAAGTGTCTTGGGCTGCATTTCCAGGTCCACGGCGTCATAGGGGCACGCTTCCTTGCAGAGCTCGGCATCCGAAGTGCCGATGATCTGGGGTGAAATAAGATAACGGCTGGGGAAGGCCATTGCATGGGGGAGATAGGCGCCCTTCCGCTTGTTAAGGCCGAAATTGAATTCATTGACTATTTCCGACTGGCAGGCTTTTTCGCACTCCCCGCAGCAGGTACAGTTTTCGTTCACATATCGCGGGTTGATCCTGATCGATACATTGTAGTTGCCGGGGCCGCCGTCAACCTTTTCAACCTCGGTCAGGGTGAAAACCTTGATGTTGGGGTTGTCCTTGATCCGCCGGTAATTGATCTCAAGGCCGCAGGTGGGCGGGCACAGCTTCGGGAAATACTTGTTCAACTGGGCTACCCTGCCGCCAAGCGACGGGTTCTTCTCGACGATAAAGACCTCGTACCCCACCTCGGCGGCCTCCAGGGCGGTGGTAAGTCCGCTGATGCCGCCGCCGACCACCATTATGCTTCCGGAAAACGGGGCTTTTTTCTCTTCACTCATGCCATACCTCCATATTGAAAAGTTCCATCCGGTTAATCTACTGCGTATCTCATATTAACGAAAAAAATATGTTAATATCTACTCAAATCCCTCGAACCAAAAGCCCGGAACCGGGCTACGCATCGGTCCCCGGCTTGCGGTTCAAAGAAAGAAAGGGTCTATGTCGGATTACGCTTCGCTAATCCGACCTACCCCTGGTCACGGCCCATCAAAACAGGACCGACGGACTTTACGGAGTCGTTAATAAAAAAGACGGGCTCGTAAAAAGTCAGGCAACCCGGTTACGATGGCATCGTTGCAAGTTCCATATACAAGGCGTAGTGGTGTCGCGAAAGCGGAGGCATACATATAGTATTCCGAGCATCCGCTACAACGCAGTAGGTGGGACTTTTTACGACGCCATCAATAAAAACCTCCAGGTGCCATACGGCACCTGGAGGCTTTATGTGTTACGGTTCAGATCATTTCTTATTTATCCGTTTCTATTTATCAGGGATGATCTTGACGTAATCCCGCTTGAAGACATCCCACTTGGCTTCCTTGGGATCGTACTTGGAGTTGGTGAAGCAGAACCAGTTCGCGTCATCCTGTCCTGGATAATCGGCCTGATAGTAAAAGCCGGGATAACGGGTTTCTTTTCTGAACTGGATGTGCCGCAGATGAGCTTCCACGGTCCAGATGCGGTGGTTGATTTCCCATGCGCGCATCAGTTCGTGAAGGTCGCCGGCCGCCAGTTTTTTGCAGTCTTCGCGCATAACCTGCAGTAGTTCCATTACTATTTCAAGGCTCTTGCTAGTGGTCTGGTAGAAGGTCGCGGTTCCGGCGCCATACTCATGGGTGGCCTTCATCAGGCGCAGCGCCATGCCGGCGGGTTTGACATAGTTGGGGTTAATGTCGACGGCTGTGGTGTATTCGCAATTATCGAGGAAAGTCCTTACCGGTTTGTAAAGCATATCCACCAGGTCAGATGACGACTGGGCGATTTCCGGTTTGAAATCCGCGTGGTCATTGGCAAAACGGACCATCTGCTTGGCAGCCATGCGGCCTTCCGCGTGTGAACCCGAGGAGAACTTGTGGCCCGAGCCGCCGACGCCGTCACCGGCTGTGAACAGACCGTTTACGGTGGTCATCCGGTTGTAGATCTTGCCGTTATCGGCCTTGATCTTGTAGGAATCCGGGACCCAGTCATAATCAGGGCCTGAGGTCCAGAGCCCGCAGCAGCCGGAATGAGAGCCGAGCAGGTAGGGTTCGGTCGGCATGACTTCGGAGTTCTTTTTTTCCGGCAGGGTGTTGGTGGCACACCAGAGGTTTGCCTGCCCACATGTCATGTCAAGGAAGTCTTCCCATGCCTCGGACTCGAGGTGCTTGAGTTCTTTCTTGTCCAGGGACTTGCCGAGTTCGGCCAGCGCGCTCACGGTATCCATCATGATCGGGCCGCGTCCTTCTTTCATCTCAAAGAGCATGAGGTGGTTTCTCAGGCAGGTGGGCGTAATGGCCGCAGTGCCGTAAGGCGCATACTTTTCCAGCTCTGCCTTGGCGGCGTCACTTGCCACATATGATTCGCCCAGACCGTTCAGGGCCTTGGCCTTGAACAGGAGGAACCATGCGCCCACAGGACCGTAACCATCCTTGAACCGGGCCGGGGTGAAACGGTTTTCCATCATGGTCAGCTCCGCGCCGACCTTCATGCACATGGTATAGGTGGAGCCTGCGTTCCATACAGGGTACCATGCACGGCCCTTGCCTTCACCCACCGACCGGGGCTGGTAGATGTTGACGGCGCCGCCGCAGGCCACCATCATGGTTTTGCATTTTATGATATAAATTTTGTTTTCACGTACGGAAAATCCGACTGCGCCCGCGATCTGGTTGTCATTGTTCTTGTCGAGGAGCAGGTCGACGATAAACACCCGCTCAAGGATATTATCTTCGCCGATGGCAAGCTTTGCTGCCTCGGAAACGATCCGTTTGTAGGATTCGCCGTTGATCATGATCTGCCATTTACCGGTACGGACCGGTTTTGCCCCTGATTTCAGGGTGCCCATCTTCTGGCCTTTTTTCCCGTCCAGATTTTTTCCTTCCTCATTCTTTTTCCAGACCGGCAGGCCCCATTCCTCGAACAGATGCACGGAATCATCTACGTGGCAGCCGAGATCAAAGATCAGGTCTTCACGGACGATGCCCATGAGGTCGTTTCTGACCATCCGGACGTAATCATCGGGAAGATTTTCACCGAGATAAGTATTAATGGCCGAAAGGCCCTGCGCAACCGCGCCGCTCCTATCCATGGCGGCCTTGTCCACGACGAGAACGGACTGGTCGTCGCTCATCCATTTTTTTACTTCAAAAGCAGCCCCGCAGGCCGCCATGCCGCCGCCCACGATCAGGATATCGACTTCTTTCTCGATAACTTCGGGGTCCCTTACGGCCTTGATTTCACCCAATGGTTTATTTGGTATTGCCATCTTGTATCCTCCTTAAAGATCAAATCTTTAGTGTTGTGTGTCAAAATACAGCGGACAGAACGGGCTATACTGTGGCCTGAGGCACCGGAATCTGGTATCCGTCGGTCTCCTCGGTGGAAAGCAGGTTGCTTTCAATGTCGCCGCCCTTGAGAGCCTGATAGGCATTGGCAGAGCCTTCGGGGGTGGTCCGGATGGGGAACTTGAAGCGCTTGATCGATCCGTCTCTGAACTTGCAGGTCCACATGACATCTTCGGTACCCATCATGGGATAAATGCTGCTGCCCAGAGGGACGAAGTCGGAATAACCGCGGACTTCAATCGCCTGGGTCGGGCAGATTTTGACACAGGAAAAACATTCCCAGCACTGATCCGGCTCCTGATTGTAAGCCTTCATCGTGTTGGGATCCAGAACCATCAGGTCGTTGGGACAAATGTACATACATGCTGTCTTGTCCCCGCCCTTACAACCGTCGCATTTCTCGGTGATTACGAAACTTGGCATTCTATACCTCCTAAGATTTCCGGTTTTTAGTGAAATAATCGGGTTCCACTACGTCAAAAAAATTAAGTCGTGCGTTATGCCGTGAGCACCTCCTTTCCTGTCACTCGCATTCCTTTATATGATTCTCATAAAATTAACCTGTCGGACGTTAAATCGGGATATTCCGCCCCCGAAAGGCAGGTGGAAAAGAACATATAAAAACACAAAAAAAGATTTTAGATTAATGCTTATATATCGGCTTGTCAAGAAATTTTGGGTATTCTGTCAGTGTATATCCTTTTTACCCGTCCCGAAATACCGGTAAGGATTTCGTAGCTGATTGTTTGCGCGTCTTTTGCCAAAGATTCAACAGGGATACAGGCATCGTCGCTTCCCCCGAAGACAACAACCTCGTCACCGGGCACGACACCCGGGATATGCCCCACGTCGAGGATGGTCTGATCCATGCAGACCCGTCCGATCACGGGCGCGGGCCTGCCTCTTACAAGCATCTTTCCCCGGTTGGAGCAAGGGCGGGGAAAGCCGTCCCCATAGCCGACGGCAATGGTCGCAAGTAGAGTGGATGTCGTTGTTCGAGCGGTATGGCCGTAGCTTACGGCAAAGCCGGGGGCAACCTTTTTAACCTGGATGACGCGGGACTTGAGTGACATGGCCGGAACAAGACGGACAGTGGCGTGATCCACATCGGCAGACGGGTATACACCGTAAATTCCGATTCCTGCTCGTACCATATCGAGGTGGGTTTCGGGCAAATCAATGATGGCCGCCGTGTTTGCCGCGTGGCGTATGGGGATGTGGATGCCGGAAGCGGACAGTCGTTCCAGCAGGGTCGTAAACCGTTTGAACTGAACCATTGCGCACGCCTTATCTGCCTCGTCGGCTGTGGCAAAATGGGTATAAATCCCTTCCACCTCGAGTCCCGGCAGGCGGTGAACGGCCGCAACCGTATCGACCGCGCGGTTGTAATCGGTATCTTTGCCGCAGGCGATTCCCAGGCGCCCCATGCCGGAATCGACCTTGATGTGAACACAAAGGCGTAAACCCGCAGTAACCGCCGCATCCGATAAGTCCCGGGCGGTGGCCACGTCCCAGACGGTCTGGGTCAATCCGTGGGACAGAAGTTTTACAGTCAGGGCAGGCCGGGTGTGCCCGAAAATGAGAATCGGTGCATCTATTCCGGCTGTTCTTAGTTGCAGGGCTTCATCCATTCGTGCAACACCCAGTGCGGAAGCGCCCGCATCAAGGGCTGCGGTCGCCGTCTCCTTGGCGCCATGGCCGTAACCGTCGGCCTTGACCACGGCCATAAGCCGCGTTTCCGGCCCGAGGCGGACCTTAAGCGCGCGGACATTTTCGTAGATGGCCGAAAGGTCGATTTCAGTCCAGGTATCATAGGTGGCGGGTGCTGGTTTCATAAAGTCATCCCCAGGCCTTGCGATCGAGTGTTCTGTAACCGATAGCCTCGGCAAGATGGGCTTTTTTGATGTCGCCGTTTCCTGCAAGGTCGGCTATGGTTCGCGCGATCTTGAGTACCCTGTGATATGCCCGGGCCGAGAATCCGAGCCTTTCAACGGCGTTTTCAAGTATAAGGGACGTTTGCGCGTTCAGCACACAATACTTGCGGATGTGTCCGGACGTCATGGCCGCGTTGTTACGTATCCTGGTACGGGCGAATCGTTGCGCCTGGATTTGTCTGGCGCCAATTACCCGTTTCCGGATGACGGCAGAGGGTTCCGCAGTGCTTGTCGCCGCAAGGTCCTTGTATGCCACCGCTGGGACGTCAACATGCAGGTCGATCCGGTCGAGTAAAGGCCCTGATATCCGGTTTTTGTACCTTTGCACTTGAACCGCGCTGCACCGGCATTCATGGGTCGGGTCCGACAGGTAGCCGCACGGGCAGGGATTCGCGGCGGCGATGAGGACAAAATCAGAAGGATAGGTAATGGAGGTCATGGCTCTGGAAATCGTCACGAAACGGTCTTCCATGGGCTGGCGCAGGACCTCGAGCGCCGATTTTTTAAATTCCGGCAGTTCGTCTAAAAAAAGGACCCCGTTATGGGCCAGGCTGACCTCGCCCGGCTGCGGGACATGACCGCCTCCTATGAGCCCGACGTCCGAGATCGTGTGGTGCGGCGATCTGAACGGGCGGATCGTGACCAGGGCCAGATCTTTTTTCAGCAACCCGGCAACACTGTAAATCCGTGTGGTTTCAATGGCCTCTTCAAAGGTCAGTGACGGGATAATTCCGGCAAATCGCCTTGCCAGCATAGTCTTCCCAGCACCCGGCGGGCCCATCATAATAAGGTTGTGCCCTCCTGCCGCTGCGATTTCAAGGGCGCGTTTGACATTTTCCTGGCCGGCCACCTCGGAAAAATCACCGTCAATTTCATCCGCTTCACCAAAGGCATCCTCTGCTGCGTAAGATTCCGGTGCAATCTTTCTACGGCCGCCTAAAAATTCCACGGCGGACGAAAGCGTGTCAACGGCGTATACCGGCAGGCCGTTCACCACCGAGGCTTCCCTGCGGTTGCCCGCAGGAACGAGTATTCCATTAAATCCTGCTTTTTTTGCGGAGATTGCCATGGAAAGCGCCCCGACCACCGGTTTTACCCGGCCGTCCAGGGCCAGTTCCCCCATGACGACAAATCGGCACAGGCTTGAGATATCTATGATTCCAGTGGCGCAGAGAATGCCCAGGGCGATGGGGAGGTCAAACCCGGTTCCTTCCTTCCGGATATGAGCAGGAGCCAGGTTTACAGTTATCCTGTCCGGCGGAAAATCATACCCGCTGTTGGCAATAGATGCCTTGACCCGTTCCCGGCTCTCACGAACCGATGTCTCGGGAAGTCCAACGGTGGTGAACGCCGGCAGGCCGCGGGCAATATCCACCTCGACGTCCATTAGGACCCCGTCGATCCCGATAACCGCACCGCATGCTACCTTTGCCAGCAAAAGATATCCTCCGAATTTGACGGCTTCGTAAACAACCTGAAAATCCATACCAGAGTCAGCCGGCCGGGACAATCGTTTTATTAAAACCGCCTCCATTGCTTTTTCACATCTTATGGGTTATACGAAAAAGGAAATTAAACAAGACAGGGATTTATCTTTAATATAATACCCGGGATTGCGGATGACTCTTTATGATAAACAGAACACGATAGCATCCCCGGTCACTTTTTCCGGAGTGGGGGTGCATTCCGGAAAAGAGGTCCACCTTACCGTGATGCCGGCCCCGGAAAATCACGGCATACGTTTTTGCCGGGTCGACCTGCCGGCAAAGCCGGTCGTCACGGCCCATTTCAATCGTGTGGTTGATACAAGCCTTGCAACGGTAATCGGCGACAGCGGATGTATTGTTTCGACCATCGAACATCTCATGGCGACTTTTTCCGGACTTTCAATCGACAATGCATTGATCGAACTCGACGGACATGAAGTGCCGATCATGGATGGAAGCGCGGCCGTGTTCGCGGAAGCGATCAGGCGCGCGGGCATAAAAGGACAGGATGCGGGCCGGCCGTATTTTGTTATAAAGAGACCGATTGTACTTGAAAAGGATGGAAAATCGGTATGTGCATATCCGGGTTTGTGCAGGAAGATGACCTGCACCATCGCCTTTGATAATCCAGTCATAGGGGAGCAGACGTATTGCCTGGACATCACGCGGGAGCGCTTTGAAAACGAAATAGCCCGGGCCAGGACTTTCGGTTTTTTTGAAGAGATCGAACTGCTTAAGTTCTACGGCCTGGGCAAGGGCGGGTCGCTTGATAACGCGGTGGTGATAAATGGAGACGCTGTAATGAACAAGGAAGGGCTGCGGTATGCGGATGAATTCGTGCGCCATAAGATTCTTGATGCCATAGGCGATTTTTCGCTTATGGGAATGCCCATTCTAGGGCACTTAAAGCTCTACAAGTCCGGGCATAATTTCAACCATGCCTTTTTAACCGAGTTTTTTAAACAAAAAGACTGCTGGGACACCATGACCCTTGAAGCTTACCGGGAATCCTTAAAACCCGACCTTTTGGAAACCGCATGAAAAAAAGAGCCGAAACGTTTTATCGGATTATCATATTTTCCATATTTTTTTTGCTTATTTCCTTTTTTCCTGTCTCCCCCGTCTCCATGGATGCGTTTGCCGCAAACGTGCGTATCAGGGATATGGTGGTCAGCAATACCCGGGACAATCTACTTTTGTTCCTCAAGGTGGAAGGGGCGTTTACTGACAGGATAAACCAGGCGGTATTAAACGGCATACCCACGACCTTTTCTTTTTATATCCGCGTGGAAAAAATTCGCACACTATGGACTGATGCATTGATTGCCCAGATCAGTGTTACCAATTCCATCAAGTATGATCCTTTGAAGAAACGGTTTGTTGTGAAGCGGTCGTGGGAAGACAACCGCACCCTTACAACCGAATCCTTTGACGAGGCCAAAAAATGGATGTCCGAAATACAAAGCCTGCCGTTCATCCAGGTAAACCAGCTTGAAAAGGGCGTCCGTTATGAGGTCGGCGCCAAGGCCGAGCTTGCGAAGGTGAAGCTCCCCTTTTATTTGAATTATATCCTCTTCTTCACATCTCTCTGGGATTTTGAGACTGACTGGCAAAGTGTTGAATATATTAGATAACGGCTTCGTAGTTGTAGGATGTTTTTTTTGAAATGATAAAGCCCAACCGCTACATAGATATAAACCCCTCCCCACCGTTAGCCGATCGGATCAAGCGACGCCGGGAAATTATACTCATCGTATTCCTGCTTGCCTGCGTGGGCATCCTGACCTTTGTCACCCTTCGTCCCATGTGGCACAGCGCCGATATCTCCGCATCCAACATGATCTGGCTCTTTATTCTGATGAATGTAAACCTGATCCTTGTGCTGCTGATGATTTTCCTGGTTTTTCGGAATTTCATAAAGGCGTTTTACGAAAGGAGGAGCAGGATACCCGGGACGCGGCTGAGGACCAAGCTGGTCGTGGCTTTTGGGGCGCTTACCCTTTTACCTGCCGGGGTGCTTTTCTTTTTTTCCATCCATTTCATCGGCACCAGCATCGAGTTCTGGTTCAAGGTTCCCATTGAGCAGGCCCTTCAAAATTCCCTGTCCGTTGGCCGCAGCTTTTACAGCCATGTGGAGAGCAATAATACCTTTTTTCTGGATAAGGCGGCCTACCAGATAGCAAGTCATAACCTTCTTTCGCCTGACAGCAGCGCAAAGCTTTTTAATTATGCCCAGGTCGTGCAGCGTGAATTCAACCTTAATGCCGTGGAGGCATATAACTCCAATTTCAAGCGCCTCTGCCTTTCAACTGCGGAAAAGTTTCCCGCACATGCGCTTTTGCCCCTTAAGGCGGATGATCTGCAAAAGGGTCTTGCTCAGGATGAAAATACCTGGAGTATGTCCGAGAATATCCCCGAAGGCGAGTTGATACGCAACATTGCCGCAATACCGTTTGCCGCGCACGGGCTTGATGTCAAAGGGTTTATCGTTATCAGTGTACTCCTCCCGTCGGAGATGGCGAAAAATCTGACGTCCATCTCCAGGGGGCTCGAGGAGTATCAGCAGATAAAGATGTTAAAGCAGCCGATCCAGGCTACTTATTATATTATTCTCACGGTCGTGGCGCTTCTTGTCGTCTTTTGCGCTACCTGGCTCGGTATTTATATTGCCCGGTCGATCACCGTACCGATCATGAAGCTTGCGGAAGGGACCCGCCGGGTAGCCGAGGGGGATCTTAGTTACAGCATAAACGTAGTCGCCGACGATGAGATTAAAACCCTTGTGGACTCGTTTAACACCATGACCAAGGAGCTCAGATTTAACCGGCGCCAGATCGAGGCTTCCGGAAATGAGCTGAAAAAGAAAAGCGCCGAGATCGATGAGCGGAGAAGATACATGGAGATCGTATTAAACAATGTCTCAACCGGCGTTATCTCAATTGACTCCCGGGGCCTGATCACCACCATTAACGCATCTGCGGAAAAGATGCTGAAACTTCATGCAGGCGATGTTATTAAAAAAAGTTATAAGAGTCTTTTGTTCGACCAGCATCAGGCGTTGACCGATGAAATCATGGAGCGTTTCACCTTGCGCCATGAGGAGAGTTTTTCCAAGTCAATGGCCCTGACCATCAACGGCCAGCGCAGGGTTTTCAAAAATAATTTCAGCGCATTAAAGGATGAGTCCGGCCGCCAGATCGGAATCGTCATGGTTTTCGACGACATGACTGAACTGGAAAAGGCCCAGCGCATGGCGGCATGGCGGGAAGTGGCGCGCAGGATCGCCCACGAGGTCAAGAATCCGCTCACCCCCATCTCGCTGTCGGCCCAGAGGCTGAAGCGGAAATACGGAAAGGCAATAGACGATCCAATATTCGATGAATGCACGAAAACAATAATTGATTATACTGGAATAATAAGGAATCTGGTTAATGAATTTTCATCATTCGCCAAGTTCCCGACTGCAAATCCCATGCCTTGCAGCCTTGGGCCGATCATCGGCGAATCGGTGGCCCTTTACCGGGAAGGGCATACGGATATCCGGTTTTTCGTTGAGATCGAAGAAGACCTGCCCATGCTGAAACTCGACCGCCAGCAGATACGCCAGGTCATGATAAATCTCATGGACAACGCCATAGCATCGATAGGCGGCAGTGGAGAGATCCGGATTTCCGCCAGGGTCGATGCCGGAATTGTCCGCATCATTGTGGCCGATACGGGCGCGGGTATCAAGGATGCCGATAAGCCGTTTCTGTTTGAGCCGGATTTTACCACAAAGCCGACCGGCATGGGGCTGGGGCTTGCCATAGTCAGTACCATCATCTCCGAGCACAAGGGGAAGATTTACGCGGAGGATAACAAGCCGCAGGGAGCGAAATTCGTAATTGAACTTCCGGCTTCGTAAAAAGCCGGAGGGTGTGCCGAGGGGGGCAGATCAAAATTAAACACCGGAGATTAAGAAAAAATATGGGGAAGGCTGATAACAGCGACAACGAAGATGGGCGCGGCTCGACAAACTTGATGGAAAATTCGGTATTCCAACCGGTTGAGGCGATCTTACGCGGGGAAGCGCTGACCGGCAAGCGGCATAAGACGGCCGAAAAAATCCTGGCGGCGCGAAAGGCCTATTTAAAGGAACTTAAAAGCGATATCGAAGAAATCACCGCAGCAATAACCAATACGGACGATTTTAACGAGATGCGCTCCCTTCTGGGTACCAGGTACGCCATTGAAAGGACCCTTCTGGCCGAAGAGCGCAATATCCTGGCCGAAGAACGAAACCTCATGGGAGAGCAGCGGACGCAGGCCTCCATTAAACGAACCGAGTTTTCGGAGAAGCGGAGCGGTTTTTCCAGAATCAGGACCGCCCTTTCAAAGAGGCGTTCTTTTTTATCCGAAAAAAGAACAATCATGGCCCAGCAGAGAACACTCCTCGCCAAGGCCAGGACAGAGCTTGCCTTTATCCGCACGGGAGTGGCGTTTGCCGCTCTCGCCACCGGCCTCATGCGCTATTTCGGATTCGGCTGGTGGACCGTAATGGACGCGAGCATCCTTATCATAGGGGTTCTTATGGTCGTTATCGGGGTTTATTATTACCTCCCCATCAGGAAACAGGAGGGAGGACTCCTGTCCGTGATCAGGCAGAAGGAAGATGAACTGATGAAGAGACAACCGAGGATTTTGATAATAGACGATGATCCGGGTGTCTGCGATATGCTCAAAGTCTATTTTAAAAAATCCGGCTTTGAGGTTGAAGCCTATGTTGATCCGTACGTGGCCCGGCAGCGTCTGGAAGCGGTCCGGTTTGACGTTGTAATAACCGACCTGATGATGGAGAAAATGACCGGAATACAGATCGCGAGTATGATAAAGCGGATCTCGCCTGAAACCCAGGTTATCATGATCAGCTATATGCCGATGACGGACCACTTCATCAAGACTGTCAAAGAGGATCTTTTCGACTATTTCCCGAAACCGCTCGACCTTAAGGTCCTGCACGAAAGCGTGAAAAAAGCCATTGCTGAAAGAATGGTGGCATAAAGGAGATGTGAAAGTGATACGGTTGTGGAAATTATTGAAAAAGAAGGGGGGGGAGAAGACCGGCGTGGAAGACGCCCTCCAGAAGAAATACAAGGCATTCATCAGCCTGCTGGCTGGAAACGAGCATTGCCTGGATCTGATGACCGAGCTTGAAAACAAGCTTTACAATCACCAGTTGATAAGCCTGCCCTATCTGAAGGCAATGGTCAAAAATCTTTCCAGAAGCGTCAGTAACGTGGTTTTCAACCTTACGGACATCGCGAACGGCGGCCATGCTGAGCTTACTGATATATTTGGAAAAATAGAGGCAGACATCCGTTCCATCCTTACCGGTAAGAAAGAACCTCTCTACACGCCTGTCATTATCCCCATGGACAAAATCAGCACGGAATATATCGACAAAGTGGGAAGCAAGATGGCGAACCTCGGGGAGCTGCGGAAGCGCTGCGGCCTTATGACCCCGGACGGTTTCGCACTTACCGCGTGTGCGTATACTCATTTTTCCGAGTATAACGGCCTGGATGTCGCCATTTCGAGGATATTGAGAAAAACCGACATAACAAAAAGCGCAAATTTGATTTCTGCGGAAAAAGAGATAAAAGCACTGGTGAAAAACGCCCTTGTGCCCCCCGAGATAGAATCCATCGTGCGCGCTCAGAGCAGGAAACTGGAGGAGGAAAAAGGGCGACCTGTCTTCTGGGCCGTCAGGAGCAGCGCCATCGGCGAAGACATGGAGAATTCCTTTGCCGGTCAGTTTTCCACTGTTTTAAATGTCCCGACCGATGAGCTGCTGGAAAAATACAAGGCAGTTGTCGCAAGCAAGTATAATGCCCGCAGCATGCTCTACCAGAGGATGAAACGGATCAGGCCCGAAGACGTGAACATGAGTGTCGGATTTATTGAAATGATCAGGCCCGTGTGTTCCGGTGTGCTTTACACAACCGACCCGGTACTTCCGGACAGGCATGAAATAGTGATTTCTGCGGTATGGGGACTCGGGCAGCTCCTTGTCGAGGGAAAGGTTGAAGCGGATAGCTATGTTTTAAAACGCAAGCCCGGGTTTCCGGTTGTGCGCAGGGAGATCGGGCGCAAGGAAATCTGTTTGAACCGGCTTGAGGGCGGTGGAATTGAGCACGAGATTGTATCCGATTCAAGGATGAACCGACCATGCCTGACCGGCTCACAGCTTGCGGCCCTTGGGAAGATGGCCCTTACGGTCGAGGCTCATTTCAAATATCCCCAGGATATCGAGTGGTGCATCGATGAACAGGACAGGATATATGTCCTGCAGGCCCGGTCTCTCCATCTCCCTGACCGGACACTTCACACACCGTCTCCGGAAAAGGTGGACGCGCCCGTTGTAGCGGAAAAAGGCCGTCCCGTTGCCGCTGGAGTCGGTTCCGGCAAGGTCTTTAAGGTCACCGATATCCATGAGCTTTTCCGCTTCCCGGAAGGGGGGGTGCTGGTGATTCGGAATTCATCTCCCCAGTTTATCGGGGCGCTCCAGAAGGCTGCGGCGGTGGTCGTGGAAAAGGGGAACCCCACGGATCACCTTTCGTCCGTGGTCCGGGAATTCAAGGTTCCGTGTCTGGTCAGGATTCCGGGCATCTTTTCCGAGCTGCGCTCCGGACAGGAGATCACCGTGGATGCCATAAGGGGGATTATTTACGACGGGCGGGTTTCGGAACTTTTGAATGTCAATGTAAACACCCGGCCGATTGTCGTGGATGTGGCACAGACGGAATCGTACCAGCTCCTCGCAAGAATTGCCGATTTTATTTTTCCCCTTAACCTCACGGACCCCAGGGTCGGTGATTTTTCCGAAAACGCCTGCCGTACGTTTCACGATCTTATACGTTTTTGCCATGAAACAGCGTTAAACGAGATGTTTTCTTTAAAAGAAAGGGCCGGGATCAAGGGGGTCAGGAATATATACCGCGTAATCACTAACCTTCCATTCAACCTTTCGGTCCTCGACTTGTTTGGAGATACGCGTACCGAGCCTGCTTCGAGCAAAAAGGCGGTCCTCCCCGAGGCGATCGTATCCCGGCCGTTTCAGGCGCTGTGGAGGGGGATGAGCGCTCCGGATGTTTCATGGCAGGGACAGGTGGCGGGAATGAATGCCGGCAATCTTCTGTCTGCCATGATGCGCACCCCGTCTTTTGAAATCTCGTCCGATGATGTGAGAAGCTTTGCGGTTATTACCCCGCAATACCTCAACCTGAGCCTGAGCATGGGATATCATTACGTTGTTCTGGACAGTTATCTCTCCGATGATCCCTACAATAATTATATCACGCTTTCATTCAAGGGCGGGGCCGCAGATGCACGAAAACGTGAGCTGAGGGTTATGTTTATCGCAAAAATAGTAAAGCGTGACGGGTTTGACGTGATGGTAAAAAAGGATTTTTTAAGCGCCAGGATCAAGGCCGAAGACGCTGAGACCCTGGACGAAAAGCTTTACACCCTCGGCAGGCTGATGGGTGTAACGCGCCTTGCCGATTTCGCCATGGAGGATGAAAGCAGCGTGGATCGAATGATCGATGAATTCTTCGGGCAGGATAATGTTAACCAGGGTACACAGTTGTAGATTTGAGAAAGGAATTACCATGTTTCCCACGATTCTTATTGTAGACGACCAGGAATCCATAGCAACATCCTTAAGCGGGATACTCTCCGACGAGGGGTTTGAAACCATTACGGCATCGAACGGGTATGAGGCCTTGAAGAGGATAGAATCCGACGCTCCGGACCTTATCTTGCTCGATATATGGATGCCGGGCATGGATGGGCTCGAGACCTTAAAGGAGATACGAAAAAACCATCCCGGGGTCCAGGTTGTCATGATCACGGGCCATGGAACCATCGAGACGGCCGTGAACGCGACCAAGATCGGGGCCTATGATTTTATCGAAAAACCCCTTAATATCGACCGGGTCATCGTGGCGATTAATAATGCGTTAAATTTCCGGCGCCTCGAAGAGGAGAATCGTTTTTTACGGAAAAAAACCATCGAAAAATATGCCATTACCGGATTCAGCCGGCCGATTCAGGAACTGAAAAAGCAGATCGGCATTGCGGCACCCACGGATGCCTGGATACTGATCCACGGGGAAAACGGCACCGGTAAGGAGCTGGTTGCGCGCACCATCCACCAGCTTTCATCGATATCGGATCGGCCCATGATCGACATCAATTGCGCGGCCCTTTCCGACGAGCGGCTGGAAAGTGAGCTTTTAGGCCATGAAAAGGGCGCGTTCGCCGGCGCGGATATGAAAAAAAGGGGCAAGTTCGAGATGGCCCATGGGGGGACGCTGTTTTTTGATGAAATAGGGGATATGGGCTTAAAGACCCAGGCCACGATACTGCGTATTCTAGAGGAAAAGGAATTCCAGCGGCTGGGGGGAAGCCGGACCATCCCCTTAGACGTCCGCGTGATCGCCTCTACCAACAAGGATTTAAAGCAGGCCATAGATGCCGGAGAGTTCAGGGAGGATCTTTATTTCAGGTTGAATGTAATCCCCATCGATGTTCCCCCTTTGTGTGAGCGTATCGATGATATCCCCGCCCTTGTGGATACCTTTCTTTCAAGGATCGCCGAAGAAAACCGCATGCCGGAAAAAAAGATAACCCCGGCTGCCATTGAGGCTTTGAAGTCCTATGACTGGCCCGGAAACGTGCGGGAGCTTAAAAACCTGGTTGAACGGCTCGATATCATGGTTTCAGGGGAAATCATAGACGTAAAAGATATACCTTCCCCCTATAATCCCTCGTCATCAGGATTCAGGCCTGCCGTAGCTGACCTGTTTTCGCATGAAAAGATCATAGATGCGAAAAAGGCCTTTGAGAAGGAATTTATCCGCAGGAAACTGGCTGAATTCGGAAATGACGCCATAAAGACTGCCAGGCACACGGGAGCTGACAAAAAGGTCGTCAGAAAAATAGCCGAAGCCGGTATAAAAGACTGACATGCGGATCATCGCCGGAAAGTTCAAAGGGAGGCGACTGGCCACGCCAAGAGGCCGGAACACCCGCCCTACCGCATCGAAAGTGCGTGAGGCGGTTTTTAATATCTGTGGAGCCCGCTGTGCGAACGCGGTGGTTGCCGACCTCTTTGCAGGGACCGGGGCTTTTGGTCTGGAAGCCGTCAGCAGGGGCGCTGATTTTGCGATTTTCATCGATTCCGCCAGGCCGGCGGTTGACCTGATAGGCAAAAACATTGCGGTTTGCCGGGCGCAGGAGAAGACATGCGTGATATTATGGGATGCAGCAAGGAATCTGACCTGCCTGAAACGTTTGGGGAAACGGTTTGACATCGTATTTGCAGATCCACCTTATGGGAGTGGATTTCTGTCCGGGACAATGAAAAACCTGGCCTGTGCCGAATCCATTGCAACAGGTGCGTTGATCATTTTAGAACACGATTCGCACGAAGCGCCTATCCCACCGGAAGGCCTGGTCGTGGTTGATCAACGACGGTATGGGAAGACAATCGTAACATTTTTGGAAAAAACCGGGACGGCTCCGTAAAAGTCGGTATATGCCGAATTCGGTAGTCTGTGAAAAATGAATGGCCGTAGAGACAAGGCATGCCTTGTCTCTACCGTGAAGCGTGAATGGATATCAAACATTCAGAGGGAACTATGTATGAAAAAAACAGCGATTTACCCGGGATCATTTGATCCGGTTACAAACGGGCACATAGACATTATTCAGCGTGGGCTGTGTATTTTCGACAGGATTATAGTAACCATTCTCGAAAATCCCGGCAAAGATTCGCTTTTCACCGTTCCCGAACGTATGGAACTCCTGGCCGAATCACTAAAACGGATTGAAAATGTCGAGATTGACTCTTATGGCGGCCTTTTGGTCGATTATGTGAAAAAACGCAAGGCCTGCGCTATTTTACGGGGGATGCGCGCGGTTTCCGATTTTGAATACGAGTTCCAGATGGCTCTGATGAACCGGCGGCTCGAGAGGAGTGTGCAGACGGTCTTTCTCATGACGGGCTTAAGATGGATATTCACCAGTTCCTCCATTATCAAGGAGGCCGCCAGGTACGGGGGAAACATCGAGAGCATGGTGCCGCCGGTGGTTAGAAAGCGGCTGGCCGAGAAATTCGGGTTTAAGACGGTTGGCGAACAATGAATTTTTTGAACGCCCAACATCGAACGTCCAACGTTGATGGACTCGTAAAAAGTCTCTCAACATGGAAAAGATGGCTAAGTTAAAAGTTCCATATACAAGGCGTAGTGGTTTTTCAGGAGCAAAGAGGCATACATATAGTATTCCGAGTGACTGAAAAAACACTGCAACGCAGTAGATGGGACTTTTTACGACGCCATCAACGTTGAACATCGAATAATAGTATTGCTTCGCTGTTGTTAAATTTATACTTTATAGAATATACAAAAACACCTTATTCAAAATTCGATGTTGGACGTTCGATGTTCAGACTTTCAGGAAGACCATGTTCCTGGCGTTTAGATATGATCTGCAAGAAAAACGATTTTTTTGTCCCCTTCGAGGGGGCCTGAGCATACCACGTCCTATGGGCGTGGTTGGTGATTAGCCGGAAGCCTATTCAGTTATGGTCCCATCCATGTTGGCCGATAAGCTTGACAAACCGGCATCCTCCGAGATTGATCTCATTAATTCCGTTTTCGGTTTTTTCTATCCGGATCAACTCTTGAGAAAAGAGGGAGCCCACGGGAATCACCAGCCGGCCTCCGATGTCAAGCTGATCAACCAGGGTGTCGGGTATTGCCGGGGCTCCGGCCGTGACGATGATTGCGTTAAAAGGGCTTTCTTCTTTCCATCCCTTAGTGCCGTCGCCATAGCGCGTCACGATATTGTAATATCCGAGTTTATCAAAAAGGTTTCGGGCGGTTGAATAGAGCCTTCGGTTCCGCTCGATGGTATAGACCCTGAAGGCTGCCTGAGCCAGGATCGCCGCCTGGTATCCCGACCCGGTTCCTATCTCAAGCACCCTGTCATCTTTTTCGAGTTCAAGCGCCTCGGTCATGAGCGCGACAATGTAGGGCTGGGATATGGTCTGCTGGTCCCCTATGGGAAGGGGGTGATCCGAGTAAGCCTGGTCCATGAGGGCTTCGTTGACAAAGAGGTGGCGCGGAACCGCCAGCATGGCGGAAAGAACGCGGGGATCATGGACGCCGCGGGCCTCGACCTGATTTTCAACCATTGACTCGCGCAAGCGTTTGTATCTTCTGGTATCTTCCATGAGTTGTCTGTTTAGCAAGTCCGACGGTATGGGTCAACAGATTAATGAGACTGGCTTAGCAATGGAAAAGGCTTGTATTTTTACCCATTACCGATTATGGATTGGCCTTAACATCAGACGGCCCACAGCGGTCATCCTATGATGCAATTCATGTCAAATTCTATATACCGGACCTGAAATGAACCCGATTAAACACTTGATTCTCTCGGCTGGCATGCTCTTTTCCGTTCTTGTTATCGGCACAACGGGATATATGTTCATCGAGGGGTGGCATTTCATCGACGCACTTTATATGACGGTGATCACTCTGACCACGGTCGGCTTTGAAGAAGTTCACAGGCTGAGTCCGGAGGGCCGTATATTCACCATCGGTCTTGTCATGTCCGGGGTTTTTTTCTTTTTATATGCCGCAGGAACATTTGTGGAATTCCTTGTGGAAGGACAAATCCGGAACATCCTTGGGAGGCGCAAGTTGAATAGAAAAATCAAGGGAACTAAAGATCATTACATTGTATGCGGTTACGGCCGGATCGGAAAGGTTTTGTGCGGGAATTTCCTTGATCAGGGAGTCCACCCCGTGGTCATAGAAAAGGCTGCGGATTCAGCTGCGGCACTTGAAGCCGCCGGACTGCTTTATGTGGCAGGCGATTCAACGGAAGAAGAGACACTTCTGGCGGCCGGGATAAAGCGTGCAAAGGGTCTAATAGCTGCGCTTGGCACGGATACCGATAATGTTTTTCTGGTGCTGACCGCCCGCCAGTTAAATCCAAAGATATTCATCCTGGCAAGGGCCGGAACCGATAAGGCCAAGGCAAAACTTATGGCTGCGGGTGCAAACCGGGTAGAGGCGCCCTATGAGATCGGGGCGATCAGCATGGCGCAGCGGATATTAAGACCGTCCGTCACCAGTTTTTTAGACCTGGTTTTCACCTATGACCGTGAAGACATCAAGATGGAAGAGATACCCGTTGATCCGGCTTCGCCCCTGGTTGACATCATGCTCAAGGATTCCGGTATCCGGCAGAAATACAACCTGATCATCATTGCCGTGAAAAAGCCGGACGGGAAGATGTTGTTTAATCCATCGTTCGAGACGGTGATCCATGGGGGAGATACGCTCATTGCCATGGGAAAACGAAACAGTCTCATCGCGCTGTCCAAAGACCTCTGCCCGGACCGGGATGCATGCATGCAGAATACAGATCATTAAGCCCTATCATCTAACCTGGAAAGATATGGTTGAACACTCCGAATAAGTCCCTTGTGCTTTGACAGGAGCAAAACCCCCTGACTTCCTGTAACATTGATACGGTTTTCTCTCTCAGATATGCCCGAAGGGATTCCGTTGCCGACTTTCCCTCTACGATTATTTCCTCAAACACAATTTCCGGGACCTTGAGACCTCGCTGAAAAGTTTGTCGAGTCGAGAGAGGCTGTTACAAACCGCCAATGCGATCAAGGCTGAACTGTCAGCAATGATCAGCATGATATTTTTAAATCTTTCAGATTTTTAAAATCGTTTTCAAGATCATTCTCATCATACGGGGTGGTCATCTCAGAAAGACGTGAAGGAGGACTTTCATAAAACTCATTCTGGGTAAAGGGAGACAATTCCACCGTCGCGATGCGGCCGGCCAGACTTTCGGTGATCCCCCTGACAATATCGGGCGAGCTGGAACCGGTGAGCAGGAATCTGCCTTTTTGTTGTCGCCGGGTATCAATTGTCCCCCTCAAAACTTTAAACAATTCCGGGTATTGCTGGGCCTCGTCAATGATTACCCGTTCCGGATTAAGTGACAGAAAGGCTGTGGCCTCATACATATGGGAAAGTTTGAGCTTGTCACAGGAGGGGAGCCAAGCCTTGGAAAGCCAGCGGTCCCGGACGCCGGAGCTGAAGCTGACAAAAAGCTCTTACTTTCCGGTGTATTGCGGTTTCCGTTTTTCCTTGAATGACTTTGGCCCCTCCACAGCGTCTCTGGTGAGAAAAATCGGGCCTCCAATCTCCATCTCTTTTTTCAGGCCTTCTTTTAATGACAGGCCAATGGCTGAT
>JAADHK010000085.1 GCA_013151835.1 Deltaproteobacteria bacterium
TCGCGAAAGCGGAGGCATACATATAGTATTCCGAGCATTTCGCGACCCGCTACAACGCAGTAGATGGGACTTTTTACGACGCCATCAACAATAAAACTACAGGAGAAATCATGGGCACATCAACAACAGACAAAGGGTTCCATAAATTTTTCTGGCCAAGGATCATCGCAGGCATCCTGATAACCATAGGCCTGATATGGGGATTAATCTTCACCATGAATTTTTTCAAGCCGGTTCCGGGCGGACGACATACCGCCGCAGTTAATCAAACGGCAAATCAAAAGGCGGTTGAATCCGGCGCGGAAAAAGAAAAAACAGGCATGGCCAATCACGCAACACCGGAAGCTAAAAAAACGATTTTCACCGATCCTCCGGGCGTCATGTTTGTCGACAGCCTGATTGCGCCCCTTGAATATGAACTTACAAAACGGTTCTGGGGATGGCGGCCCAATGATATCATCAATTTCACGGACAATGTTAATGAAATTCAGCTCGGTGTTCTGGAGGCGACGCGCAGGGCCACGGTCGCGCTCACGGAACGTTTATCCAGGACCGGAAGCACGGCGCCCCTTGATAACGACCTCGAGCGTGCCATGAACGACCTTATGATCAAGGCGGACTCCTACTGGTTCCCCACTCCTGAATCCAAGTACAGGGAAGCCATTGCCGAAATGCGGAAATACCAGACAAAGGTAAGGCGTCATGAAACAGGGTTCTACACCAGGGCAGACAACCTGATCCCGCTCCTGAAATCATTTCAGGAACTGCTCGGAAGCTGCGACGACAGCCTTGCGAAACAAAAAGAAAAAGACGGAACCGTGGTGAGTACATTTGATGCGGACAATTACGTCTATTATGCCAAGGGAGTGGCAATTACCATCGAGTCTGTTTTAAAGGGCGTGGAGCATGATTTCAAAAAAACACTCAAAACCAGAAATGCTCTGAATATCATCCACCACGCAATCGAGGACTGCCATGTAGCGGCTGAAATAAATCCATGGTTCGTTGTGACCGAGGGGAACCTTAGCGGGATATTCGCAAATCACAGGGCCAACATGGCGGCCCCCATCAGCCACACTCAATTTTACATTAACCTGCTTATAAAGGCGCTTTCAACTTAAATAGATGATGTAGAGACGAGGCATGCCTTGTCTCTACGGCAACGTGGGGTAACGCCGATCAGATTCAGATGCACCCTATGAGCCGACCCGCCACGGCGTCGGCCTTAAGCTTTCCCTGCCGGGTAAGGCAAATACGATTGTCGTCACAAGACTCAAGAAGGCCGTGCCTTGAAAGCGTGGCTATTTCCCGGCCGAATATTTCATTGCATGCCCTGCCGAACCGCAGTTCAAAGGCCCGCGAATCAATACCTTCGGCCGCGCGAAGCCCGAGGTAAACGGCCTCGATCATCTGCTGGTCGGTATCCGGCCGCTCCTTTCCGTCCACGGGGCTCAATCCCGACGACACTCGCGCGATATACCGGTCCGCTGAGCGGACGTTCCAGTACCGCTCCCCTTTAACATGCGAATGAGCTGATGCGCCCAGTCCCACATAAGGAGCGCCTGTCCAGTATTTACAATTGTGCCGTGAACGAAAGCCGGGCATTTTCGCAAAATTGGAAATCTCGTAATGATCGTAACCGGCACGGTCAAGCACTTCCATCGTAACTTCGAAAAGATCTGCCGCAAGATTCTCCGCAACCGGTGAAAAACGTCCGTCTTCCATGTCCGAATAAAGTGGGGTTCCCGGCTCAATGGTAAGCATGTAACAGGAAAGATGGGGCAATGAAAAAGAAAGAGCTGTTTTGAGCTCTTTTTCCCAGTCGCCCGCCTCCCGGCCGGGAATGCCGCAGATCAGATCAATGCCGATATTTTCAAACCCGGCCCTGCCCGCCTCTCTTATGGCCGTTTTTGCTTCCGAACCGTCGTGTATCCGTCCGAGGAAATTAAGCTTTTCATCGTCAAAGGACTGAGCCCCTATGATGAGCCTGTTTATACCGGCATCACGGAAGGCTGAAAGCCGGCTCGCATCCACTGTGCCGGGATTAACCTCGAGCGTCACCTCCACGTTGTCCGACATGTCGAAAAAACGAAAAGCGCCATCAATGATGCGGCCGATCATGGTGGAAGAAAGGATAGACGGGGTTCCGCCTCCGAAATATATTGTATCCGGGCACACCCGGGGCTTTTCACAAAAGGCCATCTCGTGCAAAAGAGCGTCCACGTATGAATCGATGCGGGAAAGGTCGGCAACGGAATAAAAATCACAATACGGGCATTTGCGCACGCAAAACGGGATATGAACATATATCCCCGCCGGTTTTCCGGCCATTGCCTTCATCTGTTCCCCCGCGGCAAGGCCATCAGATAAACCGTTTCATGGCCTCGTCTATAAAGGCGTCAACATTTTCCGGCGTGATCCCGTGCCTTTTGCAGACCGCCTCAATCCGGGAAACCACCCGGGGATCGTCCAGGCCGGAAATACCCCGTAAATATCCCAGCCGGCGGCCCACCTGGTATAACATCCGCCTTTTTTCCGGCATTTCAAGAAAAGTCTTCACAATGCCGATCATTTTCCTGCGGTCGTCCGGAAACTTTCCTTCAAGATCTTCAAACAGGTTTAAAATATGGTCGCTCTTGATGGTACTCGTGATCCCGTCCAGGCTTTCGAGAAAAATAAGAATCTCCTTTGCGGCCTCCATGTCGGTGAGCTTTTCAAACCTGCCTGCGGAATAATCATCAAAAAGGGGGATGTTTTGAGGGATTGCAAGGGTGCGCAGGCGTATGAAATCCGGATTTATTTTATTTAAGGCATCGGCGGTTTGTCGGGCATGGGGCCCGGAAAGTTTTTTCCCGCCCAGCCCGGGCATGACATACTCGGAAAGCCCGATCCCGGCCGCCCTGACTTTTCTGCCCGCCTTTACGTGTATCTCCTTTGTGGCCCCTTTTTTCACCATGGCAAGCACCTCGTCACTCCCGGATTCCATGCCGATGTGAATCCGGTTGAGACCGGCTTCGGCCAGCATCTTCATGTCATTGTCCGAAATTCTTGCCACGGTGCCGGAACGGGCATAGGACGTGATGCGCGACACCCAGGCAAATCTTGTTCGGAGATGAACGAGTATGCCGGCAAGCTCATGGGGGTCTATCACAAGGCTGTTTGCATCCTGAAGAAAAACCGACCGCATCCCTCCCGCATACCAGTTCAGGGCCGCATAAAAAGCGGATCTGCTCTCGGAAGACAATTTTGCAACATGGGTATCTATGTCGATCCGGGAAATGGACTCCGAAGTCCCGGCAAGGCTTTGAATCGCGCATACCTGCTCATAAACCGCGTCTATATCCTGTTTCACGTGTGCGGCCGGTCTGCGGGAAAACCGGGCGCCCTTGTAAACCGGGCAGAATGTACACCGGTTCCACGGGCAGTTTCTCGTCACTCGAATTAAGAGGCTTGCCGCCTCGCTCGGCGGCCTTATTGGCCCCTGTTCGAATCCGGTGTATTCGTCCTGTTGACTTGAATCGCTCATGAATATATGATTCCTCCTGTTATGAAACCATAACCATTAATTGGCGAGTCGACAAGCTGATATACCGCTTATTGGAAAAAACATCTTGAAAAAACACGTAAAACGTTTTGCATTATTCCTTGCGCTGCTCATGGTTACGGCGACTGCGGCAGGTATATGGGCCGCCCGCGACCTCTCGCGCTACTGGAACACTCCGGCAAATAAGAACCACATCAATAGTATCCGTTTTCCGGTTGAGCGCGGCGAACCATTTGCGAAAATCACTGCACGGCTTGCAGGCATAGGCCTGATCTCCCATAAATTAAAATTTAAAATCATGGCCCGGTATTACGGCCTTGACACAAAGATACGCGCGGGTGAATACCTGCTTTTTCCCGGGATGACCCCGAAAAAAATCCTGGACCGGCTCACGAGCGGAGATGTCATGCTCCACAGGGTAACCATACCCGAGGGCTTTACCATTTTTCAGACAGCCGAAAGAGTTGAAAAAGCCGGACTCTGCACTGCCAAGGCGTTTCTTAAAATCGCCCGTGACCCGTTATTTGCAAAACGCATGGAAATTTCAGCCGATACCGTGGAAGGGTATCTTTTTCCGGACACATACCTGTTTGAGCAAAACCCGGGCCCGGAAAAAATTGTTACCACCATGATCCAGCGATTTACATCCGTTTTTTCGGATAAATGGGAAAAACAGGCACACGATATGGAGATGACGGTCCTTCAGATCGTAACCCTGGCGTCGATTATCGAAAAAGAGACTGCGGTTGGAAGCGAAAGGCCGGTCATTTCCTCGGTCTTCTACAACCGGCTGAAACGGCACATGCGCCTTGCAAGCGATCCAACGGTGATCTACGGAATAAAGGAGTTTAACGGGAACCTGACAAAAAAGGACCTGGAAAGAAAAACGCCCTACAACACCTATGTTATTTACGGGCTTCCGCCCGGCCCCATTGCAAATCCCGGCAGGGCTTCACTTAAGGCCGCGCTTTTCCCCGCAACAACCGACTATCTTTACTTTGTGGCAATGCCGGGAGGCTCCCATTATTTTTCAACCACCCTTTCCGAGCACAACAGGGCGGTACGCAAATACCAGAAGCATCACAGGCGACGCTCAACACGTGAATAAACATCGTCGGCAAGGTTACCGACCTGCGGGCAATCTCCCGTAAGCCGGTGAAAGGCAGCCGCTGCAATCATGGCCGCGTTGTCCCCGCAAAGGGAAACCGGCGGTATGAACAGTTTCAGGCCATGCTTTCGGGCATCACTTAAAACCCTTTGCCGCAACCGGGAATTTGCCGCCACACCCCCCACAACCGCCACATGGGCACACCTGTTTTCCAGGGCCGCCGACATCAGCTTTTGCGCCAGCACATCCACGCAAGCCTCCTGAAACGAGGCTGCAATATCATTCACATGGCTTTGAAAGTCGCCGTGGGTATCGATATATCGCTTAACCGAGGTCTTTAAACCGCTGAAGCTGAAATCATAGGCGGACCTGTCCATAAAAGCCCGGGGGAATTTTATCCGATCAGGGTCTCCGGTTTCAGCCATCCTGGAAATCACACCACCCCCCGGATATCCGAGATCAAGCATCTTGGCGACCTTGTCAAAGGCTTCACCTGCTGCGTCGTCGCGGGTCCGGCCCATGCAAAGGGCGTCCACGTGAGACCGGACAAGGTAAATGGCGGTATGTCCCCCTGAAACAAGAAGAGCTGTAAAGGGGAAATCAGGAGCCGGTTCGGCCAAAAAAACGGAATTCAAGTGCCCTTCCAAGTGGTCTATACCGGTCCAGGGAATATTTAAGGCAAAACCCATGGCCTTTGCAAATGAAAAGCCCACCAGCAGGGCGCCCACAAGACCCGGGCCCCGGGTTGCCCCGATTGCGTCAAGCCCGGCAAAATCAATGCCTGCCTCGTCCATGGCCCCGGCCACCACCGGCACTATCGA
The DNA here is from genome assembly GCA_013151835.1 of Deltaproteobacteria bacterium. Classification (GTDB taxonomy): domain Bacteria; phylum Desulfobacterota; class Desulfobacteria; order Desulfobacterales; family Desulfosalsimonadaceae; genus JAADHK01. The sequence goes on from JAADHK010000085.1 coordinate 5,474, forward strand.
TTCCATGTGGCACCGGGCCGCTATTTCAGGGACCACGCCGCCATATGGATGATGAACATCCACCTGGGAGGCCACCACCGAGGAGAGTATGCGCCTGCCGTCCTCAATAACGGCGGCCGCAGTTTCGTCACACGAGGTTTCAATGCCTAGTATTTTCATGCAGTTGCTTCAAGCAGCCATTAAACCCATTTGATCCGTCCCGTATCTGATTTTCGCTGGGCAACCACTTCACCTATGATCCAGCTTTTTTCATTCATGCCGGATAAAAGAGCCACCACATCCGATGCAACCGAATCCGGGACTACGGCCACAAGCCCGATCCCGTTATTGAAGGTACGCATCATCTCGTGGTCTTCAATCTTGCCGGCAGACTGAATAAACGGGAATATCGGCGGGGTCTCCCACGATTTTTTCCGGATGACGAGCCCGCATGAGGAGGGGACAATCCTTAGAATATTTTCCATGATCCCGCCGCCGGTAATATGGGCAAGCCCGTGAATAGGCAGATCTTTTACCAGCCGCATGACAGTGTCTGAATAAATCTTCGTGGGGACAAGGAGTTCTTCGCCCAGAGCCTTGCCGAGTTCTGGAACATATGCATCAACATCGAGTTTGAGGATATCGAAACAGACCTTGCGGACAAGAGAATAACCGTTGCTGTGAAGTCCGGATGAAGCAATGCCCACCAGCTTATGTCCCACGCGGATATCGGAGCCGTCTATGATCCTGTCATTATCCACAATACCCACGGAAAAACCGGCCAGGTCATATTCTTTATCCTTGTATACACCAGGCATCTCGGCGGTTTCCCCTGCGATGAGCGCGCACTGGGCCTGCCGACACCCCTCGGCTACCCCTGCGACAATCTGCTGGGCCGTATCCGGGTCCAGGTGTCCCATGGCGAGATAGTCGAGAAAGAAAAGGGGCTTTGCCCCCTGGACCAATACGTCGTTGACGCACATGGCCACAAGGTCGATGCCCACGGTGTCATGCCTGTCCATGCGATAGGCTATCTTGAGCTTTGTCCCCACCCCGTCCGTGGAGCTTACCAGCACTGGCCGCTTGTAGTCCGTGAGGTTTAAGGAAAAAAGTCCACCGAACCCGCCGATTTCGCCCATGACTCCGGACCTCGGAGTGTTGCCGGCGATCTTTTTCACCGCCTGCACAAACTTGTTCGCCCTGTCTATATCCACCCCTGCATCGGCGTATGTTAGTGTATCACCAGAATTACTCATGTAGACCTGTTTCCATTTTCTGTATATATTGATGCATTGCTAAAAAATAGACTTTGGTAGCCCAAAACGTTGCATAAGTCAAAACATTTTTTTTGACAAGCCCTTGCTTGTAGTGTAATCAGACTGAATCCTTCACGGCGTCGTAAAAAGTCCGTCTGCGGCGTTGCGCTTCAACGGGAAAGTGCTCAGCGTACAAAACGTACGCTTCCGCCTTTCCCGTCTCGCGCGCCTTGCATACGGAGCTTTTTACAAAGCCGTGAGCCACATTTTAATAAGCAGCAGTTCTCTAACCGAGGAAAACATGAAAACATTTGCACGATTAAACAGGCTCCCGCCATATGTATTCGCGGCGGTCAACGAATTGAAAATGGATCTCCGGCATGCCGGCGAAGACATAATAGACCTGGGCATGGGCAATCCGGACCTTGGGACCCCGAAACATATTGTAGACAAGCTCGTGGAGGCGGCTCAAAAATCGCAAAACCACCGCTATTCCGCATCCATGGGCATAAGAAAGCTGAGGCTGGCCATAGCGGACCGCTACAAACGGCGTTACGGGGTGGACATAGATTACGAAACAGAGGCCATCGTAACCATAGGGGCAAAGGAAGGGATATCCCACCTCATGCTCGTAACCGTGGGCCCCGGCGATGTGGTGATGTCGCCTAACCCCACCTACCCGATCCATCCTTACTCGGCCATCATATCCGGTGCGGATGTAAGATACATTCCCCTGGGACCGGATACCGATTTTTTCGAAAACCTGGTGGCAACCACAAAGCAGTCATGGCCAAAACCCAAGGTACTTGTAATCTGTTTTCCGCACAACCCGACCACCCTTACCGTGGACCTGGAATTTTTCCAGAAAATCGTGGACTTTGCCCGTGAAAACGACATCCTCGTCATTCACGACATGGCCTATGCGGACATCGTGTTTGACGGATATTCCCCTCCGAGCTTTCTCCAGGCCAAGGGAGCCAGGGAGGTCGGCGTGGAGTTTTTCTCTTTGTCCAAGAGTTACAACATGCCGGGCTGGAGAGTGGGATTCTGCGTGGGCAACAAGGAGGCCATCGCCGCCCTCAAGCGGATCAAGAGCTATCTCGACTACGGCATATTCCAGCCGATCCAGATCGCGTCCATCATTGCGTTAAACGGCCCACAGGACTGCGTGGGAGAAATCTGCGAGACTTACAGGGATCGGCGCGATACATTGATCAACGGGCTTTCACGCGCCGGATGGGAAGTGCCGTCACCTCTGGCCACCATGTTCGTCTGGGCAAGGATTCCGGAATCGTACAGAAAGATGGGATCCCTTGAATTCTCTAAGTTCCTGATAAAGGAGGCAAAGGTCGCAGTCTCGCCGGGTATCGGCTTCGGGGCTTACGGCGATGAATTCGTGCGGTTTGCGCTCATAGAAAACGATATGAGAATCAAACAGGCGATACGGGGTATCAAAAAAGTTCTCTAAGAGGAATAACGATGAAAAAAATCAGACTCGGCCTTTTCGGCCTGGGCAATATCGGAACCGGCGTGGCAAGGCTACTCAATACTAACAAGGAGATCATCTCGGCCAGGCTCGGGGCCGAACTGGAACTGAAGCGGGCGTCCGACCTGGACATAACACGGGATTTTGGTGTAAAATTCGCGCCCGGTGTCCTGACAACAGATTCCGACTCCATTGTTAATGATCCTGAAATTGACATTGTGATCGAACTTATCGGTGGCACGGGAGTGGCAAAGGCGTTGATTGAAAAATCGATTGCAGCCGGAAAGCATGTGGTAACGGCCAACAAGGCCCTTCTTGCCAAGCACGGGAAGGAATTGTTTCCCACGGCTTTACAAAAAGGCGTTTGTCTCTCATTTGAGGCAAGCGTGGGCGGGTGCATACCCATTGTAAAGACGATCCGTGAATCGCTTGTGGCAAACCGGATATCCGCCTTTACCGGAATATTAAACGGGACATGCAATTATATCCTGACCCGGATCACCGAGGAAGGAATTCCCTTTGATGAGGCCCTGGCCGGCGCGCAGGCCGAAGGGTATGCCGAGGCTGACCCGGCACTTGATGTCGAGGGCCATGACACGGCGCACAAGCTTGCCATTCTTTCGTCCCTTGCCTACGGCATGGAAATGTCGCTTGATGACATCTATGTCGAAGGTATTTCCGGAATTTCCCCTGTTGATATCGAATTTGCCCAGAACGCCGGATACACCATCAAGCTTCTGGCCATCAGCAAGTATGACGGCCAGTCTGCGGAGGCAAGGGTCCATCCCGCAATGATCCCGAAGGCCAATATGCTTTCAAATGTCAGTGGATCGTTAAACGCGGTAAGCGTTACCGGAGACGCCGTGGGCGAAATGATGCTTTACGGATACGGCGCGGGAATGATGCCCACCGCAAGCGCGGTCCTGGCCGACGCCGTTGATATTGCAAGGGACATTCTGGCGGGAGGGGCAACACGGATTCCGGGCCTGTCGTTTATGGACGGGCACATGAACAATATCCCGATCCGGCCCATTGACGAGATCACCACCGGCTACTACCTGCGGCTGGCTGTAATGGACAGGCCCGGCGTGCTGTCAAAAATATCCGGTATCCTTGGGGATCGGAATATCAGCCTGAAATCCGTGGTACAGACCGAACGAAAATTAAACGGTGCGGTCCCCTTGTTCATGCTCACTCACCCGGCCAGGGAATCGATGATGAAAAAGGCGATTGAACAGATATCGGCCCTGGACATGATCAGCGGCCGGCCCGTGCTGATCCGCATCGAAGAACCTGAAAGCCTATAGACAAATCACAATATAAAGGGAATCATATGGACATCCTCTGCTCTGACCTGGAAGGCGTGTTTCTGCCGGAAATATGGATCAACGTGGCGAAAAAGACCGGCATTGAAGAACTCAGACTGACCACGCGCGATATTTCCGATTATGACGTGTTGATGCAAAAACGACTGTCCATATTAAAGGAACACGACTTGCGACTTGCCGACATCCAGGCTGTTATCGCCGAATTGGACCCGTTGGAGGGTGCGCTGGAATGCCTGGATGAAATCCGTTCAAAACACCAGATCATAATCGTCTCTGATACGTTTACGCAATTCGCCGGACCGCTGATGGAAAAACTGAAACGGCCCACGCTTTTTTGCAACAGTCTTGAAATCGGGGCCGACGGTTCCGTTACCGGGTACCGTATCCGCCAGAAAGAAGGGAAAAAAAAGACCGTAATGGCGTTAAAGAGTCTGAACTACCGTGTTGCGGCATTCGGAGACTCCTACAACGACCTCGGCATGCTTGAGGCCGCTGACACGGCATCGTTTTTCAGGCCCCCGGAGAAACTGGTCGATGAGTACCCCGATTTTACGGTAAACCATACCTATGATGCGTTACAGACATGGATAGAGGGGGTTCTGTCTTAAATGCCGGCAAATTTTGACATATCAAGATTCCGGGGACTCCGCATCCTGGTCATAGGAGACCTCATGGTGGATGAATACCTCTGGGGGGATGTGGACCGGATTTCTCCCGAAGCGCCAGTGCCCGTGGTTTCCGTAAAACGGGAAAGCAATCGCCTGGGAGGTGCGGGAAACGTAATCGGAAACCTTTCAGCCATGGGGGCGCTCGTATATGCCGCAGGGATTGCCGGCCGGGACAGGTGGGGCGATATCATGCTTGAATCCCTTGCCGGCCTTGGCGCCGATGCGGGCGGCATCGTCCGGACGGATGAACGGCCCACCATAAGAAAGACCCGTGTTATCGCGGCCGACCAGCAGGTTCTTCGCATTGATCGTGAAAAAACCACGCCGGTTCCTGATTTTATCCTGCCCCCCATTCACGAATTTATCGAAAAATACATACCTCAATCAGACGCTGTGCTCATTTCCGATTACGGCAAGGGACTTATTTCAGACTCCCTCATGGAAACCGTTACCCTGTTGTGTAAAAAACACGGCAAAATCTGCATAGCCGATCCCAAGGGCATCGATTATTCCCGCTATGCGGGGGTTGACCTGATTACCCCGAACAAAAAAGAGGCCGGGCTTGCCGCCGGAGTTGATATAACAGACGAACAGGCCCTTGAAAGAGCCGGAAAACGCCTCCTCGACATCGTTTCCACAAAAGCGGTTCTCATTACATGCGGAAAGGATGGAATGGTGCTCATGGACGACAGAATGCCGCCTGTCAGGATCAAGGCCAGAGCCCGCCAGGTTTATGATGTATCGGGCGCCGGTGACACTGTTCTTGCCGTTATGGGGCTTTGCGCCGCATCGGGAGCCACTTTTGGAGACGGAGCACGGCTGGCCAATGTAGCGGCAGGGATCGTCGTGGGCAAAATAGGGGCCGCAACCGTGAGCCTCGGGGAACTGGAAGAGGCCATGAGGCTAAATGGGACAAATGCTCTACCTTAAAACCGGATCAGACGGCGTTGTCTTCAAGGTTCATATCCAGCCGAGAGCGTCAAAAAATTCGGTTGCCGGCATTTTTGACGATGCCGTGAAAATCAGGCTCACGGCACCGCCCGTGGATAACGCGGCAAACAGACTCTGCGTTAAATTTCTCTCAAAAGAACTTAAGCTTCCTAAAAAAGATATCGAGATTGTCTCCGGCCATACCGGTCGCAACAAGCAAATCCTGATCCGTTCTTCGGAAAACAGGCCCGAAAATACCATAAAAGACATGATCCTTTCCCTTGTTGCCGGAAGGCAGGCTTGACGACTCCGCAAAAAGTCCGTCAACTATAACGAGCAGGGTTTTGGTCCGGGGAAAAATCTTTAAAATGTCGTCCAGTTGATCAGCGATTTCCGGATTATTGATATTAATCAGGCCCACATCATCCGCGTCGGGCATTCCATGGTATGGATTTTGACCTCCCTGCCCGCAAGCTCCGGCTGATTGCATATAAATACCTTTTTAAATGGATATTTTTTATGGTAACGTAATAAAACAATGAGGCTGCTTGAACATTTGCCCGCTAAATGAACCTTATAATAACTACAGGTGATAAAATGGTAAAAATCTTTGATGGCAAAAAAACGGCAAAATTGGGCTCTGAAAAGAAACCCGCTGTTGTAAATGTGCAAACAGAAGAAAGAGTTAAAGAATTAGAATCAATATTTGAAGAACACGGCTGGAAATATACAATTGAGCTGGAACCGGATAAGCCGGAGGATATTAACGACCTGGAAATGTTGTTGAATCCTCTGCAAACAAAGATTGCCGAAAAAAAAGTCGGGCGTAATGAAGCCTGCCCTTGCGGAAGCGGTAAAAAGTACAAAAAATGCTGCGGTAAATAAAAGGCGGCAATCATATTACGGTTCAGGCACGAACTCTGCGATCTGAAATATTCCGGCATGATGCGGCGTTTTACTCGAAATACTGAAAAAGGATGAAGCATCTCCCCCATAATTTGCTCCGTTTGTTTCAGTTGCAACGCGCTCTGCAACTGAAATCTTCATTTCGGCAACAGTAAAAACAACCACTTACATTGAGCCTCATTCCGGGACTGTGAAAACTTTGTATTACTCCCCTTGACAAATTATCATCTGATGATAATATATACGATGGGTAAAAATGATCTCTGAAAAAGATTATTCCCTTGATACGTTATTGGATTTGGACGGCGAAATCTTCCCCATGAACAACGGTTGTTGGGTGAAATTCGAGGCCAAGGCCTTGCCGCCCAGTAAAGGCACACCTCACGGGATAAGATATTCACTGACACTACATGACCGGAACAACAGCCGAGTTGTAGGCTTTGATAACGCCCATGCCGTGAAGCCAAGAAAAAAGAGGGGGTTTTCCGGGCGGAAAGTCACATGGGATCATACACATCGTTTAAACAAAGTAAGACCGTATACATTTGAATCCGCCGGCCAGTTGCTTGAAGATTTTTGGAAGGCGGTTGACCAATACCTGAGGGGATAAATATCATGGCTGAAAAAGCAATGAAAATTGGCATCATGTCAACAGAAGACTACCGCAGGCGAACAATTGCCATTGCCAAGGGCGAATACAAGCCCCGCAAGGACGAACCTAAAATCTGGTTTGAATCCATGGAATCTCTGGGACAACTTTTAAGCGGTCAAAATCAAAACCTCTTGCGCCTGATCAAAAACAGAAACCCCGCATCATTAACCGAACTGGAATCGATATCAGGGCGAAAGAAATCAAATTTATCAAGGACACTTAAAACCCTTTCCAATTACGGTATTGTCGATCTGATAAAGGAAAAGGGGATGGTGCGCCCCGTCGTTAATGCAACTGATTTTCAGGTTGAATTAAGCATATAATGGATTTACCGGAGAGTTGGCGGAGAGGTGCCTGTCAGGTTAAATTCAAATTGTTTATTTTGTGATTTTGAAAACAAGAACTGGCAAAACGCTATAAAACAGACTCCCCAGGAGTTTTTTACCGTGAGGCAAAAAGGATTGGTGGTAAAGGTAATAATAAGGGATTATATTAATGCGTCCCCAGGAATTCGGTTACAATCAATTATTTGTCAGAACGCCAATTTTTTGAACCAAATAATCAGAAAAAAAAGCATCAGACCAAAGGCTTAACTCATCCCTTTGCCCTGAATTTTTTAAAAATGGTTCAACGTCGCTTTTGGCCATGTCAAAATCAAGCTCTTTTATTTTTTCGGATATAAATTCAACAAGCTTTTCTTTGGTCAATGTTTCAGATGAATCAATATGGCCGGTTTGGGCCATTTTATTCTTGAGATAATATAAATCACACGGAATATTATTCTTCACAAACCAAATTAAATCATACCAGTCCCGGCCCTTAATATTAGTTTTTCTGGTTCGGCATAGCAATGCATGCATTTTACCGGCAAACAAACTGGGCAAAGCCATCGTTTTAATGGTAAACGGTATTGGGTGGAGATGATATTTGAGTTCACTGTTAAACCCGGTGGCCGGATCCTGATCAATTTCCAATTTGATCTTCATCACAGCATTTTTATGGGTTTTTAAATCCAAGTCAATTTTTAACAAATGGATTAATGTATTTGCTTTGATGAAAGCCGAATCAATCGTGCTTTTATTCTTTTTATTTTTTTCTTCCGCTGAAACCTCAAAACCCCATAATTCCAGTTCTGATTTAACTGCACCAAGATATTTTTTAATATCGAAATCTTTTTCCGGTTGAATTAATGAAAAATCTAAATCCTCGGAGAAACGGTCCAACTTATATAGAATCCGTAATGCGCTTCCACCGTAAAAAACAGCCCTTTCATAGAACTTAGATCGCCATAAACCAAGCAAAATGATTTCTTGTATGATCTCTTTTAAAGCATTCTCATGGTCATGAATCGTATTTAATTCATATCTGTTAAGCATTTGCTTTATTTTTTCATCAAACATAACTATCCTTTAAGCAATGAAGCAGCAGCTTTATACTTTGCCTGTGATATCCGGCTTTAATTTCTTCTAATAATGAAAAATCAAGATTCTTGTAAACGCTAAAATCCAACCGCATCAATTCAAGGAATTCCTTCATTTCATTTCTCGTTGAAATATGAGTTTGTGCCGCCGTAATGTCACATAACGCCTTTTCCGGGGAAGCAATTAAGATTTTTTTTTGATCTCCGGCATCTTCAAGCTGAACACCAATGCTAAAAGCTGTTTTTGGGCAATACAAATAAGAGAATTTGCCAACCGGTGTTTCAAACTGCTTCTTTCTTTTTGTTGTCATGCTGATAATTAGTTCAACGCGTTCCGGTATCATATTCCAAAATGCCAAAGCGGTTTGGCCTGTGATATACGACGGCCCATAAATCAGATTCGCCAGTACAAATTTATTGTAAGGCTTGTTATAATCCCTGCCCAACACATAAAGGCCTTTTTTAACCCTTATGATATCCTTGTCCCTGATAAGACCTCTGATCTTATCTCTTGGTTTTTTGTAATCCCTTAAAGCTTGTAACAACAAACCGTAATCAAATTCTGCGGGTAACTGAATTAATTTTTTCATATATCAACCAATATGTCTAATAAATTGGACTTACTGGATGCAGTTTAGGTGGTATGGAATAAATTGTCAAGAATATTTCTCGTCCAAGTGCCGGGTCTTGAACGACTGCGCTGTGCTTTCCGGCCAAAAAACTTGATAATTTCGACTATACTGTTCCGGTAAGCACAAGCTACTGGTGTACGCCCGGCATGGGCGTGAACAACTGAATTCTTGGAATTTTTTAAGTAAGGAACTCCCTTTTATGGCATCGATGAATGATATGCCATACTTGATAGAATATATAGTGTCGCTTTGCTCTCGTCATTTCTATAATGCAGTTTTTAGCCTCAAAAAGCTCGATATAGAACCATTTTGAAGGATATTTTTTAATAAATTTTTTATATTTTAAATGCTTAGCTTGGCCCGACCCTATGCTCCTATGCTACCTATGCTCTTAGCCTATGCTACTATGCTGAACTGTCACGATTCAGGCACGAACTCTGTGATCTGAAATATTCCGGCATGACGCAGCGTTTTACCGGCTGCTGGAACAGGATGCAGTATCCCCCTCGTAAACATCCCCAAAAATTTTTCAGTTGCAACGCGCTCTGCAACTGAAATCTTCATTTCGGGGGCAGTAAAAACAAATACTTACATTGAGCCTCATTCCGGACCTGTGAAAATTTTGGATACTATTGGGTCTCAATTGTGTCCACAATTGAGACCCAATAGGAGGTATTGCCATGGAATTCTTAATCGTAAGTGAATTGGGCTGGCTCAGGGTCGGCCCACATCATAAGTTGTTACTGACATAAAAATCAAATTATGCAGTTTTTTTTACTTGCGCGACGTCGCGCAAGTAAAATTCTTATTCCGGGGTCATGAAAACCGCCCCTTTTTTTGTATTTAACAGCTTGGAAGATTTTTTTCCGTTGCGTACACAAATTGAACTCGAATCGGGCGGAAAACGATGCGGCCTGTTTGGTATCCGGTGTGGAGGACGGGATTTTTTAAGACATAAAAAAAGGGATTGCCCATGTGAGCGAACCCCTTGATTTTATTTATGGTAGCGGGGAGAGGATTCGAACCTCTGACCTTCGGGTTATGAGCCCGACGAGCTACCAGACTGCTCCACCCCGCAACAAATGAATTA
>JAADHK010000043.1 GCA_013151835.1 Deltaproteobacteria bacterium
AAGTTTGCAAGAAACATTATCCGATTGTGTGAAAACCGGCATTGAAGTAGTTGGCGAGGCGGATTTCCCTGCGCAGAGGAATTTTTGCGAGTTGCAATCCCATCTACCAGGCGCTATCTTTCATAGTTGGCGTTGTTATGAGGCATTGCCCAATTTTTTTGCCGGGTTTTTATCGCGGGATTGATTCAGGCTGTCAATGACAACTTCAATGTGGGCCATACAGAAATCCTTGAATGCTTTTGCGGCTTCTTCAGGTTTTTGTTTGATGATGTTTTCGTAACCCCGCCGGAGATGCGTTACCACTGTTTTCAACTGTCCCGGTAAATGGGTTATGGATGCCCACTGAACCCTTTGAGCCGCAGGCATAAGTTCAATGGCAATCCTTTTGATCATTGGGTTTCCGGCAATTATTAATATTTTTTGCGCCATTTTGGTCACATTGGTGATATATAGTTCAAAGTCATTGCCTTTAATGCTGGCTTCCAGGTTGGTCATCAGTTTTTCAAGTTCCGCAACGTCATTTGGTGTGACATTTTCCGCAGCCTTTGAAAATACAAACTGGTAGATGACAATAGCCGTCTCATAGAGATGTTGTATTCTGTCCAGCGACAACGCTGTCACCTGGTAGCTTCCTTTCGGGGTTCGTTCCACCAGCCAGATTTGTTCAAGCATGTGAAGGGCGTCTCTCACCGGGCTCCGGCTCACCCCCAGTTCTTTTGAAATTTTAGTTTCAAACAGCAGTTCTCCCGGTATTAAGTCATTATGTACAATTTGATCTCCAATCAGATGAAAAATCTGGTCTGATAAATTGTTTCGGGCCAGTAAATTGGCTTGTGCCAGTTGTTTCATAAGAATTCCTGTCTTAACGAGTATGGGTTAATTTATGTAAAGCACCGTCAACACCTGATACCGGTATATCGATTTCGGATAAACAGCTTTTTACTGCTTGTATGGCCGGGCTGTCATTAATCTCCAGAATACTTTTTCCCTCGATGTCAAAAGATCGTATGGTGTCATCTTCCGGAACCCACCCAAGGCAGTCAATTTCCTCGGGGATAATGAGCTTTTCAAATTCTGTTTTGCTGCGCAGACGGTTGATAATCAGGCCGTCTTTTTTATAATCAATGGCCGTACCAGAGACTTCTTTGATTGTTTTTACCACATTGAGGCCTTTAGCGGATGCGTCGGATACCAGAATCAGGTGGGTGACTTTTGCCATCACGCGCCGGTTGATCTGTTCAATCCCCGCCTCCCCGTCTATCACCACAAAATCAAAATTACCTGCCACAGAAGCGATAAGATCCTTTAAAATATGATTCACCTGGCAGTAACACCCTTCCATTTCCGGTCTGCCGATAGCCAGAAACGCGATGTTTTTCTTCTCTTCCAGGGCGGAAAACATTTCATAATCCAGCATGGAAATCATTTGGGCCTTATCTGTTGTTTTTCCGTTTTCCACCTGCCGGATCAGTTCGTTACGAATATCGTCAATCGTTTTGCTCACCGTGATACCCAATGCGGTGGACAATCCCACCGCCGGGTCCGCGTCAATGGCCAGCACTTTATTGTTTGGATTTGAAGACAGAATTTTTACGATAGTGGCCGAAAGGGATGTTTTGCCCACCCCGCCTTTACCGCACAGGGCGATTACGGATGCTTTTTTATTACGCGTTTCAGGCATTGGCGGTTGTCTCCTTTTTCGCCAAAGATTTTCTCATGGCCCGCAGTTCCGCCACATCGCCGCAAACATCATTGTAATCACAGGTATCGCAATCAAACGACATCTCTTCAGCCATTTTATGCATGGCGTTGATCAGTTGTATCACATTGTTTGAAATATTCTGCATTTCCAGCACATCTTCTTTGCTTGATGTAATGAAAATCGTTTCAGTTGAACGGACGTAGTCTAAGGCTGAAAATTTCTCAATCAATGCCCCACCAAGATTTTTAAAAGAAAAACCATTGTTGATCGCATCAGTGCTCACCCGGCTCCATTCCCGCTGTTGCTGGGACACACCGCGCATCATGTAGCCTTTTAAATGTATATCATAACGAAGCAGTTCCATCTCCCGAAACCGGTCATAGCTGTTGTCCGCATCAAAATCAGATGCGTCGACAATAACCACCTTGCCGAAAGAAACCCGCTGACCGTTCAATAGCGGCAAATCCGGACCCACAACCGTAATCCGCCCGTCTTTTATTTTATCGGGCTGATTCACCCACAACAGAAAAGATGTGGACGCGTCTTTCGGATTGCCGAGTTCAACCGCAGTATCCGGGCCCAATACCAGGTTCCGGTTTTTTTCAGTGGGCCATTTTGTCTGTCCGTTATGGATAGTATGGATAAACTCGGATACGTTGCCTGTGTTTCGCTTCCGGTCCAGGAACGCCGTTATTGCATTGTAGTCTTTGTCAAAAAGTCCCATAAAAAATATTCATTTTTTTTAAAGTTACAAGCCAACTACTTTTCGTCCTATATGAAGCGTTCTTTTAACTATTCCCTTTTTTCGTTTCAGGATTTCTTCATAAAGTGTATCCATGTCTTTGGGAGGAGCGGTTTGTTCCGCTTTTTTCTTTAAGCTCAAAGCTCCTGATTTGCATGATGCCACACACACGCCGCATCCGATGCACCGATTCAGATCAATGGCGATGGCTTTTTTTCCCTCCATATCGATGGCTTCCATTTTGCACCTTTTGGCGCACATTCCACACTCAATACATTGCTCAGAATCCAGGATCGCGTAATAGTTATTTTTGACAAACTCGGCCGGTTTGGCCAGCAGGCTCACCAGTTCAAGGCAGCCGCAGCAGCATTTGCAGCAGCTGCATACAAAATAGGATTCCTGGCTGTTGGAAGGCATCAGCACCAGACCCTGTTTTTCATTCTCGGCAAGGATTTCAAAAGCTTCTTCTGTTGAGATGGCACGTCCAAACCCATTGCGTGTATACATATCGGCAAAATCGCCGAATCCAATGCAGACTTCTCTCCTATCCGTTTCCTTGCATGGTCGTCCGATGGAATCCCTGCCTTTTCGGCAAACGCATTCTGCCAGGGCGATATGTCCGGCATTTTGAAGCACCAGTTCTCTTATTTCATCATAGGTGGCGATGTTTAAATCCGGCGTGACGCTTTTTTCAATCGGAATAACCCGCATCTGTGGAAGACTGGTGGAAAGAAATGCCATGGCAAATGACTGGTACATGTATTTTCGGGTGTCCATGTAGTAACCGGCGTTCATGGTGGGCACTTTCATCTCAAATAGCCCTACGGCAAACGGATGGAGCGCATACTCTTTTTGACCATCCACTATTTTTACAAAAATAGCCCCGTGTTTCTCCATGTTATCCAGCATTGCCTGGAGATCTGCTTCTGATATCTCCCTGTCTTTTACTTTATCAAAAATCTGCTCGGATGACTGAAATTTATAGCTCATTTCAAGGGCAAGTTCCGCCTCTCTTACGGTAAAAGCATCACGTAAGAGACGACGTTCAACACCCGAGGCCGTGGCCGGGAAACCCACAGGCTGTTTGTCGAGATGTTTCTGCAATTTTTTATATACTTTGTGAGATTGCCAAAAAATACTCATGCCGTCTTTCAACCGGGGCTTTAGTTGTTTCATTTATTGAGCTCCTTTTTTTCCTGCGCATACAGGGCGGCGCCCAGGGCGCCCATGATTTGAGGATCAACGCCGTTGAGCGCTTTTAACTCGATGCCAAGCGCCTCGGAAAGGGCGTTGAATACCCCGGAATTTTTCGCCACACCGCCGGTCATAACCACATTTGTTTTGACCTCGATGCTTCTGGCCAGAGATGCCACGCGTTTGGCCAGGGAGTGATGCAGCGCATTGAGAATATCCGCAATCTCCTTGCCTTCATTGACAAGCGATACCACTTCGGTTTCCGCAAAAATAACACATTGGTTGGAAATGGACAGCTTTTCCGTTGATTTAGCGGCAAGTGATCCAAGCTCCTCCAGCGGTACTTCCAGTGCTTCCGCCATAACCTCAAGGAACCGGCCGGTTCCGGCGGCGCATTTGTCGTTATAGATATAGCGCGCAACATTGCCGTTATCATCCATGCGTGTGGCCTTGGCATCCTGACCGCCGATGTCGATCACCATACGGACAGACGGCATGGTTTTAAAGGCGCCTTTGGCATGGCAGGAAATTTCAGACTCCACCTGGTCGACAAAGGGAATCTGCTCTCTTCCGTATCCGGTTCCCACAACGTATCCGATATCATCCATGGTCAATTTTGCTTTGTCTAATGCCATTTGCATGACTTCATTGGCCGATTCAGCCGGTCGGGTTTTGGCCCGCATAATCGCGTCCGATAAAACGTTACCGTTTTCCATAATTACGGCTTTGGCGGTCAGGGAGCCGATGTCACATCCTGCTACGATCATTTTACCTTCCTCCCGTTTCCGTTGACCTTTTCTGCCGATAACAACGCCGCCCCTATGGCGCCGGCGATCTGGGGGTCTGCCTTGCGGGCCCGTTTGATGCGTCTGCCAATCAGTTTTTCCAGTGTTTCCACCACTCCGATATTTTTTGCCACCCCGCCGGTCATGAAGATATCGCCTTCCGGTTTGACCGAATTCACCAGGATCGCCACCCGGCCGGACATGGCGGCATTAATTCCGGCGCCGATATCTTCAATGGATACCCCGGAGTTGATGTATTTAATGACATCCGCCTGGGCCCATACCGTACAGGTGGAAGCAAGAGTTATCGGCTCTTTTGCTTTGGCGGAGAGTTTACCCAGTTCATCAATACCGATATTTAAGACATTTGCCATGACTTCTAAAAAACGCCCGGTACCCGATGCACATTTATCGTTGGCGGAAAAACGGCCGACATTGCCGCTCTTGTCAATCTTCATTACTTTGCAGTCCTGTCCGCCGATATCGATAACCGTTTCAGCCGTCGGCAGCATCCATCGCGCCCCTTTTCCATGGCATTTGATTTCCGATACCACTTCATTGACAAATTCGATTTTTTCCCGGCCGTAACCGGTGCCGATGCAGTATTTGATGTCCTCTTTTGATACACCGGCCGCTGCAAGCGCGCCATCGAGTGCGGCATCAGCAGAATCCTTTGGCCGGGGTTTGGATTTAATAATATGACTGCCGATAATTTTTCCATTTTTCATGATAACGGCTTTTGATGTTAAAGATCCGACATCACATCCTGCAACGATATTCATAACAACCCCCTTACTTTAAAAAATTCGTCCAGCCGTTCTCGGGTTGCATCCCAGGACTCCACCCGATCGTCAAATGCATCATCGTTCATGATATGGCAGGGATAGCCGTGTTTTTCGATATCTCTTGCAAAGGGTTTGACCATGCCCCAGGTGTTTCTGCAGCCCGGTGTGCCGTTGTATATCATGCAGTCCGCATTGTACATTTTTGCGCAGGCAAGCGATTCTTCCAGCCACATGCCCTTTTTATCATAGGGCCCCCGGATGGACCGGACCATGGGCAGCCGTGCGTTCATCTGGGCGATAGTGTCCAGCATGGCTTCCGGTGAAGACATGTCGACGCTGTAACTGGAGCCCGGCATGTCTTTGACATATAAATTGTTATCCCTGAAATTTCGGGACAGGATGGAGCCGACATTGGCGATTCCCCGTTCTTCCATGTAATTATAAAAGTTTACGTTCACCGTATAGTGATCAATATAGCACATGAATACCCGCAGTTTTTCTTCTTTGCTTTTAAGCCCTGAAATACCGGCATCAGCATATCCTTTTGCAGTTTTAACCATGGATTCCAGCAGTTTTGTATATTGCGGATGACCTGAAAAACAGAACCGGCCGGCATAGAGCGCCAGGTTGTATATGGGCGGCACCGGCGTTGGTTTCAGCATGAGCATGTCCTCAAGATCAGCAATCATGGCGTCCTGTTTATTGACTTCTTCAAGCACTTCGGCCAGGCGGTCATAATCGAGTTTATTGCCGGAATGCCGTTCCGCAAATTTGATCATCTCTTTGTAATCATCAACGTGATATTTCTGGCTCCGGTCATCGCCGATGCAAGAAGGGTAGTTCAGCTGAAAGAAGGGCTTGTCCAGATATTCGGATAGATAAGCAAAGGCATTGGCATTGGTGTCGCAAACGCCGGGTGTGTCACAGATCACAAAATCGATGTTTTCGGAAAGACCGCTTAAAACCGCGCCCTGGGCACCCCGCTGAGAGGAGCAGGAAGTTTCCGGCATACCGGTTTCACAGCAAAAATCCATATAGTCGAACATGCCTCTTTTCCAGACCATGGCGCCGATGGCCGTTAATATTTCAAATGTTACCGGCACAATATCCATGGCATACAGGATGACCGGCGAATTGCAGAACGTAGTGGCGCAAATCTTTTTCCCCTGCGCGTGTGCGGTCAGTATATTTTCATAATATTTGGCCAGCAGTTCCAGCGTCTGAACACCGGGAGCGCCGGCGCTATAAAATGACTGCGCCACATTTTTATAGTAGGGGATATACCGGTAGGTGAGTTCGGTTTCCTTTTTTGTGCCTGTGGGAAGAGCGGCTGCGGCTTTGAGCGTGCTGCCCATCATCCAGTCATAGTTGTATTCCTGTATTTCAGGTCTCATATCTTCTCTCCTTTACCGCTCCCTTACGGTCGCGGCTCTGAATATCATGCACTCACCGCCACCGCTTCAGACAACTTATGATCGTTTTTAGCATCAATTCGTTCAAGAAACGCGTTGATCCTCAGTTTCATTCGCCCGGCATCGATATGGGGCCCGTATTCCCTTTCAACCCGGAGACAGGGAATGCCGATTGCTTCCAGGTCCCTTTCAAACAAAGCGTTTTCCGCACCATGCAGGTCACAAAAACGAATGTTCTGCATGATCACGCCGGCTGCCTGGGAGCGTTCAATTCTTTCTTTTAGCATGGCAAGTCGTTCTTTGTATTTGCCGTACATCCTCGGGCAGACCGATGTTCCGAGATAATGGTCGGCCAGCGCTTCAATCGGATCGCCGTCTTCCTTAATTTCGTTGCCTTCGTAACGGATGCCGAAGCAGAGGTTCTCGCCTGCGATAATCGCCTTGTTCGTATCTTCTATTAATTCGAACAGGTCGATTTCGTCACTGATGCTTCCCACCAGCATCACCCGGTGCTTGTTTTTGCTCAAAGAGGTCTTGCGTTTTTTCAGGGCTGTGACCCATTTTTTCAGTTCTTTGGTATATTCATCACGGGGCATGACGGTGCCGGCGATTGTTGCGGCAAAAACATCGGTTCCGGAAACCACGATTTCATCTTTGGACCGCAGGTTCTCTATTTCATTGAGCAGCCGTCGGCCTTTGTTGAATGCCTTGATGGCGGCAGTTAGTTTTTCATTGGTAATGCTGACATTAAAGTGTTTTTCCACGCTCTTTATCAGTTCTTTAACCTCTTCAATATACCAGGCCATGCCGTGGTTTTCCGACTTGTGCGGCACATCAAAATAATAAAAATAATCCGGCACAATACCGTCAAAATCTTCACCGGCCTTTCGCCAGCATTCATCCAGTCTGCGCATGCCGTCGCATCCCGGTGTGATAATGGCGCCATCCAGGAAAGAAAATTTTCCCTTGCCGGCCAGTTGCAGAATACATTTGGGAAAGCTGCAGATAAATGGTCCGAAATAGGTGTCCCCGACTTCCATTCCGTCGGTTTCAATTCCCCTCAGGCGCACCGGCAGGATGTCGGCGGCATAGAATATCTCAGCCGGTGTGTATGAGCAGGTATAACCGACCACAGGCTTGCCTTCTTTTTTCCATCGTGTAATTGAATCGCATTGCACCCGGGTTGCGGCATCATTAAAAACTTTCATCTTCTACACCTCCTCTGTTGCGAATAATGAGGCAAGTGCAGTTCTCGCCTGTGCCGCATCTTCTTCATACTCATCATCTTCCGGCTGAATCACGTCGCAAATCCATGTGACCAGGCCCGGAACAACAGCCCTTGCAATCGGCTTAAATTCTTTACTCACCCCGTTAAAAAATCGTTTGGCTGATTCCGCCAGTTCGTAATCATCGAGTGCGCTGACCAGCTGGCTGGTGAACTCTTTAAAAATGGCCGGTTTTTCATCTCCCAGGCGATTGATTAAGCGAAGTGCGTTGTTTACAACTTCGGCAAGTTCCTGAACATCATAGGCGGATATGTGCTGAGCAAAGGATTTTGCCATTTCAGCATCATCGACGGATTCCCAGTCGGCCAGCTTCTGATTTAAAGACTTGAATCGAATATTGGTAATCTCCGGCCCTTTGATCATACTGAGGTGTTTGAAGGCAGGCTTGTTGTTTACTGCTTCAGTCATTGCCTGATTGATTACGGCGCCGGTTTCAGCAAGCGCAATTTTTGCTTTCCATAAAGTTATGGGGTCGGTTTTATCGACGATCTCTTCTATCATCTTAGACAGTACTTTGGGAAGCTGGGGAGCGCCGGGTTCGCCCAGCAGGCCACTGCCGGTGTGGATTTTTCTGACAATTTCCGTGAGCTGGTTGAGCACATTGGCAACGGATGTGCTGTTTACTTCCCGTGCAAATGAGAGAACAACATCGGTCAGCATATCCGGCGGGAGTTCGTTTAATTTGCCCACGGAAATATCTAAGGTGTCAGTAATCAGGTTGACTAAAGACGGCAGCAGGGAGAGAAGCAATACCATTTTGGCCGGGTATTGCCAGAGAACATTGTTTGTCATCATGATAAATGCACGGCCATCTTCGGCGGAAGTATCGAACATTTCCCTGATTTCGCCAAAATCAACCGATTCAACCCATTTTTGAAATCCGGGCTCCAGGGCGTTGGTAAAAAATTGTGGATCAGCTTTGTGGATATCATTTATAATCCGGCATCCCCGGGTGATGATTTCCCCGGTCTGGCCGGTGGCGATTTTAGAAATCACGTCACCGAATACTTCTTTTTTTTCTTCTGCGGGCATGCCCTCAATGGTTTTCGTCAGGGTTGCAATAATATCAAAAAGGCCGTTAATTATTTCCGGGAGCGGTTCTCCGATGTTTTTGATAAATTTTTCATCTTCAAACAAAAGCGCAAGTTCGTTTTCTTCAAAAACATCATCAGGCCGGGAAAGCAGTCTGCCAAGAAGCTTCCCCACCATTTTCATGATGAATTTTCCAATTTTGCTGTCTTTGGCTAAAACGTTCAAAACATCAGGAAGAACGCCGCTTAATGTTTGTCGGACTTCCCGGGTTTGAAGAATTTTTGCAAGCGCGGTGTTTTTTCCCGTTTCCCCGGCCAGGTCAACTCCGGAAAGTTTCCGAATACCGGGTGGAAGTCCTGATTTTGAGTTTAATTTTTTCATGAGACGGTCCTTATTGTTGATATTTATACACCGTTGTCTGATATCCTCCCCTTATAATGCCTGATCCTGATCTTGATCCTGGTCTTGGGCCATCAGGTGTTTGACCAGCCGTTTTCCCAGGGCGATGACCGAGGTTGTGGGCGGCAGGCCCCACTCCTGGGGCATCACAGAACAGTCACACACATAGAGGTTGTCAAATTTTGTTTTAAGATCGGTATCTACCAGTTCTCCGATTTTGACCGTGCCTCCGGGATGAGCGGCGACTTTCCAGCTTCTGTATATATCGGTGGCCCCCGCATTTGTCAGGATGCGTTTGGCGTGCTCGGACCCTTTGTCAAGTTTTAGCTTGTCAGCTTTTGTCAGGGGTTTGTTCACCCAGCCGTTGTTTGAAACGCTTCCCCCCAGATCATCCCTTACCTTAATCATGATTGGAAGTGTATCCGCATAGGAAAATGCTTGTTTAACCTTAAAGACCTCAAGGTCAAAGGCAATTTTCAGCATCTGCGGCATATTAAAATCGGTCATGACAATGCCGTCTTCATCAAAATGAATACCTGCGCTCATGGGAACGGATTTCCCGCTGCCAAGGCCCTTTATTTTTCCATAAACAAAAACCAGGGGGTCAAAAAAGAAATCAAAACCGGCGCTTTGCATGCCGCTTTGGCGGAGAATGAGCGGAGAACCGATTCCGCCGGCCGCAACAATGGTTTTCGGTGCATATGCCCGGTATATTTCCTTGTTGTGTTTATACTCAACACCAATGGCTTTTTTGTTTTCAATGATCACTTTTGTAACTTTTGCCCGGGTAATAAGCTTTGCACCGTTTTCAAGGGCCCGGTCAACAAATTGTCGCGCATCCCATTTGGCGTCATACGGGCACCCGTACATGCAACGCTGGCAATTTAATTTGCACTTTAACGGGTCGATGAATTTGTTTAACTTATGGACGTCATATCCCAGGTCAACAGCACTTTTCATGAAGGCATTGGGGCCGGCCCCCATGAGGTCGTCAGGCAGCGGGGCAATGGGAACGTCAGCCTTCATCTCTTCTACTTCTGCTGAAATATCCACCCCGTAACTTTTGAACATATCCACAGGAGGATCAAAAGCCGTACCGCAGAAAATCATTGAACTGCCGCCGGCTGTAATTGCCCGGACAATCGGAACCGCCTGTCTTGTCATCACGACGCTTTTGCCGGGAATAAAAGCGCGGGGTACGGTCGAGAAAAAAGTGCCTTTTTTAGGGTCGTTATCTCCCCATTCAAGTATGAGCACTTTTTTCCCCTGTTTTGACAGGTCCATGGCAACTGTTGCGCCGCCGGGTCCGCTACCCACCACAATGGCATCAAACTCTGATTTTGCTTCTTTCATGCTTTTTCCCTCCATTGAAATGTTTTTAACGTTATATTAGCCGTATTATGTAAATTGCCGTAAAAGTGGAAACAATCTTGCAAATGGCTTGTAAATGGTGAGCGCTTCTATAAGGTAGAAGCTTAAAAACAATGTGAGAAAACGTTAACACTGTTTATCGGGTCGACGGTCGACGGTCGACCCGATAAACCATCGTTAAATTGTTTTTGTTTCCGCGTCAAGAGGTTTTTTAAATACGGTCAAATTTGATCAACATAGTTTACATAAACCAAAGCAAGCGTTATGCTATAAATACAATTGTTTTTATTGCAAATTTGAATAAACAACAGACAAGGCAGGGTATTGATGAAAAATCGTAAGCCAGGGGGATCGAACATGGCATTCCAGGCGGAATATACATCCACAACCGTTCGGACGCACGAAAATCTTCAATGCGGGTATAAAATCGGATCTGCCGGAAGCCAGAACTGAAATCAAAGGGCCTAAATGGTGGGTGCGTATTCCCGCCCTCTTTTTCAATGAAAAACGTGCGCTGGAATTTTTTAATCATACACAAAAGGGGTATTAGGTCATAACTCCCGTTTAAATATATGGAGAAAACAAATATGTGATAACAGGCGCATCAATCCTAATTATGGAAACCGATAATCCATATAGCAGCACTGGGGTGCTGTCTATGATATCTCCTCTATGGCCAGTGGATATTTTGAAAGCGGCTCGCAGTGATCTTCATGGATGACAATGGGGTTTTCGTAACGAAACCCTATGTTTTCATCCGGGCAGGCATATTGCATGGCGCAGATGAGCAATTCGTTTTCCCGGTAAACGTGATCCGGGTTGGTCCAGTAGGCAAATGGGCCGTCATTTAACCCGATTCGCCATTCATCTCCCACCAGACCGATGCCGTGCTCGAAGCCCGGAACCATGAAATCGGCAAAGCCTCTTTCCTCGGCAAACGCCATCATCTTTTCCGCCAGGAGCGAGGGCGTGATCCCGGCCCTGTAGGTCACAAGCGTCTTTTTCACGATATCCACGAAATTGTCCGCATGCCACCGCTGGCGGTCGGTGACCGGCGCGATCAGGTAATTGTGGGCGTGATCCCCGAGTCCGAGTTTAAACATGGCGTGGATATCGATCATCAGCGGTTCGCCCGGCTCGATTTTTTTGCCGGTGGCCGGGGTGCAGGCCCCGCCGGCAAGCCCGGTCCGGTAGCCGCTTGCAATCTCGTTTCCGCCGGTAAAGGACCATTCCCAGACGCTTCCCTGTCTGCGCATGGCAAGGGCCGCGATTCCCGCGATTTCGGTTTCGGTCATGTTTTTGTACCCGCCGTTGGATATGGCTTCAAAAACGGCCCGGTGACCAACATCCACGATCCGTGAAGCCTCCGCAAACCGGTTGATCGTCCCGGCATCCTTTATGAGCGCCAGGCGGTCGATGATGGTGTGGGCGTTTACAAGTTCCGCGCCCGGCATGGCCGCCGTGAACTGCTCGTATTCAAAATGGGTGAGAAAACCCTCGGGCAGGTAATTGGACATGCCGCTCTCCACTCCAACGCGGCCTTTTTCCCCGGGAAGCAGCTCCATTATAAAATCCGCGATCTGCTCGATCTGGTCCTGCCCGCCCATGGGTGCGAAACCATACACGTGGTCTTCGTCCAGCCAGGAATCATCGGCAACGCGCGAGGCGTCTATGACAAAGGTGAATACGGTGGGAAGCCCCTCGGGAGGGATCACGATAAAGCTGCGCCACGGGCAGAATGCGTCCGTGGTCCAGGAAAGAGTCCTGAGACGGGAGCCGAGATAGACATTAATGTTTTCTTCGGCCATTTGGGCCTGGATGTTCCTGATCCGTTTCGGAAAATCGATGAAATAGGGGTCTGCTGCTTTCTGGTCGGTGTTCATGTGTTTTTCCTCCCTGATATTTTGTCATTTCCAGGCAAAGAGGCGGGCACCGCCCCATCTAAAACTCGTTTCTGAGGGCTCGTAAAAAGCTCCATATGCAAGGCGCGCGAAGCGGGAAAGGCGGAGGCGTGCTTTTTGTACGTCGAGCGATTTTCCGCTGAAGCGCAACGCCGCAGATGGACTTTTTACGAGTCCGTCAGTATTGGGTGGGGATCGTGGATAATACCTTATTCAACCGGTCGGCAAGAGACGCCAGGCGCAGGGCCTTGACCATGTTCCCCCTGAGCTTCAGCTTCAGGGTCATCAGCGCCTTTTGCGCCCCGATTTCGCCACGGGTGATCCTGGCAAACGTCTCGTAATCACCTGTAATTCTAAATTCCGCCTTTGTAGGTGGCTCGCCCTCGCCCACTATCATTTCCGCAATTTCACCGTTTGAAAACCTGAAATACAAAAATCGGTCTATTCCGTCCGGGCAGTTTTTGTACAGGTTTGTCATGGACGAGGTCGCATGGTTCATTTTTTCGGGGCTTAAACTTTCTTTCAGGCGTTTTTCACCCTCGTCCCGCCATGCCTGGCTCAGATATACGAATTTTTCCTCCATGTTTTCCTCCCTCCCCGGCA
The DNA here is from genome assembly GCA_013151835.1 of Deltaproteobacteria bacterium. Lineage (GTDB taxonomy): Bacteria > Desulfobacterota > Desulfobacteria > Desulfobacterales > Desulfosalsimonadaceae > JAADHK01. The sequence continues at coordinate 13,213 of JAADHK010000043.1, forward strand.
ACCGGGTTGTTTAAAGGTTTTATGCGGACGGCTTTGTGAAAAGACCATTTGTGAACAATGACACCGTCTCGTCGAAAAGGTCGCGTAAAAATTCGTCTTTTGAATGAACATAGGTGCGGATGATAAACATCTTGTAGATAAGGAAAATAATCTCGGAAACCCGTCCGGCGTCCACGGTCCGGAAAACTCCGGCGTCAACCCCCTGTTCGAGTATTTCCCGGATCATGGCCACGGAATTGCGGTTTATGGACTCATAGGGGTCGTTGTCGGCAAAGAGGGGGAAAATGTCCGGGTCATGGATCAGGACACGCCTGAGGTCATCGTCCGAAGAAAGGTATTCCACGGCCTTTTCACACATCACGGAAAACCGGCGGCGCGGATCGGGCCCCGCGTTTTCAATGGCGGTTCCCACCCTGGCCTGCCAATTGCCCAGGGCATGGGCCACGGCTTTTCTGTACAGCTCCTTTTTTCCGGCCGCATAACGGTACAGGTTGCCCTTTGTCATGTCGAGTTCGGCGGCGATCTCTTCCATGGTGGTCTTCCGGTACCCGTATTTTGCAAACACAAAAAGCGCGGCCCTGTAAATATTTTCCTGGGATTCTTTTTTTCGCATGTCTTATCCCTGTCGGAGCAATCAGCCAGCCCGGGCCCACGGGGCGGCTTTTAGTAAATAAATAAACAAAAACGTTATTTGTTTATTTATGATATGCGGATGATGGTGTCAAGAAAAATAATGAGGTCGGCCGGTGGATTAAGACGACGGAGCAAATAGCCAGCCATAGAAAAAGGCCAAACGTAGACCCGACCCTTTTTTGCGGCTGAATCCGCATTGCGGACTTTTTCTTTTACTTACTTTTCAGTTGCAACGCGCGTTGCAACTGAAAAGCTTCAATGAGGACGGAGTGCTTCGGCTCCGGAAATTGTACGGTGAAGAGCGGAAGGCCGCACCTTACATTTTTGTAACAAAAATAGCCCCATGACCTTGAATATTTACCATTTTATCACAATGACCGGAATAACGGCCAGCACCGTGGAAGCAATTCCGGCGCCGGCATGTCCGCCACCGCCATTGCTGCCGGCCATGGCGGCAGTGGCCACAAAGCCCGCCGCTGCCATGGTACCCAGTACAATATGGACGTTGTAGGCTGACAAGCCCTCATCCTTGTCAAAATAATCGCCATATTGAGAATATCCGGTGGCGCAGGCTGCAACCGCCATAACAGCCGTCGCAATTCCCGTGCCTTTATGCAGGCCGTTATCTCCCCCTGAAAGCCCGGCCATGGCGGCAAAGAGCAAGGTGCTATATCCAAATATCTTGTGGGCGTTTCTTAAATTCATGCGGCTTGTATCGGTTGCCGGGCTGGCGAACAAACTGTTATCCCGCACCTCCAGCTGTGCTGAACTTATTAATATGCTGTTTCCGGTTTGTCCCACATTGTTGTTGAGATATTGATTCAGGGACAATGCCGCAGACAATTGTGGGACACATAGGGCGCCGACTATGAAAAAAATTGATATTAAGGTGATTTTTTTACGAAAAAACATTTTATTTGTCCTTTTTGTTCGATATATGGGGAAAGCCATACGCTTAGGGCTGATGAGGCGGATGCCGGCTCAGGGAGTCCGGACCCGCCCGGCAAACAGCTTCCGGATTTTTTCTATCCGCTTCCGGTTGACGCCCAGGTCGGAATACCCGGTGCGGGACGCGGACCGGACATGAATGAGTCCCGACTCCTTTGGGAAATAGAACTCTACATCGTCTGTGAACCTGAAAAACCGGGATTTAAATGTGGCGTGGATATAGGAATCCGAATCGGACACGATTTTGCATGCGGGCATGGATTCCAGGACCAGATCGAGCGCCTTGCGGGCATCTGCGGCGGAACACGTATAGGTTATGGGGTCGATATGGTGCGACTTTCCCGTGTCCTGCGATGAAACGCAATTGGGTGACCCCGGGCAGGGGGACAGGCGACCGTCCTTGACCCCGAGTCCGGGAGCGGCGCATCCCAGGCCGCCCATAATTGGCATTGCAAGCAGCAAGCTTATTATCCATCCGATATGTTTCATTTTTCATTTCCTTATTCACAAGTTGAAAAGCTGTGTTTCCCCGAATTTCGGCGCGCTAAAATTTCTATCAGGAATCCTGTGTTTCGCAAGCGTTTTTTTCCAGGTCTGCAACCGGCCGCCAGCTTGCAGCGGACTTTTTATGAGCCTGCTATTTGGTGTCACATCTTGAATTATATCATTACTTGACATATCAATTGGAATGGTTTAATAAACACTTATAATCGAATAATGGAGAATAGTATTTGCCGGGGCATTGTATCATGTGTTGGTATGGGGCAATGCCCGGCAGGATATTTTTTTGTGGGTGATCGGGACAGGCGGCTGTTTATCGATTTGATCGGCGCAATGAAGGTGCGTTTTGAAAACGGAAAAATAATATGTGCAAAGGTTGGATAAAATAATGTCATAAATCAAGTTGGGTGACACCGGACCCCGGACGCGTCGCCCCGGAAAATGTATCGGAAGCAGTGACTTGCAAAGAAAGAATATGCATGACTATGAACCATTGGTCTCCATAATCATTCCAACGCATAATCGCCATGCGCTATTGTTGCGCTCGGCAAAGAGCGTTCTTGCGCAATCCTATTACCATTTTGAAATTATTGTAATTGATAATAACTCGGATATTCCGGCCGTTGCGCTGGAAGCGCTGCAAAATAGACGGATTCGTATTTTCAGAACTTCAAAATATCTAACCGCCGCGCTGGCAAGAAATTTAGGGCTCAAAAAGGCCCGCGGGAAATATATTTGTTTTTTAGATGATGATGATTATTGTTTTCCGGAAAAATTAAAAATGCAGGTAAATTTTCTGGAAAACAACAAGGATATTGATTTTGTATATTCAGATATCAAACAGATTGATAAGAAGGGAAACGTAATTTGCCTGCAGGGGGGGCCGTTTACTGTTGAAGGGATGTTGCTTTACCGATTTATCTCTATTAATGGATGTATGGTTAGAGATTATGTATTTGAAGATTTACGCTTTGATGAAAAAATGACTACTTTTGAAGATCAAAAATTATTCTTCCAGATAGGGTTGCAGTATAAAGTCGCTTACATGTCTGGAATCGTAGGGGTTTGGAACAGGGAAGGCAGAATGGATCAATTGTCAAACCGCAGTATCCGACGAAGTTATCAAAACTGGAAACGATTATGCGAATATTTTGAGCCTGAAATTTTAAAGTACAAAAAAGTAAAACAATATTATTTTGGAAAAATGGCAGTTCTGTCATTTCTGAACGGAGATGTTCGGCTATGTGTTGAAAGCGCAATGAAGCTATTGAAAAAATAAAATCTGAATTGTGTCACATCTTGAATTGGGTCATTACTTGATATATCAATTGAAATAGTTTAACAAACACCCATGAGGGGTATTGTATCATGTCTTGGCATGGGGCAATGCCCGGCAGGATATTTTTTTGTGGGTGATCGGGACAGGCGGCTGTTTATCGATTTGATCGGCGCAATGAAGGTGCGTTTTGTTTGAATTTGTTGAAAAAACGGAAAAATAATATGTGCGAAGGTTGGATAAATAATGCCTTAAATCAAGATGTGACACCAGTCCCTATGCCTTACCCGTATCTTTCCCGGACGAGGCCCCCAAATAGTTTAATCTCAGCGTAAGGGGCCGTGATTCCTCTGTTTCTCCAGAATATCGAATCGGACCGGGCCGGCGGTAGCAGTCCGGGCCCGGGACGGCAGCCAGCCATTTCTCCCGTAAGGCCGCAAATACATTAAATGCCGGTGCATTTATATCCACCAGCGATTTTTCAAGCACCAGGGTCATCTTGCCTTTCCGATCCTCCAGATGCATCTGGGGGGCGATGGGGATGCCGATGGGTTCCCATTCGGAAAAGTCCTTTTCAAGGTTGCGGATGGCCGCCATTTGGCCGGTGGCATTGTTTGCCACCAGGGAAAATACGGTATAGCCAAGGTTGTAGGTGTAGGTGCAGTCAAACCAGGTCGGGTCGTTGCCCCGGCCGTCATACCCGTAAAAGTGGTACTGGGTTTTAAATTTCGGCACCGACGCCGTGTAGATACGTTTGATCGTTTCGGGAACGGGCTGGTCCTTCGGGACCACGCCGGCATCCACCAACTCCTGGGTCAGGGTTTTCATGGAAACGATCGACTTTTTAACCAAAAGGAACTCATTCTTTTTATTGTAATTCCTGAAAAGGACCGGCCCGTAAAAATCGGGGTCGAGTCCGGCGAGTTCAAGGGTCCTGCTATACCAGGCCATCTTTATTCCTATTTTGTAAATCCCCCTTTCGGCCAGGATATTGAGATAATCCTTGACCAGTCCCATGATGACTTTATCGGTCTCCACCTGTGAAAACTGGAAATTACCGTGGCTGTCCCGCTCCATCAACAAGCCTTCCTGGAAAAATGCGGGCAGGTCGTTGAACAGGTCGTCATCCCGGGTGTTCCATACCGAAAATGTCCTGTTTTCACGCGACAGCCTTGCCATGCGCCTGAGGTAGTCGAGTTTGTCATCCAGAATGAGGAAATCGGAATGAAAATCCGTGTCATGGGTCGAGTTATATTCGCCGATAATGGTATTGAGTTTAATTATAAAGATCTGAATTTCATTGATGAATTCAAGAACTCCCTCGGGGATTACAATGACCCCGTAATTTTTGCCCACGGCGGCCCGGCGGACAATGGCGTCACAGATGCGCCGCGAGACATGGCGCAGGGTCATGCCATAGGCAGTGTAATCTACTGTTCCGGCTTTTTCGGCCCGTTCGATCCGGGCCGTGTCCACGAAATCAGACAGCTCCTCACCGATGAGCGTAATATTCGGATGAACCTGCAGCGCAACCTCCAGAGCCAAATGACTTGCGACCCTGCCCATGACCTTGCAGACGTGCCAGTATTTGACATCCGAACTTCCATCCGAACAGAGATTATTGATATTATGAGCAAATGCCCGGGCCGCCGAATGAAATCCAAAGGACATGGCGCAAAGGATATTGCCCTTTAAGTCCCTGACCTGGATGTCTCCGTCAATGGTCTTGGGCACGCCTATGACCTGGATGTGGTCCTTATAAAATTCCTGGGCCAGAAAGGCCGCGTTGGTATTGGAATCATCGCCGCCCACGATAACCAGGGTATCTAAATTCAGGTTCCGGCAGGTCTCCCTTGACAGCTCCATCTTCTCCCGTGAATCGATCTTGGTCCTTCCGGTTTTAATCATGGAAAAACCACCCAGATTCCTGTGCGAATCGACCATGTCCGGTGTGATTTCAACATAGTCGTTTTCGAGTATGCCGTCGGGGCCCAAAAGAAACCCGTATAGGCGGCTTTCCGGGTTTGCGGCCTTCATGGCGTCAAACAACCCGGCAATCACGTTGTGCCCGCCGGGCGCGGGGCCGCCTGAAAATACGATCCCGATGTTTCTCTTTTTTTCATTAATTTTTTCTTGCCCGGTAAAATGATCGTCCCTGCCGACAACCCGCTGGACCGGGTTTTCGATGATATCCGGAAGCTGCTCCCTTGTGGCCGGATGAATCTGAAACTCATAGGAGTCATCCTTTACAAGTTGCGTATATGGGGCTGAAAAAACAGAGCAGAGCGGGGGGGAAAACCGGACCCGTTCCAAAAGCGCTTTGCTGATGCTCGTCGTGGACTGCCTGACATCAGGGTGGTCTAAAAAGGATTTAATATCCATTGATTGTGGATCAATTGCCATCGGTCCCTCCGGGGTTATGAATGTCGGTCTCGGCGCGTGACGATAGACGCATTGAACCACAATTACTGTTTGCAGACGGTTTTTGTCAAGTACAAGGGGGAGTTTGCTGAAATTCGTTCAACCGGCTTGCGAAAAATTCCGTCTGATGGTAGCATAACCCGGCTTTTGGACATGAGATATGAAAATAAAAAACAAAGAGGAAATCACGGGGAGCAAAAAAAATGAAAAAATGGCTTTGCACGGTGTGCGGTTATATCCACTCCGGCGATGAACCACCGGAAAAATGTCCGGTATGCGGGGCGGACAAAAGCAAGTTCGTGGCCGTGGAACAAGAGCTTGACGACGATAAGAACCTGGCCGAAAAAAGCCGGGATAACGGCTCTGCCGCGCCCGGGCCGGGCGAGAAAAGCGGGGACAAGGATGAACAGGCTAAGCCTGAACCGGCTGCGGTCCCGCGATGGGCGAAATTGTACGAGACGCTGACCGGGCTTATGATCCGGCACCATGCGCATCCAATAAGCGTGCACGTGCCCAACGGGGTTATCCCGGTTTCGGTTTTCTTTTTGCTGGCGGCGGCCGTTTTTGGGATAACGGGACTTGAAAAGGCTGCTTTTTACAATGATATTGCTGTTTTTTTATCGCTGCCCGTCGTTATTTTCTCGGGATATAATGAGTGGAAGAAAAAATACAACAGCGGGTTTACCACCCTTTTTATCATCAAATTCTCGGCGGCCGCTCTTGTGTGCATAAGCGTTTTTACGGCTATTGTCTGGCACCTGGTAAATCCCGGGGCAAAGGCTGGATTTGTTATCATCCACATGATTATGCTCGCTTCGGTCGGTGTTGCGGGGTTTATTGGCGGCAAACTGGTATTCAAAGACTGATGACTCCGTAAAAAGTCCGTCAGTCGTGTTTTTTTGGCAGACATCGGCCTGCTAACTGCCTCAAAATTAAGATGTTTTACGAGCCTGTCAAGGAATAATGGCATTGAAAAAGAAAAAATTCTACGCTGTGGCCAAAGGCCGCAGGCCCGGGATTTACACCGACTGGTTCGGTCCCGGAGGGGCATATGACCAGGTGAAGGGTTTTGCCGGCGCGGTCTACAAGGGTTTTTTTACCAGAGGCGAGGCCGAAATTTTCTGTAAAAATCCGCCTGTCCGCAAATGGCAAAAAGCATCGCCACCGAAACAAACCGGGCTTGACAAACCGCCCGCCGCGCATGTTGACGGCGCTCCCGACACGGGGGAGGTCATCATGTACACGGACGGGTGCGCCCTTAACAACCCGGGGCCCGGCGGATACGGGTCCGTGATTCTGATGGGGGGGCAACGCCGTGAAATTTCGGACGGGTTTAAGAAAACCACTAACAACCGGATGGAGCTTTTAGCCTGCATTCAGGGATTGGCGAGTCTTGACAAGCCTTGCCGGGTAACACTTTACAGCGATTCCAAATACGTTGTGGACGGCATTACAAAGGGATGGGCGAAGCGGTGGAAAAAAAACGGCTGGATGCGGACAAAGACCGATCCGGCCATTAATCCGGATCTCTGGGAGCGGCTCCTTGCGCTTTGCGACACTCATGATGTGTCATTTGTCTGGGTCAAGGGTCATGCCGGAAATCCCGAAAACGAGCGGTGCGACCGGCTGGCGAACATGGCTGCCATGGGCAAAGGGCTGCCCGAGGACAAGGGCTATTTAGTGCCCAACGAAAACCGCTGATTTTCCCAATTTCTGTGTTGATCTGAAATTGTATCCTCAAAATACCATATGTATTCCTCCTGTTAAAATTTTAGACCGCCTTGAACCTGAAAAATTTTTCAGGTTTTCGTTCAGGCACTTCAGGATGACGGACTAACCGAAAAACGGACCAGGTTATGGCCATAACGGAAAAAACATCACCAACATCGGGCCTCTTTTTCGACAAGCGCGACCATGTGCTTATTTCCATGGTCAACAAAATGCTCGAGGGGGAACTTACCCTTGCGGGCGCACAGCGCCATTTCTTTCATTATCTTCACCCCCGGGGGATCAAGGAATTATCCGAATCCCAGGGACTTCGTATCGCATACGCGGTGATCCATCTCCTTGAATCCCTTGAAAGCGGCCACATTGATCACAGGCTCCGGGCGCTTTCAGCCCTGAGGGATGAGGTGCTGTGCGGCTCCGATAAAGGGATGCGGAAAAACACCGCAAGGGTCCTCATCGAAATCATGAAGGATCTTGTGCGCGCCCGCGGCGATCCCGACCGGCAGATCGTATTGGCCCATGATTTCCGGCTGGTCGCATCGGGCAAGCACCGGATTGTCCGCAAGTACCTGAAACAATATCATCTCCTGGAAATGCCGGAGGCATGGAACCAGCTCGCGTTTGACGATCATGTCCACGACGCCAACACCAAGGGCCGAAAATCGGCCACCCACCTGATAATGGATGCCTGGGTAAAGGGAATCCGCAGACTTCGCGTAATCTATTACAATTTCATCCGTCCGGAAGGCGCCGAGGAAATCCTCAAGGCGGCCGCCATCATGGGAATTACGGTCCGACTCGGCATTGAGTTTTCAGTCTCGTTTTATGACCGGTTCCCCCAGATTATCTGGGTGCCGAGGGGGTTTGTGGATGCTGAAGATTTTTTAAAATTTCTGGGAAAAGAGACAGTCCGTGCCTTCATGGACGAGGGGCGGGCCGTCTCCGATTACCAGCAGAACTATGTCCTGTCCATTCTGGATGCGTTTAACGACCGGCACCGGAAAACACTCTGCCAAGAACTGGGGATCGATTTTTCCCCTGTTGACCGGGAGGAATTCTACGGATTCGTGGGCATGGGCCAGGCCTCGCTCCTTCACTTGTCCAAGTTTATCCACATGCGCCTGCTCCCCCTGATGAGACAAAAAGCTTCCGGGCTGAGAACAAAATACATTAGTGCGGACACGGCGGCAAAGGAGGAAATCAGGGCGCTGATCCAAAAAATGGACCGGCTGGACCAGGAAGCGATTCACTCCCGGTTCCTCGTCCCGGAGCGGAATCCCGAAGTGCCGGACATCAAACGATCCTGCTCCATCACCCCAATACCGGTACTTATGCAGCTTTCGCCGTGCGGGCTCATCGATCGCCTTGCGGCCCTTCATTCCGGATACAGGGTCACCCTGAACCTCACCGATCTTTCGGTCGAGGATGTGCTTGAAATGCTCTATGAGTGCAGGGGAAGGATATCGAGGCTCGAGATCTTCAATCTAAAGGATTACTCGGATAACAAGACCGGCTCAATACCCCTTATACACCGGCTCCAGCAATGTTTGAACAGTAATAACGTAATCCGGTTAAAGCGGCTGATCACCGAAATTATCGACAATATGGAGACAAGTGACAACCCTGTTACAACCTCGCGGGTTCCGAAGATAAAAACCATGCTTTCAGACATCGAAACCCTGCGGAACATGTACCGGATAAAGGCATTGAAACCGCGAGTGGGAAGCGATTCCACCGGTTACTCCCCCAGCCATTACGGCATGGGCCTTGCGGTAATCGATTCCCTGCCGAAAGACGCGCAACGGCGGGTCATGCAACAGGCCGGAAAAACCAGGCTCATCCTCCCGTTTGAGGTTGATACCCGCCTGCGGGTGACCTATGCCATGCCGGATTGCAAAAACACATGGTATGGAGGCCTGGTGCGGAAAATCGCCTCGATCCCGTTCCTTCGGCCCCTTGTGATGCGCAGCAGCAGTGAATGGATACCCAATGTCGACTCGACCCGGATGGTTGCCCAGGGCAATCTCGTTACCCTGGGCGGCCGGGAAAAGGAAGCCGGAAACAGTATCCATCTTGAAGCGGATGCACCGGTATCAGGACGTAAACGTCTCACATTCGCCTATCTCCATTCCCCGCTTAAAAACATTTTAAAGGTTGCGGTCGGGTTTGTGCCCGCCTACCTGACGTTCCTCTGGACTCATGACTGGTGGGTGCTGATGTACTTCGGGGCGTTTATCTGGTTTTTCATCACCGGGTTTCGTAATATTGTTCAGTCCGTTGTGGGGGCCGGGGGGCTTAAGCGGTCCACCCTTCGCAAATGGAACGAACTGGTGAGCTGGGACAGGCTCTCGGACTCTCTTTTGTTTACCGGATTTTCAGTGCCGCTTCTGGACCTGCTGGTTAAAACCGTCATTCTTGATCATGGTTTTGGAATTAATATCATGACCCGCCCGATCCTTTTATACACACTCATGGCCATGGCAAACGGGATTTATTTAACCTCCCACAATATCTTCCGGGGATTGCCCCGTGAAGCCGCGTATGCCAATTTTTTTCGCAGCGTTTTATCCATCCCCGTGGCATTCGGGTTTAACGAGGTCGCGGGTGGCCTGCTGGCGTTTGGGGGAGTCCCCGGGATCGACGCGATACTCCAGAGCTGGGCCGCCGTGATTTCAAAAGGCGCTTCGGACCTTGTGGCCGGTTTCATAGAGGGGAGCGTGGATAGGTTTGCAAACGTGGAGAACAGAATAAACGATTACAGGCAGAAACTGGCCCAGCTTTTTGACGCCTTTACTCGTCTTGAAATCCTTTTTCCTGAAAAAGACGTCGGCCAATTGCTCGACGCGCCGGAAAAATGGTTTGCCGCAGCCGGAAAAGAGGCCAGGGAACCGATTACGGTATTGATCATAAATGCCCTGGACATGCTCTATTTTTGGATGTACCAGCCCCGTGCCCGCACGGCATTCAAACAACTTGTCAAGACCATGGAGCCCGATGAACGCCAGATACTGATAAAGACGCAGTCTGTATTGAAGATGAAAAAAGAGGTCAGCCAGTTGTTCATAGACGGGATTGTCGGGACTGATTTTTCGAGACCCCTTGCTTTTTATCTAAGCCGGTCCGGGGAATATTTGAAGGCGATTGAGAAGATGACGGAAGGGGAAAAATATCTTGCGCCTTCCGGGGAAGGCGGGTTATGAAACGTTCTTTTGCACCATCAATAGAAACCCCCATTGGAGAACGCCATGAGCCTGCTGTCATCAAGCGTGTCGGTCACCCGGTACCGGGTGGATGGAAAACTTGCGGATTCGGTCATTGATTCGGTCCGTTCCGGCCTGAAAAATTCCACTATCCGCGAGATTGAAAATGAGCCGGACGCCAAAAGCGTCGGCTGGACTTCCTTTGAAGCTCCTTTTACCCCGGATTTTGAGATTGAAAACTTCGTCATCGCTGAAAGCATGGTTTTTTGCCTGCGCATCGATAAAAAAAGCATTCCGGCCAAAATCATAAACAAGCAGTTTAAGATGGCCGTGAAAAAAAGGCTTTCCGAAACCGGCCGGGAGCATCTTTCGAAAAACGAAAAAACGGAGATCAAGGATGACGTGCTGCACCGCCTCTATGTACGGGTTCCGGCCACGCCCAACGTCTACGATATTGTATGGAATTACGAAGCAGGACAACTCTTCTTTTTTTCAAATTTAAAGGAAGCCAACGAGGAACTCGAAACCCTGTTTTCAAAATCCTTCAAGCTCACCTTGATCCGCATGTTCCCATACACCGTGGCCGAACTCTCCTGCGGGCTTTTGGGGCCTGAACTCGACGCCGTTTCCAAACTTTCACCTTCGCAATTTTATGAGGCCCGCAATGCTTGATGTTTCAGTTGCATATAACAGGTATAAATTTGTCGGCCATGAATTTCTGACATGGCTGTGGTTCATGATCGAAACCGATCCGGATGCGCTTAAAAAAGCCGATCCCGATCTTTCGGCCATGGAGATCGGCAATAAGATGATCCTTGAAAACAGCCGGAATAACGCCGATGAGACCATCTCTATCTCGGGAGACGGCGCCGGGCTCGAAGAGGCCCTTCTGGCCTTGAAAAAAGGGGCAAAGGTGACCGAGATCAACCTGGTCATGCGTGCGGGCGAACTGGAATGGCGGTTTAGCCTCAAGGGTGAAAGCCTCGGTATAAGCGGGCTCAAGTGCCCACAGACCGGGAAGGTGGAGTCAAAATCGGACATTGAGGGGGCTGTGCTGGAAAAGCTCTATCTATGCGGGCGCGTGATAGATATGGTGGAAAAAGCATTTTGCATGTTTGTAAAGCTACGTGTTTCACCCCAATGGGAAACAGGGAGTGTTCGGAAAATCGGCAGCTGGATCGATGCATCTATAAAATAAGGGGTTAGTTAAACAATATCTTAAATCCTATGATCACAAGGATCAGCCCGCCTGCAATCTCCATGCGCGGACCTATGGTTTTTCCAAGGAAGCGACCCAGCCGGATTCCTGCAAGGCTCAGGCCCGCAGTCACGATCCCTATGATCGCGCTCGGGTACCAGATGGAGACATTTACCATGGCCAGGGAAAATCCCACGGCCAGGGCGTCGATGCTGGTTGCAACGGATAGCATGACAAGGGATGTTCCCTTTGACGGGTCCGGGCGTAAAAGAGGGTCCTCGGGCGAAAATCCGTTTAAGATCATGCGGCCCCCGATAAACGCCAGGAGACAAAAGGCGATCATGGGTCCGGCCCCGGCAACCAGGGGCATAATCCGGGCGCCCGCGAACCAGCCGATAACCGGCATCATGGCCTGGAACAGGCCGAAGTGAAAGGAGAGCCTGAAAGCGGCCCGTTTTCCTTCGATGCAGCCCGAGCAGGAACTCGCAATTGATACGGCAAAGGCATCCATGGCAAGACTTACGGCGATAAGGATTATTTCGGAAAAGTGCATTTTTGTATCTTTATCAGTCATGTGGCTTAACAGCAATTCTAATTATGGATACACAAAACTAATGTTGCCATGCGTGGGTCAACGTAGCGGCGGCCTTCAGGCCGCCATTAACTGGAAGGCTACGCCTTCCGCTACGTGGGCCGTACCGTAGCTCTTTCCACAATTAGAATTGCTGGTGGCTTAAATACAAGGAGGTAAAAAATGAAAGAAGTTGTAATTGTTTCAGCATGCCGAACTCCCATTGGAACATTCGGAGGCGCCTTAAAGAAGATGAATGCCGCGAGTATCGCCGCCATCGCCATGAAGGAAGCGGTAAAACGGGCCGGAATCGATGCCGCCATGATTGATGACGTCCGTTTCGGCTGCTGCATGGAACCGGTGGATACCCTGAATGTCACGCGGGTGGCGGCTCTTCTGGCCGGCATTCCGGATACGGTCCCGGCGGTCACCATCAACCGGGTCTGCATATCCGGCATGGAAGCAACAATCTCGGGCATGGCCATGATCCAGTCCGGGATGGCTGATATTATCCTGTCCGGCGGCGTGGAGCATATGTCCGGGGTTCCCTATGTGGTCGAAGGCGCCCGCTGGGGATGCAGGCTCCAGGATGACGTGTTCAAGGACGCCATGATCCATGCCCTTCATTGCGGTTCGCACATTATTCCCCATCCCGAAGACGGGCCGGTTGACGAAACCCGGCCGCCGCTTTCATATTTTGTGGGAAAACCTTATATCATGGGGCATACCGCCGAGTTTATCGCCCAGATGCATGGTATCACGCGTGAAGAAATGGACGAGGTGGCCTTGAGAAGCCATAACAATGCCGAGCGGGCCAATTCCGACGGGTCGTTTGCGGATGAAATGGTTCCCATTCCGGTTCCGCAACGGAAAAAGGACCCGGTTATCTTCGCCCATGACGAGCATTTCAGGCCCGGAATTACCATGGACGACCTGAAAAAGCTTCCGCCGGCCTTTATTCCCAAGACCGGCAAGGTCACGGCCGGCAATTCGAGTGGCCTTAATGACGGGGCCACGGCCATGATCATCATGTCGGCCCAAAAGGCGGATGAGCTGGGCTTAAAACCCCTTGCTAAAATCCGGGCCACGGGCATGGGGGCCTGCCATCCCTCTGTTATGGGCCTGTCCCCCGTCCCGGCCGTAAAGTCCATGCTCACAAAAAGCGGTCTGAAATTAAACGACTTCGAACTCATGGAATTGAACGAGGCGTTTGCGGCCCAGTACCTGGGGTGTGAAAAAGACCTGGGCATGAATCGCGAGATTACAAACGTGAACGGCTCGGGGATCGGCCTGGGTCATCCGGTCGGCTCCACGGGCGCGCGGATCATGGTTACACTCCTTTACGCGCTCAGGCGGCGGAAGAAAAATCTGGGAATGGCAACCCTCTGCGGCGGGGGCGGGGTTTCCCTGGCCACGGCCATAGAGGTCATTTAGATAAAGCCGGATATAAAATCGCGGCCGCGTTTTTACTCGACGGGGGAGGGTTTTCCTCCCTCGTCATCAGATATATTTTAAGGTCGTTTCATCGGAATATTCCACTTAGTCATATATTTCCAGATTGCCGCCCTGCTGAATCCCACCCGGCGGGCAACCTCGGCTTTGTTCCAATTGCTTTCTTCAAGCGTTTCAAGCAAAAATTCCCGGGTCAGTTTTTTTCTAAACGGCCCGGTTTTTTCATCGGCTTCATATGCTTTTGCAACATGCGGCCGGTATTCCATCCGACGGATTTCAACGGGCAGGTCAAAAATATCGATGTGTAGGCCCTCACACAACACAAACGCATGCTCTACGGCGTTTTCAAGCTCACGCACATTGCCCGGCCAGTTGTAATCCAGCAGAATCCGCATTGCCTCCTGGGAGACGCCGGTGATTTGCTTGCCGGTTTTATGATTCTGCAATTTTATAAAATGACTGGTCAAAATAGGTATATCTTTTTTTCTTTCCCGCAATGGCGGAATATTAATGGGAAACACCTTGAGACGGTAATACAGATCTTCCCGAAAATGGCCACTTTGAACAAGACCATACAAATCTCTGTTTGTGGCCGTAATGACCCGGATATCGATTTTGCGTTTTTTCGATTCCCCCACCCGTTCCAATTCCCGCTCCTGGAGAACGCGAAGAAGCTTCACCTGAATAAACGGACTCAGCTCACCGATTTCATCTAAAAACAGGGTGCCGCCTTCCGCTTCTTCAAAACGCCCGGTTCGATCACGCACCGCACCGGTAAACGCGCCTTTTACATGGCCGAACAGCTCACTTTCTAAAAGTGATTCTGAAAGCGCACTGCTGTTAACGGTGACAAAGGGCATGCCCACACGACTGCTGTTGTAGTGAACCGCGCCTGCGACCAATTCTTTACCGGAGCCGCTCTCCCCCTGGATTAGTATGGTGGCATCGCTTGAAGCCGCCGCTTTGATGGTGGAAAAAACCCGCTGCATGGGGCTGCTTTTTCCAATGATATTGTCAAACCGATGAATTTCTCCCAGTTTACGGTTTGCATCCTCGGCTTCCCGTCGGGCTTTGTGCAGTTCAGTCAAATCGGTCACTGTCTCCACAACGCCTTTGATACTTGCATTTTTGTCTCTGAGTATTCGTGCGCTTTTGATAACCGGCACATCATTACCGTTTTTATGTTTGAGAAAACATTCCTTTCCGTCAATGCGTTCGTGTTTGTAGATTCCACATTCTATGATCCCCTCTGGACAGGACTTTCTGAAACAACGGTTAAAATTAAGCAATGTGCAGGATTCTCCCACGGCTTCCCCGGCGCTGTAACCTGATATCCGCTCCATTGCCGGATTCCAGGAAGTGATTTTTCCACTGTCATCCAATGTGAATACCCCGTCCGCCATTGATTCCAGAAGCAGACGCTCGAATTCGGGATTCATTATATCAGGGATTTTTTTGTCCATTACATCCTTATTTATCAGAATTACACAGGTGTTTAGTCTGTTGATCTCAGCGCTTCAATGAATTGTTAAAAATCGCTACCATGGCGCTACCAGGCATGATAAGTAGCGCCACTTTTAGTGTAGCTTAATTTATTTGCTTGTCAATATAGATGGCGTCGTAAAAAGTCCCATCTACTGCGTTGTAGCGGGTCGCGAAATACTCGAAATACTATATGTATGCCTCCGCTTTCGCAACACCACTACGCCTTGTATATGGAACTTTCTACTTAGCCATCGTAACCGGGGTGTCTGACTTTTTACGAGATCATCAATATAATATGCCGCATATTTCTTTTTGCATTAAATTTATACTATATTTCAAGTGATTAAACATAAAATAAATCGCATAAAAACCAAATAAATCCAGCCTGAGATACAAATGGCATAAATATTGAAATTAAAATTGTTGATTTCATTACTTCGCTGGCGTGAAAGGGAGAGCCGGAAAAATGGATGACGATTTTAATCAGTGTGAATGATGAGGGAGGAAATGATGGCGACAAAAGAAATCATATCAAAAACTGAGTTTGATAACACGATTCAAAACGGTGTCACGCTGGTTGATTTTAACGCGCCATGGTGCGGGCCGTGCCGTTCACAGGAACCAATTCTTGAAAGAATTGCAAAACAGTTTGATGGCCGGGCTGTTATTTCAGCCATGAATATTGATAATAATCCAAATATTGCTTTGGAACTGGGCATTCAGAGCATACCGACATTGATAGTTTTTAAAAACAACAAGGAAATGCAGCGATTTATCGGACTTCAGCCGGAAAAGACCCTATCCGGTGCTTTGGAAAAATTACTCGATTAATGTCGGATTGATACCGGGAGAAGAACCTCATGGGAAAATGCATCAATCATCCGGACAGAGAAACCAATTTCTTGTGCATGAAGCATAATATTTATTTGTGTGAAGAATGCATAAAATGCCGCGACCCGGAAATTTATTGTAAATTCCGGTCTTCATGCCCCATCTGGTTCATGGATAAAAGAGGGGGAAAACGTATTGATGACGTTCCTGTTAATAAAAAGGTGATGCGGCATCCTGTTCCGCGATCGAGAAGGTGACGATTGAACCTGAAATAATTATGATGGCGTCGTAAAAAGTCCCATCTACTGCGTTGTAGCGGGTCGCGAAATGCTCGGAATACTATATGTATGCCTCCGCTTTCGCGACACCACTACGCCTTGTATATGGAACTTGCAACGATGCCATCTTTACCGGGTTGCCTGACTTTTTACGAGATCATCAATTATATAATCGGTGAATTTAAAGACCACTTACTTTAAAAAAAGATAAGGATTTATAAAAATGGAAAAAACAGATGTTTTGGTAATTGGTGGCAGCGCCGCAGGCATTGTTGCGGCCACAACCGCAAAATCATTTTATTCGGATAAGGAAGTGATGCTTATCCGAAAGGAAGACCATGTTCTGATTCCCTGCGGGATTCCTTATATGTTTGGAACCCTGGAATCCAGCGACCAGAATTGTATTCCTGACACGGGCCTGACAAACGCAGGAGTGACGCTAAAAACGGGTGAAGTCATCTCCATTGACCCGGAAAACAAAACCTGCAAAATTTCCGGCGGCACAGATATCGGTTTTGAAAAATTGGTCCTTGCAACAGGTTCGACACCCGTACAACCGGCATGGCTGAAAGGGGTTGGCCTGAAGAACGTGTATACCATTCCCAAGGACAAGACCTATCTTGACAGCTTTCGGGCTTGTCTTAATGGGTTTAAAAAAGTGCTGGTCATCGGCGGGGGATTTATCGGTGTTGAAATAGCAGATGAACTCAGCAAGTCAGGCAAGGATGTAACACTGGTGGAAATGATGCCTCATGTGTTGGCCCTGGCCTTTGACGAAGAACTCACAATCAAAGCGGAAGAAGTGCTTCAAAGCCGGGGGGTTAAGATAAAAACCGGCTGCGGCGTTAAGGAAATTAATGGCGACGGCAAGGTCTCCGGCGTGACACTGGATAATGACGAGACGCTGGCAGCGGATGCCGTGGTGCTGTCTGTCGGGTATCGTCCCAATGTTCTACTGGCCGAAAAAGCCGGATTAAAAATCAACGATATAGGGTTTATCCGGGTCAACGAATATATGCGGACGGAGAATCCTGATATTTTTGCGATTGGAGACTGTGCTGAAAAACGCAGTTTTATTACCCGAACCGTAAAACCTACGATGTTGGCCTCAACTGCCTGCGCGGAAGCCAGAATTGCGGCCATGAATTTATTCAAGCTGTCCACGGTCCGACTATTTGGCGGGACCATATCTATTTTCTGCACATCAATCGGCGATTATGCGTTTGGTGCGGCGGGTGTGACGGAGAATCTGGCAAACGAGCGGGGTTTTGAAATCCTGACCGACACATTTGAAGGGATTGACAGGCATCCTGGCACGTTGCCGGACACGCATCAGCAGATTGTTAAATTAATTGTTTCAAAGGAATCCGGGATTATTCTGGGTGGAGAAGTGATGGGCGGAAAATCAACAGGCGAATTAACAAACCTGATTGGGTTTGTGATTCAAAACAGGATGACCGTGGATGCGTTGTTGACCTCTCAAATTGGAACACATCCGCTGCTCACCGCACCGCCAACCGCTTACCCGTTGATTAAAGCGGCTGAAATGATCGCAAAAAAACGGCGGGCAGGTAAGTAGATGTTGATATTTTAAAAGTTAAATGAGTGGAAGATTAATCGATTTTGAATTATATAATTGGGAAAACCAAAATGATAAGGAGGTTGAGATGAAACAATATTCAACAGAGATACTGATCGTCGGCGGCGGTCCCGGAGGGATTTTTACCTCAAAATCGTTGCTGGCAAACAATATAACCGATTTTAAAGTGGTCTGCGATGAGCCGGAAGTGGTTTGTCGCTGCAACATCCCCTATGGGATTGGTAAAAAGTTTTTAAATGATATCAATGATGCGGTCACTTCTCATCATACCTTTTTGCCCAATTTCGATGATGTGGGAATCGTGGGCAGGATCAGCCGTATCGATCATCCGAACAAGACAGCCTATGGCACATTTTTAAAATCCGACGAGGATTTTTCAGTCTCATATAACAGGCTGATTCTTGCCATGGGCGGCCAGGCATCCCTTCCGCCCATCAAGGGGGCCATTAATCTGGATTATGACGGCTCCAACCCGGTGGGAGAGGTTGTCTATTATAAAGGAAAATCCTATGATAAAGCTGCACTGAGAGATAACGTGGTTGTGGTCCGGAGCGTGGCCGACGCCCGGCGCATTGATGCCATATGCGGCACCGGGTTGACCGTTGCGGTGGTCGGCACCGGACTGGTGGGGATTGAGATTATCGACAACCTGATCATCCGTGGCAACAAGGTGGAAGTGGTGGAGATATTGCCCCATCTTGTCAGTTTCCTTGATGCCGACATGTCCACGCACCTGGAAGAAGCCCTTAAAAATGAAGGCGCGAATATTCACCTGGGAAAACCATGCACCGAGGTAGGGGATGGGTATATCATCGTGGGAGATCAAAAGATAAAAGCCGATCTGGTCGTTATCGGCGCAGGTGTTTCTTCTGATATTCAATTGGCCAGGGAAGTGGGGTGTGAAATCGGCAAGACCGGCGGCGTCCGGGTAAACGAGCGCTGTCTCACCAGCGTACCGGATGTCTATGCCATCGGTGATCTTATTGAAATAGATGATGCCATATTTTCAGAACCGGTTCAATTCCAACTGCTTCCCAACGTCATGATGCAAGGGGCGATTATCGCCAAACATTTTAAGGGGATTGACCTGGAAGGGCCTTTGGCTGTTGGCGCCGGCATGTCCCATGCTGCGGATTTGTTCTGGGGGTTTGCCGGATACAGTGAAGGCATGGTTGCGTCCCGGGATTTAAATGTTATGGCGGAAAAAATTGAACTCTTTACCGCAGAACACGCTTCTCCCTATGCCAAAAAGGCCTGGTACAAGATGGTGGTTTCGGCAGAAGATCAGGGAACTGTCAAAAGGGGGCAGATTATTGGTTTTCAGGCGATCACACAGGAAAAGCATCTGGGCGACCTCATGGCCAGGTGGGCGGATATTATCGGTGAAAAAGAAACAGTGTGGGATTTGCCAAAGCATAACTGGATACACCAGCCACTAGTGGGCAACCCACCCAGCAATGCCTATATCATGACGTTTTTCACCATGTTTACGGGAAAGCTTGAAAAATGAAAAATAAATCAATCTCTAAAAAGTATGATGCGGTTTTGAAATCAGATAACGAACCGCTTCAGCCGCAATCCAGGAAATCAGGTATGTTGAAAAGATTTCTGGACTGGATCGCCAAAGGTGCGGAAAAAACAAAAACCTGCTCTACCTGACAGATAAAGCACTGACACCCTGCCTGGCAGGCAGGGACGGTTTTTTATGTTAAAACGGCGAATCCACAAAACGATACATTGTATCAAAGCTGCTGAAGAACGTTAAGCAAGATAAGGAGAACCTATGAATTTTCTTGTTATCGGCGGGGACGCGGCCGGTATGAGTGCCGCCAGCCGTGCAAAGCGGAATATGCCGGAAATGAATGTAACTGTTTTAGAAAAAACCCATGATGTCTCATACAGCGCCTGCGGCATGCCATATAATATTGCCGTCCCGGAAAAAGCGATTGAAGACCTGGTGGTCCGGCAGGCTCAGGTTTTCAGGGAAAAACAGGGCATAAATCTTTTGACCGGGCATCGGGTTGAATCTATTGAGCCTAAGGAGAAGCGGGTTGCCGGCGTCACATATGAGGGCGAAAAATTTGAATTCCCCTATGATAAACTCCTGATTGCCACCGGCGGTTCACCCATTGTTCCGGATCTTCCGGGATTTGATCTTCCCGGGGTCTTGGTATTAAAAAATCTGGATCACGGACGGAAAATCAAGGCGTATATGGATGAACACCCGGTTAAAAAGGCGGTGATTATTGGAATGGGGTATATCGGCCTTGAAATGTGTGAAGCGCTCCGCGCCCGGGCAATGGAAGTTGCCATGGTGAAGCCGAATCTAAATTTTATCCCCTGGATGCCCGATGAACTGTCGGATGAGGTCCAAAAAGAAGCGGCGGCAAACGGTGTTGCGCTGCACATGGGGCATTCGGTCCGGAAAATTGAACGGGCAAACAGCAGCCTGGCCGTTGTCTGCGAAGACATGACGCTTGAGGCGGACATGGTCATCGTTGCCATTGGCATCACCCCCAACAATGAACTGGCAATAAAAGCCGGACTTGAAACCAGTGTCAAAAAAGCCATTGCCGTGGACCGAATGTTGAAAACATCGGATGAAAACATATACGCTGCCGGCGACTGCGCGGATGCTTATCATGTGGTGACCGGAGAAAAAACCTGGATTCCCCTGGCGTTAAGGGCAAACCGTGCCGGTTGGGCGGTGGCGGATAATATCTGCGGCAGCCAGATGGAACTTGACGGGGTGGCCGGCACATCGGTATTCAAGGTGTTTGAGCTTGAAATTGCGCGGACGGGGCTTACCCTAAAAGAGTCAAAAGAGTCAGGATTTGACCCGGCAGATATTGTGATTAAAAGCCGCTCCCGCGCACATGCCCATCCAGGTTCCACGACGATTTATGTCCATTTGATCGGTGATATAAAAACAGGTCGACTGCTCGGTGCGCAGATGGTCGGAAAGGAAGGCGTTGCCCATCGGATAAGCGCGGCAGCAGTTGCTTTGCATAACAAAATGACAGTTGAACGTTTCAGCCAGACCGATTTTGCTTATGCGCCGCCATTCGGACCCGTGTGGGATCCGCTGCTGACAGCGGCGAACCAGTTGTTAAAAAAGATGCCCTGATACGTCCCCCGCAAATTGACGGACGCTCCTGGCGCAAGTAAATCCTTACACAATGTCGCACCTTTGCGATGGTTAGGGTCGCAGCGATGCGACCCTTTATGCTTCCTGTCGGATTGTCTTCTACTCCATCCTGATTATAACTATTTGAATTAATATTTTATAATTAATTTTAATGTCCCATGCTGTTGTTGGCATATCTGATGCAATCCCAATATGTAAGGAGACGATTCAGATATGATAATTGCACTGACGGTTTGGGGAGACCGAATTTCGCCTTTAAGGCGCAACCACAAAAAGAGGTGAAGAATATGCCGGGAAAAGATCGAACCGGTCCGTCCGGTAAGGGACCGGGTACCGGAAAAGGCAGAGGGGAATTTCCCGCCAAGGGCACTGGACAAGGCCAGCGACGTAAAAAATAATAGTTAACATAGATGGAGGTAGTATTATGCCAGGATATGATAGAAGAGGTCCTATGGGTAGCGGACCAATGACCGGAGGCATGAGAGGATTATGCAATCCGGCAGCAACAGGAAACCGGGCTCCTTTTGTTGGAGGCGCGGGCGTTGGCAGAGGCATGGGGCTTGGGCGAGGTTTTAGAGGCGGCATGGGCCGGGGAATGAAAGGTGGATTCGGTAGAGGTTTCGCTGGTTATCCGCCAACGTATGCCGGACCATACGCGGACGATTCAACCGTCGAACTGAATGGATTGAAAGTACAGGCGGATTCTCTCCGGAATTTACTGGATACCATTAGTAAGCGAATCGCAGAGCTGGAAAAATCCGCTGAATAGGATTATCAAATGACAATAGCCCGCGTCACGACATTTCATGTTAAAGCTACCGGGCGTGTCAATAAAATGGAATGAATTTATCCGGCCAACCTGCCAGATTCATCTCAAACAAAGCAACTAGTTAAAGGCAAGGAGTATAGAATGGAAAAAGTTGTAATTATTGGATGCGGTGCCTACATGGACAGCGGATACGGATGCCCCGGCGAATGGCGATGCCTTAAAGCTGCGTCATTTGGAGAAGGGAAGTTCGATTCGCCTTCTTCAGTTGTATCGTTTGTTAAATGTGAATGCCCGGGCCGGAGCCTTGCCCCGAACACCGGTATGGCGATGAAGCTGTCGGAAATAAAGCCCGATGCGATCCATTTAAGTTCCTGCATGGTCAATGCGAAACCAGCATGCCCTTATGCCACTGCTGAAGAAATGGCAAAAATCCTTCAGGATAAAACAGGTATCCCTGTTGTTCCGGGAACGCATGATTATCATTAACGGGCTTCAGGAAGTTGTAGCGGGTCGCGAAATGCTCGGAATACTATATGTATGCCTCCGCTTTCGCGACACCACTACGCCTTGTATATGGAACTTTTTATGATTACCAATCGTTTTCAAATATCTTTTCCGCAGCAACTGCCGGGGCCTTCATAACCAGTCACACCAGGGGATGATCCGCAGGAGGTTGTGTCACAAAACCTACGTTTGCCCTTCAATATTTGCGCCATCGGCAAAGGGCATTTTCCCTTCATTAAACGCTTTTACAGCATCGGAAACCGTGCCGCCGGCATCCATTGCCACCTTTACCCCCGTAGCCGCAAGCGTCTTAAACGCATTGGGGCCGCAGAAACCTGTAAGCAAAACCTCTGCGCCTTTGTCGCTTACCATGGCCGCAGCCTGAATCCCGGCGCCTTTAAACGCGTTTACATTCTCTGAATTATCCAACACCTCTACCTCAAGGCTGGGTGTATCAACGATAAGAATGTAGGCAGCGCGCCCGAATCTGGGGTCAACCTGTGAATCAAGGTCCGTTCCTTTGGATGTAACAGCTATTTTCATTTTCTGTTTCTCCTTTATGCCGGATTCATTCCACCGCCACCGCAAACCTGGTCGTTTGCAATAATTTGCAGTTTTCCTGCGATAAGATCATCAACCACAGGCTTTATCTCAGCCCGTTCGCTATCATGATAGACATCAATACCCACCTGCCTGAACCCCATAAGCGGTCGCATGCCGATTCCCCCGACGACAAGCGCGTTCACTTTATGTTCTGCCAGCAGGTTGACCGGAACCATGCATCCCCCCTGGACGTGTTCCTGGTTCTGCAGTGTTGAAATATTTTTTATTTCTCCGTTTTCCACATCAATGAAGGTAAATACCTCACAATGACCGAAATGTCCTGACCTGGTTCCGTCAAGACCCCCTTGTCCGTTGGATGGAACTGCAATTCTTCCGTTTTTCATAATAAAAGTTCTCCTTTTTTAATAATATTTTAATCCATTGAGGCATTTTCAAAATGTTAGATCAGGCTTGATGTCAAGGCGCAGGCCGCCGAAAAAGCGCAGCATACATGGGAGTATGTGAGCATTTTGAGGAGGACTGCAACACCGACAGCGAGCCTTAGATGACGTTTTGAAATTGGCTCCATTATTTGTTCATGGCCGGAGATGTCATAATCCGGTCCCATATCTCTCTGACGACCTGGCTGATTTTCGAGTCGTTTTTATATTCAATGATATTTTTCCCCTGAATCATCGATTCCGTAAAAACAGGATCAAACGGAATACGACCGAGAATTGACAGGTTTTTCTTTTCGGCCAGTTTTTCAATCGTCTCCGCCTGCTCAGGATTCAAATCAGCCTTGTTAACGCATACCATGCCCGGCACTTTAAAATTGGCTGCAAGCTGCGCGACCCGTTCCATATCATGCAGCCCGGAAACCGTGGGTTCAGCTACAATAATCAGAGCGGTGGCGCCGCCGAGTGAAGCGATAACCGGACACCCTATGCCCGGCGGGCCATCGGTAATGATCAGGTCGATATTTTTACTTTCAGCAAGCTTTTTTGCCTCCTGCCTGACAAGGACAACCAGCTTGCCGGAATTTTCTTCAGCAATGCCAAGCCTCGCATGAACCATCGGGCCGAATCGTGTTTCTGAAATGTACCATTCTCCGCATGTTTTGATCGGAAAATCAATTGCCTCCTCAGGGCAGAAATCCACACAGACCCCGCAGCCTTCGCATTCAATTTCATCAACCTTAAAACCTTCTTTAACCGCATCAAACCGGCAAACCTCCATACAGAGGCCGCATCCGGTGCATTGATCCGGATTAATGACCGCAATGCCGCCGCCTTTAAAATCAGTGCGTTGTTTGATCTCAGGCGCCATCAGCAGATGGAGGTCCGAGGCATCTACATCCGCATCGCACAGAACGCTGTTTTTTGCCAGAGACGCAAAGGCCGCTGTCAAACTTGTCTTGCCGGTGCCGCCTTTGCCGCTTAAAACCACCAGTTCTCTCATTGGATTTCATTTCCTTTACTCAACCAGTTTTTCAACCTGGCTGTATAATTTCAGGAATTTCTCCTTCCACTCAGGCATCTCTTCCACAATAGACCTTCCCTTTGAATAGGCTTCAGCGATTCGCCGGTCAAAGGGAATCTCCATCAAAATCGGCAGATTTTCCCGCCCGGCATACGCCTGTACCCGGCTGTCACCGATATCTGAACGGTTAATGACCAGGCCGTGGGGAATGCCCAGAATTCTGACCGCCTCAACCGCCAGTCTCAGGTCGTGGAGACCGAAAGGCGTGGGCTCGGTTACCATTAAAACAAAATCAGTGTCCTTCATGGCGGCAATAACCGGGCATGAGGTGCCCGGAGGCGCATCAATAATATTGATTTTATCAGACCGGGCAAAGGATCTGACCTTTTTGATCAGTGGCGGGGACATTGCTTCACCAACCCTGAGACGTCCATGCACAAAATCGATATTATTCAGACGGCCTTTTTCAACGACACCGAGTTGTCGGCCGGTTTCGGTTATGGCATCTTCAGGGCATATTGCCATGCAACCGCCGCAACTGTGACACAGTTCCGGAAACGTGAGAATGGTTTCCCCGAGTATGGCGATAACCTTGAACCGGCAAATATCAACGCATTTCCGGCAGAAGGTACATTTATCCGCATCGATTTCAGGCACCGGTGTAAAAACAGTTTCAGTTTCTTCAATCACTGGATTTAAAAAGAGATGGCAATTGGGCTCTTCCACATCACAATCCAGCAGCTGCACTCCGGATTCAAGCGAAAGTGCCAGATTTGTAGCCACGGTTGTTTTGCCTGTCCCCCCTTTTCCGCTTGCAACACTTATAATCATAAGCAAAAGACTCCTTAGTTTAATCCGCCTGCCGTGTTTGTAATGCTTAAAATATGCTTAAGGTGCTGCAACAGATTTTCTGCATGAGTTTTATCCGGACAGGGCGGCAGTTGCATCAGAATACCAAGTCCCTCGCTTGCTGCGTGAAAATCTTCGGATGAAAGGGAACTGACTGCGGCACAATTGATCATCGGATTTGTTGAAACCAGTTTTTTCATAAATTCAAGGCCGGTCATGTCGGAAAGCGATTCATCCGACACGACCAGTTCAAAGCGGTTGCCTGAAATCATGGAGAGGGCATTGCTGCCGGAAGATGCCCGGGAAATGCTCAAATCAACATTTTCTTCGGTGTTTGATGCTAAATCCGTAAAAAAATCTTTATCAGAACTTACCAGTAAAATATGTATCATTTGCCTTGCCCGCCTCGGCCTGCCCCTTGTCCGTTGCCGCGGCCCATACCCTGCCCGCCACGTTGGCCTTTACCTTGTCCCGCGTTGCCGCCTTTTTTTATTTTGCATCCGCTCCTGCCTTTTCCTGATCCCGGCCCCTGGCCTTGCGGTCCTGTTCCATCCCCTTTTGGCATGTTCTTCGTCTCCTTTTGTTTACCAAAACAATTATTATTCTTATAGTGCCTGCAACACTGTTTCCCGCATCCCGGCATTGAAAATGCCGGGATAATCGGTTTGCCTTTTGCAAAAGAGTCAATCACCCTGTCCGCATTGCCGGAAATAAAAGGAATAAGTTCTATGCCGCTTAATGCAATGATATCTGCAGGCAGTTTTGAAATAGCCCCGCATATCAGGACGGATATCCCCATTTGTTTCAGCATGTCCGCAAGACGTGATGATATTACAGGATTAAAAGCTGCAAATTGTCTGTTTAATATTTCTCCGTTTGCTATTTCCGCTAAAAGAAGCGTGCTTGCAACATCAAACACCGGTGAAATCCGGTCTTCCCAGACAGTAAGCGCGATTTTCATACCTGAATAGCCTCCTTTACATAAAGAAGGAGATGCAAACGATGTGCCAATGTGCCATTTCTAATTAAATTGACTCTGATATTTAATAATTACAAATAATTATTGTGAAAATGCGGTGATTGCGGGATTTCGCGCAGGCAGAAAGGCGCGCATAATTGCGACTCATGGAGTCGCAATTATGCAACGTTATGAATGTTTTTATTTTTGATGACGTCGTAAAAGTCCCATCTACTGCGTTGTAGCGGGTCGCGAAATGCTCGGAATACTATATGTATACCTCCGCTTTCGCGACACCACTACGCCTTGTA
>JAADHK010000023.1 GCA_013151835.1 Deltaproteobacteria bacterium
CGGGGATCGAAAAAATAAATAGTGCGTGAACGAAAATCTGAAAATTTTTTCAAGTTCAAGGCGGGCGAAAATTTTAACCGCAGGAATACATATGGTATTTTGAGGATTAAAATTTGAACCCAACACAGAAATTGGAAAAATTGGCGATTTTCGTTCGGCCACTAAATATAAGGCCTATCGATTTTTATACCTGCAAAATCAGGATGGGCCGGATTGAGCAGATAGTTGTATTCATCGGGCACAACTATGCTTGGCACCTTTAAAACAGCCGAGGTTCGCTCTTTTATCCATTGATCGCCAATGGCCTGCGTGGAAGGGGATACCGGACGGCTGTTCCAATCTTCAGGCAAATCTGATCCGGATAATTCCAAAACAAGACACCGGCTGAATTGCGCGGAAATGCGGCTTTAACCCTATTGATGCACCATACATTTTCCGCTCCTTTACTTTATCCCATTTGGCTATATGATAATTATCAAATAAAAAATTGTAAAGTAAAAAGGTGAGGGATTCTGAAATATAATCGGGTAGTTTATATTTTATGAGTCATGCACATGTCCATTTTTTTCAACCGCAACAAAATTCCCATTGATTGCCCGATGCGGATTATTATATAGTCAATTACCGGGTAAAAAACCCGGCCTGCTCATTAGAAATTACTTTCCACAAAAATGCCGTGCGCGGTAATACATAGCTTTTTATCCATTTTGAATATACATGATTATCAGGCGACTAAAAAATATAATATTCATACTGAGATCTTTATGGCTGTCTGCCCTCCGCAGTCTTCGATTCCTGATCAAAGGGCGAACACGGGACCGGTATTGTATCAAGGCATTCTACATACCTCAACAAGTCCACATCAATTTCATCGATACCGCCTATACCGATGAATACCAGGATGAAGTCTACGCCGCCACAAAACGGTTCGCGGATTCGAATAATTATTCACGGCTACTGGATATCGGATGCGGCTCCGGCTTCAAGCTGATGAAATACTATAATAATTTTGACTTCATTGGTCTCGAGATTCCCCCGACCCTCGATTTTGTGAAAAAAAAATACCCGGGCCGGCGCTGGGAACTCTGCGATTTTACATCTCCACCGAAAGACGCCTTTGACCTGGCGATCTGCGTGGACGTGATCGAACACCTTGTCGACCCGGATGAACTCATGCGCTTCCTTTCACGGATTGAATGGAAATACCTTTTCCTGAGTACCCCGGCAAGGGATCGGCTGGGTATTGAAAGCCGGATCGGCCCGCCTGCGAACAAATATCATATGCGGGAATGGAGCCGGAAGGAATTTGTCGATTATGTCTCCCTGTTCTTCAATGTCATTGAATCCCGGATTGTTTCACGACACGATCACTACTGCATCGTGGTGAAAAAAGACGCCAATGGATCACCCTCGTAATAGCCGCCTTTCCACAGATTTTGAAAGCATTGCAGCTCGGCTTCCGGCCGTGAATTCATGAATCCTCCCTTTTTCCGGGCCGTCTCCCCCGGCTTCGCCTTCCGGACAGGAGCCCCTGATAATATCGTTATCTGGGGTATGTACTTAACTCAAGTGGCCACTATATGTTGTTGATGGGTCATCATCGATGGGGTCTATGTTTAGATTATCCAAGCTGGCGAGGAACGGCAGAGCTGGTCCCTTGAGCGTTGCTACCGGCGCTGGATCGACCATCCCGCTCAACGGTCTTCCATCTCGATCACTGTTTTTGGGTAATCTTCCTCCATGGCCAACAACACTACTTGTTGTGCTTACTTGAGTCAAGTACATACCCCAGATATCGTTATTATACAACGGCGCGAAGCTCCGGTTGCTCAAAACAACCAGGGCGTTGGCTGCAATCCCGAGTTCCGAGCGCAACGGCTCCGTGTCGATGCAGGGCCTGATTTTTTTTGTATCAACGCCCCAGAATATGACTTCAACCTTAATACTTTTAAATCTATATATGAATATTTTGTAATAATACAATTCATTGGCCTTAGCAGGCCGTTTTTTGAAACAACACCTCAATTTCAGGCACGATGAGGTTATGAAAATATTGCGTTTTACTTTTAAAACAATAGGGATAACTTGTTATCAAGTCTACATGATCCGTGTTTATATATTCATAATACCTGACCCGACGTAATTTTGACGGATACGCTTTCCATAAGCTCCTAAAATTCTCCAAGGTCCATTGATTTAATGAATCAAACGCCGGTGGCTTTAGTCCCTTTTTTTCACAAAAAATTATCAGAGCCTCCTTATCAAATAGACACTGACAATAAGGTATGGTGATAGAGCGATACGCATGCAGACCGTAATGTGACAAATACAACGGACCGAAATGCAAATAAATGTAACCGCCCGGACGGACTATCCTTATGCATTCTTCAATCACTGCCCGAGGGTCATTAAAATGCTCAAAAGAAGCAAAAGAAAAAATAAAATCAAAGCTGCCGTCGGTAAATGCGAGTCGGGAAGCATCCATCCGTGAAAAAAATGCGGCATTTCTATCAGGTCCTTCAACAAATAAGGCCGTAAGATCGATTCCTACCGCGAATTTACCACAGCGCTCCAAAGCGGCACAAACCAAGCCCTCACTACAACCCAAATCAAGGAACCGGTTTATTTTCGGAGCCTCCGATCCTATTGTGTTGAAAATAGCCGCAACTCTTTCATCTGCTGCTTTTTTCCTGTCTTGCAGGGTATAACTGCTTGCGGGAGGATATGAATATTTGTCTTGTAAATATTCCAGCATTTCCGAATCAAGCCACTCAGGCGATTCGACGGCAGCATCAAAGGCCTTGCGTGCCTTGAATGTCTTCAAATTCCTGTAGATATTTTTCAGCCTGTATCGTAACTCTTTTGGAACAAATCTTTTTATTGATTCTCTTACGCTGTTTTTCACAACAATCTCCAGCAATTGCAACTTTTCAAAAGGACTCGCAAAGCGAGGACTTCCAACCATGGTGCAATCATAAACACTTCAAGCGTAAATTTATACCGAGCCCCTGTTTACATGCCAGCCTTAGTCAGGCATGTACCAAGTTATGATAAATGCTTTCCGCCTTTCTCATCTGGCTGTCATGTCCGGCATTTTCCAGAATAATCTTTCTATTTTTCTCATTAAAGCGACCTTTCATATCCGGATTGGCCAATAGCCTGCAAACTGCCCGGGCCAGTTTGTCCGGATCACGCACCGGCACCACAAGCCCGTTTTCTTCATGCCTCACCCATTCCATGGGGCCGGGAACGTTGCTGATAACCGGCGCGCATGCGCAGGCCATGGCCTCTTTGAGCGAAACAGGCCCTGCATCCCATGACGGGACGGAAACATATATATCCGCAAGCGCGTAAAGGGGGGGGAGCATATCGTGTTCAAAAGGCGGCAGAAATCTTAAAGATCGCAATATTCCCCTTTGTTCCGCAAGCGCCTTCAGCCCGTGCTCTCCACCCTGGACTCCTCCCGCGTTCTGCAGAATCAGGATGGCCGCCGGATATTTACGTAAAACCCCGGTCATGGCCTCTATGATAATATCGTTATTATACAGCGGCGCGAAACTCCGGTTGCTCAAAATTACAGGCGCACCGGCAGGGATGTTGATATCGGCCCGAAGCTGCCCCGTGTCTGTATCCGGCCTGAATTTTTTTGTATCAACCCCCCAGAATATGACTTCAACCTTTTTCGCCCGCGCGCCCAGGGCCACGGCCTCCCTTTGGGCCGCTTCGGATGTCACGGTCACGGCATCGGCTCTTCTCAAAGCATACTGCGTCAGCCACTTGCCGAATTTAAATCTGGAGGCGTGGGGAAGCTCGAGAATATCGGTCCCCCATCCGGTCAGAACAAAGGGATGGAAACCCGAAAGCGCGCCCAGCCATCCGTATTGATGGACAAAATGGGCATGGAGGATATCCGGCCTGATGGAGCTGATAAGCCGCCGCGCCTTAAGCAGATTTGGAATAAATGAAGGTGAACCATAATAAAATTGGTCAAAATTCATGACATGACGGGCATAGGGTAAAATCCGCCGTTTCCGGCCGATTGTAATCAAATGGATATCATATCCTTTATCCACAAAATAGCGGAGCCACCGCTGTGTGTGTATGCTCGTGGAATCCGCGATATAGAGAATACGGGCCGGTTTGCTATTTTCTTCAGTCAAATCCTCAAACCTCCCATATTCGACTCCCTGCCGGATGAAACCGCCGACTCCATGACGGCCAGGGTGCGGGCCACCATGCGGTCCACACTATATTTTTCAACGATCTTGCGGCGGGCTTTTCCGGACAAGGCGTCCCTCGTACCCCGGTCATTGATCAAGCGCCCGATATTTTCAGCCAGGGACTCAATATTTCCCGGTTCAACAAGCAATCCGTCAACCTTATCCGATAATAAAGAATCATTCCCGCCTATTTGGGAAGCAATCACGGGCGTGCCGCAGGACATGGCTTCAAGCAGGACAAACGGGAGGCCTTCAATCGTAAGCGTGGGCATTACAAAAATATCCGCGGCATTATAATATGCCACGGCCTCGTCATGGGTCACAAAACCCGTAAATATCACCCGGTCGTTTAATCCCGATTTTTCCACAATATCTTTTAAAGCTTCAAGATATTCGCCCTGACCCGCAATCAGAAGCCGGGCGTTGAGTTGCCGCTCATAAAGTTTTTTCAGCGCGTAAACAGCCAGTTGATGTCCCTTTGCAGGTGTCAGGCGGCCAAGGCTCAGGATCAGCGGCTCTCCGTCGGGTATGCCGTGACGCTTGCGGACAAGCCTTCCTTTTTCCGGATCAGGCGCAAAAAAATCAACGTCAACGCCGTTTTCGATTACCGTGCATTTAGCCTTGTATCCATGGCCGAACCATCTCCCGATATCTTCCGCAACAACGGCACTGACGCAAATAACGCGGTCCGCAATCGACAGCAACGGCTTCTGGCAGATAAAGTAAGCAAAGAACAGACCGGCCAGGCCCCTTGCGAATTGAACGGGATTTTTATCCCTGGTGCAGACACCTGAAAAAAAAGATTTGCACTCCTGGACGATGCTACCATGAAGGGTGGCGACTATCGGCGGGCGGTTTAACCCTTTTCCATGGCCCGTAAATCCAAAGGCGTCAAAACTCTGGCTCCATATAAGATCAAAAGGCGCCAGCCGTTGCAATGACCGGAATTTGCCCACACTTTTTGCCGCCCACCCGTGCCGCCTGGAGCCGAATACCGTATCCGGAAGATAGTGAATATCAACGCCGTTTCTCTGCTCGCGCAAAATCCCCTCCGGATGCCGGGAGCTTATGATTGTCACGCGGTGGCCGAGACGCGCCAGCCCTTCGCTTAAAAGCCTGCCGTGGAAATCCATCCCGCCCTTTATCCCCTGCCAGTAATTCACCCGGGAAAAAGCGCATATATTCACGATGACAATCCTTTCCGGCGGCTTGTTTCCCGTCCGGCCGTGATATTATTCAAAATTTCAGCAAACAGGCGGGTTTGCTCCTTTTGATTGAAAAAAGAGAGGCAGCCGGGAGCCGGGGCGGGCACATCGGTCCCCGCAAGCCATCTGTCATACAGCTCCAGAATCCCGTCCCGAAGCCCGTCCGCATCCTCGAAATCGACCACCAGACCGGTTCCCGCCTTCCGGACAATAGACGCGACCTCGCTCCCAGCCGGCACCGCCGCAAGGATCGGCCTGCCGGAAGCAATGTATTCAAATGTCTTGCTCGGCACGACATAGTCCCCCCTCTCCCGGCTGAGCAAAAGCAAAAGAGCGTCACTTGCCATCAGGTGGGAGACGGCCCGCCGGTGCGGGACAAACCCGGTGAACCGGCAGATGTTGTGCCTGTCCGCAAATCCGGTTTCATCCGGCGAGTTCGCCCCCACAAAGAGGAGGCGGATGTTTTGGGCGGGAATCCTGCCTTCATCGATGAGGGAGGATACGGCGGCAAGTATTCCGGCCGGTCTGAAGGCCGCGTAAAAAAGCCCGGAAAACGCGATGGTAAATGGTTTTCCCTCCCCGGAAGATGGTGACGATTCCCGAACAGATGACGGAAAATCCTCGGGATCATAGCCCATGTAGATGGTGCCGCACTTGCCCGCGCATCCCGGATGCTTGGCAAGAAGGCGGCAGAACCCCGGCGCTGCGGTTATAACCTGATCTGCGGAATCCACGATCATTTTTTCAAGCTTAAAATGCATGCGCCGGTGAAAAATCGTGGGGAAATCAAAATCCGGATTTTCATACCATTCATCCCGAAAATCGGCGATCCATGGAAGCCCGGTTTTTTTCTTGATCAGATACGCAATCAGATGACATGACATGGGGGCTGAACTGGAATATATCGCCTTTACACGCCGTTTTCGGACAATCCTCAGAGCGGCTGCATAAGCCGATAAAATCCAGCCGACCTGCTCGTCGGGATGGAGAAGAAACCGGCGTATCCATTTATCCGCTTTTTGCGCGCGCGATGGATTTAACAGACGATAAATCCAGGCGGATCGTATCATCCTTGTCCGGCATACTAAAACATCTGCCGGAAGTTCTTTCAGGAGATCGGGGTCTTTCGCGTAATACCAGTCCGGATTCTTCACCGTCAGTACAACCGGATCCCACCCGCAATCCGGAAGATATTTTGCAAGCTTCAACGGCCGCAGGCTCCCGGCCCCGCCCATGGGCGGAAAAAAATATGCGGTCATCAAAATTTTCGGGTTTGCCCGCCCGGGATCACACATTCTTAAGTTCCTCCACCTTGGCTGCCGGAAACATCAAAAGCCGCCGTAAAAGCCCCAGAACCTTGCGGTCAGCCGGAAAGTCAGGCGATCTGAGCAGATGCCGGGCAAAAAAAAGCGCGGCAGCAGCCCGGCCAGAGCGTTTCCATGTGGAAAAGGTCTCAAGGTACGCGATATCATTTTTTATCCCGTGAAGACGCCTTGAGACTTCCCGGTCCGAAAGCCCGCACTCGCGTGCATATTTTATAAGAACAGGCATGGATTCTTCGTAAAATTTCACGGTATTTGAAGTCTTTGTCTCCTGGTGATCCCTGTAACGGGCAAGTATGGTGTCGGTAAAGACCGGCTTTATTCCGCAAAGGCCCATTTTAAGAAAAAATTCCCTGTCAAAGGCGTAATGAAGGCCGGGATCAAAACCGCCTGCGGCCTCGTGGGCCTTTCTTGTCCAGAAACCGGCGGGCTGGGCAAATGTGGAACCGAATGGGGTAAGAAAATGGGAAAGCTCTTTCGGCCATTTGGGATAAAAAACGCTCACCGTCCCGGATTCATTAAAAATCATGCAGGCCCCGGCCGCAAGACCGGTCGCATTTCCGGCAAGAAGAGAAGCCGCGCGGGCAAAGGCGCCCGGCTCGTAAAAATCGTCCGAATTGATATAGGCGAAAATCTCGCCGGTTGCACGCGCGAATCCCTTGTTAAGCGCATCGGCCTGGCCCGCGTCAGGCCCGGATTCCCAGTGCGCAAGCCATTTTTCATATTTCCCTATGATTTCGACCGTATTATCGTCAGACCCGCCGTCCATTATGATGTATTCGAGATTCGGATATCCCTGGACCAGAACCGATCTTATGGTCTCCTCGATATACCGCCCTTGGTTGTAACTGGGCGTGACAATGGTGATTTTCGGCCAGGGTCTTCCACCCGGCATCCTGTCCGGCGGAAGAGGCGCACCCTTTGTCCAGGGCCAGCCGGTCCGGCCGGTCGATGGCCCGGGAAGATTGTCCAATACATGGCATTGCATGGAAATCAGATCATCCTTTCATACAGCCCGATATACTGTTCGGCCTGGCGCTGCATTGAATATTCCCCTTCAGCCGCCTTGCGGCATTTTTCAGACATTACCTTACGTGCCGTAAAATCCTGCAAAATGCCGGCCATGATCTTACCGAGCCCCGTGACATCCCCGGGAGGAGCCAGGCAGCCGGTTAACCCATCTCTGACCATTTCCGGGATTCCTCCGGTATCAAAACCGACAACAGGAGTTCCGCAGGCCATTGATTCCAGAACGGTGTTTGGAAGGTTATCCTGCAGCGACGGAATCACGAAAATATCCGCGGCGCTGTATACAACCGGCAACAGATAATGATTGCTCACCACGCCCAGGTTCAGGCAGGAAATGGAGTCCGGGGTTTGAATCGGCGACCGACCCACCATAACAAGAAACAATCCCTTTACGTCTTTCATCCCTTCAAGGGCATCAAGTAGCAGGGACATCCCCTTGCGCCGGTTTGAAACCGAATCCGCCACGAACAATACCACCCTTGCATCCGGGGGAATGCCTAGAATCCCGCGCGAGCACCCGCGGTCCTTCGGAGAAAAAATTTCCGTGTCAATGCAATTGGGGATCACGGCAACGGAAAACCGCCCCAACAGACCGCTTTCCCGTATCCTTTCAGCCATCCATCGGCTGGGAGCCGCAAGGCATAACCGGTCAACCGGCACTGCTTCAAAAATCTTGCGCTTCAGTATCCAGTTTTGCCTGGAAGAGTCAGACGCATTGTGCGAGCCGAGCTGAGGACATGCCCCGCAATTATCCTTATACCGGCCGCACCCATGGTCGTAATGACACCCCCCCGTGAACGGGTTCATGTCATGCACGGTCCATACAACAGGTATTTCAGAAGGCATGCACGAAAAAAAAGCAGGGTAATCGACCAGCCCGGCGATCCAATGGAGATTGATGATGTCCGGCGAACCGATCTGATCCATGAGCCCTCGGCCGAACTGACTCCGGCAGTCACTGAAGGCCTCGTAACCGTCGGGCCGCAGCTTTTGATACCCTTTTTCCCCGCGGGTTATCATCCGGAGACGAAAACGCCGGCGTATCCGCTCCCCCATTCCCGCCCGGGGGACAAATTCGCGGATATCCGGGTCGGGCCGGCTTTGTCTGCCAACGAGCATGCATGAAGACATCCCTTCCCGGCGCAACGCCGTGTGCAGGCGATAGCCGGCAATAGCGGCTCCACCGCCCCAGTCGCTTGTATTTATATGTAATATTCGCATGTTCAACCCTATACGCCTGGTTGCGGCACTGATCCGATCTCCCCGCGCCACTCCCCCCGTGCAATGGAATCCATGCTCAGCAAGGCTTGCAGCCGGTCGTTATCGGACAGGTATTGAAAAATTTTTCCCCCCCGGGTGTAATCTATGGCAATAAACGGCACGCCGAGTGTATGGGCGAACAACACGGAATGAAAGCGCATACAAATTGAAAAAACAGCCGTTCGCATCGATTCCAGTATCTCGTCGACCGTAAAGGGCTGAATTTCGGTGACAGGGTTCAGGTCCGCAAGGTACTGCCTTGAAAAACGACGGTTAAAGACCCGATCGTCTCCGCCGATGACAAAATGATGCATGGAAAGAAGCCTTGGCCTCAGAGCCGATCCGCGGCAAATGGCATGGATCATGCTCCCCAACTGGGATTCAAACCTTTCTTTTTGAAAAAAAAATTCCTTGTCGGTAAGCCCGCCTTTATACTCTGAGGTAAAATCTCTGAGGTAAAGATTCAGGCATGGGCGTTTTTCGCCCGTCTTCCCGCGCCTGGCCCGGCGCAGGACGTGGGCCCGGGCATAATCTCCGCTTACCGTGATATCAGTGCGTCCTGTTTTTTCCCTTGCCCACCGGGCCGAAGCGGCATCCCGCAATTCGATCCTGTCGGAAAGGGCAAGAATCCGCTTGACGGCTTCGGCGTAACCCGGCCCCCTGTCCAAAGGCCCGATTCCACAACCGGCGATCCAGGTTTTCTTCCCCGTCTTCTTCGCCCTGAAAAAGGCCGAGAGCACGAGCCCCAGCTCATCTATGTGCATCAAGGGGCCACCGCCCATGATCACCTCGTCACACCCGGCAACAGCCTTGAAAAATCCATAGCTGTATACCGGAACAAGGCTTATTCCACTGCAACCCGGCTCTTTTATTGTCATGCGGGAATAATCAGGGTGAAGGGTCGATAAAACGATCGACGAACCGGGATACCTGCTTTTAATTTCATGGACAATTCCCGCGAGAATCGCTTTGTCCCCGGCAGTCTCGGTGCCGTACCACCCGATAATCAAAAAACGTGACGGCTGCCTTACGGACTTTTTCCCGCCCGGATAATGCCGATATCCTCTTGTCAGCATCAGAGAGGTATCGAGTGATAAAATTTTACGCCACAGGCGTTTGCCGAATTCCCGGCGGACCTCTCTAATATTTCGCTCACCGGTATAGTCATGAATACATCCGGCACAATCATTTTCGACTATTTTACGCCGTATGCCCATATTGTCGCGATAAAGCTTTATGGCCGGAATTTTACGACAATCCCCCAACTCGGGGGAACGGGGGGCGCAATAGAGTAATCGTCCCCTGCAATCCAGGGTCAATGCCTTGTTTGCAAAAATACAGCCGCATTCACGGCCCGCCGAAGCCATGAGCATTCTCCGGATATTGCGATAGCTCCTTTTTATTGCGGGGGATGTCTCATAGGAATATTCCAGCCTGAAAAAAAACAACCCCAGGTGGTAAGACTCCAGGGGACTGAAATTACGTATGGAGCCCGTAAGACGTTCATTATAAAGCCGCCTGATAAACTCCGCCACCCGGAAACGGATGTAAATGCCGTTATCGATGCAGTAATCCAGGATATCATCCACGTGCCATACATTTTCCCTGACGATTGTACACCCCACTGTCACCGGAATGATGGTCTTATCCTTAAAATAACGGATAACGGCAATCGCGCTTTCAAAGTTCCCTTTCCTTCCCCTGATCCTGTCATGAACGGCCCCTATTCCATCCATGGAAACCATGATATTAAAAGGAACTCCGGAGGCCCCGCACACCGAGGAAACAGCCTCGATTCCGCGGATCACATCCTTACGATTTATGGCATTTGTAATGACGCCAAGGCTTTTTAAACCGGGGCAGGATTGGATGACCGCCTGGCATATTTCAGGCAGGTCCTTTCGCAATGTGGGTTCGCCGCCACTGACACCCACATGGGATACAGAGGAAAAGAGGCGATCCCGCAGGATAAAGGAAAGTTCAGCCGGAGAAATCTCCATGTCTTTTTTCCGTCTCCAGATATTGCACATCCGGCAACGGGAATTACAGATATCGTTTACCAGCAGGTTCAGAACCTGAGGTTTGAGGGGGAATGTCTGCCCGAACAGGTTCTCCCGGAAATCCCGGTAACAGGCTCTCAAGAACTCTTTCGGCAGTTGAAAATTTATTTTCGATGGCATAGGCAAAATACCCATGGGGGAATTTATATCAACCCTTTTTATCCTTTACCGACCACATAACATAACATATGCCCCGTGGCGTTTGTCCCGAAAAATCTTTTGATGATTTTCCCCGTTGCGGAAAGAAAAACTCTGCCGCTTACAGGGTCATACCTGCCCGCCAAGCCGCGCAGCGTATTGTAAATGCCGGAATCGGCCATAATTACCGACTCCTCTATCACCGTCAATCCCGCTTCCTGAAAAAAGGCCCTCATCTGGGACGCGGTAAACTGGTATTCATAAAAATGCCACCCGCTCCGGTCATAATGGAATTCAGCGGCCCAGTCCTGAACCGTCTCCCTTAACGCGGCCCTCAGATTTTTACCCTCCAGGAAAGGCTTTCCCGTGATTTTCCGGAACAACGGGCTGTATTTGATCATCCGGAGGGGTGACTTGACAGACCGGACAACCCGCCGCAAGGGTCCGTTGCAGGGCACGGTAATAACCGCGATACCATCTTTTCCAAGAACCCGCCTGAATTCGGAAAGCATGCGCAAAGGCCCTTCGGACAGATGTTCAATCGACCCGAGCGCCACCACGGAACCAAACGCTCCGTCCGTAAAGGGCATGAACCGCATGTCCGCGGCGGTAAAAAATGCCCCGGGTATCTTTTTCCCGGCCTTTGCGCACAGGGTTTCACTCCATTCCAGCCCCACGGTTTTCCAGTTATTTTTAACAAACCAGGCCACCCAGATACCGACACCCGCGCCGGCCTCCAGAACGGGCTGATTCGATGGCAGCCAACGCTTAAACACGGGCGCAAGATCGCTGTTTTCACAATTTAACAGCCTCTGCCGCAGAGATACCCGGAGATAACCGGTTTCAAATTCACCCTTGACCGGATTGACGTCCGGATCCATGAAAAGCCTCCATTATCAAAGTTGACGGACTCGTAAAAAGCCGTGTATGTCTGCCACCACTAAATAATTGCCATGGGACAGGTTCAAACAAAGGTTTTAAACGCCGCGGTCATGTTGGCTGTAAACGCTGCGGGGGAGAACCGTGATTCCGCCACCCGGCGGGCTTTTTGGGCCATGGACCGCAATTGCCCGGGGGCCATTGCCTCCCAGCGCGTCACCTTTTCCCGGATTTCACGAATGCTGCACTCTTCCAGCAATTCCCCGAAACCCTCCACCTCTATGCTGCAGGCAGGGCTGATTAACTGAATAAGTCCGTAATACATGCACTCTGCCACGGTCCCCGGTTGCCCCTC
The DNA here is from genome assembly GCA_013151835.1 of Deltaproteobacteria bacterium. Classification (GTDB taxonomy): domain Bacteria; phylum Desulfobacterota; class Desulfobacteria; order Desulfobacterales; family Desulfosalsimonadaceae; genus JAADHK01. The sequence goes on from JAADHK010000023.1 coordinate 12,469, forward strand.
GCTGCTCGTGGGGAGAATGCTGAAAGCGCACCGGTCTATTATTTCATAAAACAGGTCGCTCCTGGGCATTATGCTCCCCACGGGGTGAATATTGGGCAGATGGTTCAATTCCTTCTCATACAGGCGTGTTATGGGCTCATCGATAAACGCGCAGATCCACAGATGCGCATTAAGGCCTGAAAACGCCTCGATCAGGAGGTCCAGCCCTTTCCGGATGTTATCATCACCGGCGAAAAAGAGAAAATGGGACCGCGAGCAGCTGAAATCCCTTTTTGAAATATCGTAAGCGCCGTCCGGGAACACCGTGTTGTCAACCATTATGACCCTGGGATAACCCGCGTATGTTTCCCTTGCGAACTCACCCCCGATACCTATGATCCCGTTGGCCATGGAAAGAACGTCTTCGATGATCGGGGGTATCATCTTCAAGGGCCGGACCTCGATCCCTTTCCGAAGAGAAAGAGCCGCATATCTCTCTTCCACCGCCCGGTTCCGGTAACGCCAGTAATTGGAGGTCGAATAATAGATTTTCCTGGATTTTTCAGGCAATTTCCGGCCGATGGATAAAAATGTCTCATCCCCGTGCCCGAAAAAGAGATCATAGTCTTTTTTTGGAACAAACCCTTTATCGCGAAAATCGACTACATCCACCAGAAAACCGAGCCTGTTTAAAATATAAACGATCCGGTGAGACTGCCAGATATTACTGTGCCTGTAAAACATGGGGTCGCCGGGTGATATGGTAAACGGATGCACAAGGTAGGAAACAAGGGCCCGGCGCTTCAATGGGGCGTTTTTTTTCTCCTCCCGGGGCCTCAGGTCCATACCGGGATACCGTCTTGGAAACCTTTTCCGACAGCCTTGTTCCAGCGCCCTGTAAAAAGGCCCCACCCGCTGCAATGCCGAATAAAGACGCCTGTTCTTTTTTATGGCTGCCTTGAGGACCGGAAAAAAGCGCCGCATAAACTGTCTCCTGTATTATGGAACCTTAAGCTTTTTCCCCGGAATGCGGACGGTTTCCCACGCCAGTTGCGGCGCGATAACTCCGCGCCGGCCCTGCCCGATTCTAACCCCGGCCGGCTCCACCTCCATTACATCGAAACTCAATTGGCCGGGGAGTTTTCCGAGAAGCTTAACCGCCGGGACAGCGGCGCCGATGGTTATGAAATATCTCCCGGGACGAAGATAATCCCCGGGGATATGACAGGTTGCGCAATAGGTGCCGGGAAGACGCTCGTCGGCATACGGATTCTCCTTTTGGTCCATGTCCGTGGTCATGAGGACACAGATACCGTTACCGTCCCACAACTCCACGGCGATGATCAAACGCCGCATCGGCTCCCTGAGGATATATTCCACCCGGACATCGACTCCCCCGGCCAGCTTCACATCGCTTATTTCACCGTGCCCCGGAGTCGAAAGCCTTGCCGAAAGAAAGGAAAAAGCCGTTTTACTATCTATTTCCTCCGGCGCCACAACAACGCTTCCACTCAATCCCATGCCGTTATTCAGGTATTGGCTGATAACATTGTCCGGTTCCCCGGTTTTTTTTATTTTTCCCTTTTCTATCAAAATAAGATTTCCACACAATGCCGCGACCGCCCCCATGTTATGGCTGACAAAAAGGACCGTGCGCCCGCTTTTTGCCACCTCGCCCATTTTGCCGAGACATTTTTTCTGAAAAACAACGTCTCCCACGGCCAGGACCTCGTCGATGAGAAGTATCTCGGGATCGAGATGGGCTGCCACCGCAAAGGCCAAACGCACGGCCATGCCGGAAGAGTAGCGTTTCACGGGAGTGTCCAGAAATTTCCCTATTTCGGCAAAGGAGACGATATCGTCGAACTTGGAGTTGATCTCGCGCTTTGTCATGCCGAGCACCGCGCCGTTTAAATAAATGTTCTCCCGGCCGGTCAGCTCGGGATGAAAGCCGGTCCCGACTTCAAGCAGGCTCGCCACCCGGCCGTTGATCAGGGCGCGGCCGGACGTGGGCTCCACGATTCGGGAAAGGATTTTTAAAAGGGTGCTCTTGCCGGCCCCGTTGCGCCCTATGATGCCGATGACCTCCCCCTGCTTTACCTCAAACGAGACATCCTTTAAGGCCCATACCAGGTCGTCTGATTCGGGTTCGCCGGGCTTGATATTTGTAAGGTTTTTAAGCCTTTTCAGGTTTGCAAAAGGAGATTTGAACCATGCCCCGAGTGCACCGCCAAAAGTCTCGTGCATATGTTCCTTTAAGCCGATGCGGTAGCATTTGGATATGTTTTCTACTTTTATGGCGATATCGGTCATAGAGTATCCATATGGTTTGTTAAACACATGGTCGAATGCTTTATCATATCGACTGAATGGGGTTTTCTACCTTCACCCCTCGAATAATCTGCCCGTTATTTAAGTCTTCGGTCCAGACTTTTTCACAACAGGCACTCTCGGCCGCCACCACGATAAGAGAATTCCAAAATGATATCCTGTTAAGAATGCCACAGTCAATGGCATCGTAAATTATTTCAGGGCTGATCATAACTATTTCAAATTGTTTTAGAGAATGTAAAATATCTTTTATTAACAAAGGATCGGCGCCGAGCTTTGTGGTTGTTGCAACATAGAATTCCTGCATCACCTGAGTTGAAATAACGCCGGCCATGTCATTGGTTAATGATTTTAAAAGTGCACGGCAGGCTGTCTGTTTTTTTTTATCAAATTCATCCATACAATAGACGAGAATATTTGTATCAAGAAAAATCTTAGACATCGTATAAATCCCCGCGCTTCCACCGGCGGCCGGAAGAATTCACACCAGCCCTGTCCATCAACTGGAAACATTCATCAATTCGGTGCGATAGATGGGCGCCTACTTTTTGCTCCAGAAGCCTTCTAATAAGGGCGTTAATGGATGTACTATGCTTTTTGGCATATTCACGTCCTGTTTTTAACAATTTTTCATCCAGGGAAATTGTTACATTAGGCATATCACACCTCCGATAAAGTTGGGACTGCACATAATATGCGCACACTTA